>NC_008027.1:4150213-4497926 GCF_000026105.1 Pseudomonas entomophila L48
GGGCATGTGGCGTTATCGCGCACTGCTGCCGCTGGACAGCGAGCGCTATGTGCCACGCCTGCTGGTCGGCAGCACACCGCTGTACGAACGCCCCGGCCTGCTCGAAACCGACAGCGGCATGAGAGTCTGGGTCAAGGACGAATCCCGGCAGCCCACCGGTTCACTGAAGGACCGCGCCAGCGCCCTGGCGGTGGCGCTGGCCCTGGAAAGCGGCGCCAGTACGGTTGCGGTAGCCAGCACCGGCAACGCCGCCTCCGCGCTCGCCGGCATGAGCGCCGAGCGCGGCCTGCGCAATGTGATCTTCATCCCCCGCACCACCCCACGGGAAAAACTGGCGCAGATGATCGGCTATGGCGCCGAGGTGATCCTGGTCGACGGCGCCTACGACGAAGCCTTCGAACAATGCCGCAACGCCTGCGAAAGCAATGGCTGGTACAACCGCACCACCGGCATCAATTCGTACATGACCGAAGGCAAGAAGACCGTCGCCTTCGAGATCTGCGAACAGCTGGGCTGGCAAGTACCCGACCTGGTCTTCGTGCCGGTCGGCAACGGCTGCATTCTCGGCGCGGTGCACAAAGGCTTCCAGGACTTGCTCAAGCTAGGCTGGATCGAACGTATGCCACGGCTGATGGGCGTCCAGGCACGGGACAGCAACTTCATGTACCGCGCCTGGTCCAGCGGCCTTCCCCTCGAGCAAGTTGAAAAACGCGCCCCGACAAGCCTGGCAAGCAGCATCAACGTGGCCTTCCCACGCGATCGCCTCAAGGCATTGCGTGCGGTACGCGACAGCGAAGGCGAGTTCCTCTGTGTCGACGACACGGCCATCGTCCAGGCCGCCTCGCGCCTGGCCGCTCGCACCGGGATCTTTCCCGAGGCCGGCGCCGCCAGCAGTTACGCCGGCCTGCTGCAGTACGCCGAACAACACCCGCACAGTCGCGAAAGCGCCGTGCTGCTGATTACCGGCAGTGGCCTTAAGGACACCTCGATCTACTTGCCCTCCACCCATACCGCCTCGTCTGCGGCTGCCCGGCAGACGCCGGCAACCGCCATTGCCTCTTGAAGGGAACGCCATGAACCTGGAAACCTGTGACGCCAACATCGCCCGACTGATTTCCCGCGAACGCTTCCGCCAGGAAATCCATATCGAACTGATCGCCTCGGAGAATTACGTGAGCCGCGCGGTGCTGGAAGCCCAAGGCTCGGTGCTGACCAACAAATATGCCGAAGGCTACCCTGGCCGACGGTACTACGGCGGCTGCCAGGTGGTCGACGAAATCGAGTCGCTGGCCATCGAGCGTGCCTGCGCGCTGTTCGGCGCCGAATACGCCAACGTCCAACCCCATTCCGGCTCGCAGGCCAACCAGGCGGCGATGCTGGCACTGCTGCAACCGGGAGACACCCTGCTCGGCATGGCCCTGGCCGACGGCGGCCACCTCACCCACGGGGCCAAGGTGAACTTCTCCGGCAAGTGGTTCAACGCCGTGACCTACGGCGTCAACCCCGAGAGCGAAACCCTCGACTACGAACAACTCGAGCGCCTCGCCCGCACGCACCGCCCGAAGTTGATCATCGCCGGGGCGTCGGCCTATGCGCGACCTATCGACTTTGCTCGGTTTCGCGCCCTGTGCGATGAAGTCGGTGCCTACCTGATGGTCGACATGGCTCACTACGCCGGCCTGATCGCTGCCGGGCTCTACCCGTCGCCAGTGCCCTACGCCGACATCGTCACTTCCACCACCCACAAGACCCTGCGTGGCCCGCGCGGCGGGTTGATCCTGGCCCGCCAGGAGCATGCCGCCGCGCTCGACAAGGCGATCTTCCCGATGTACCAGGGCGGCCCGTTGATGCATGCGATCGCTGCCAAGGCCGTGGCCTTCCACGAAGCCGACACGGAGGACTTCCGACGCTATCAGGCGCAAGTGATCGAGAATGCCAAGGGCATGGCCCAGGTGCTCACCGAACGTGGCCTGCGCATCGTCTCCGGCGGCACTGACTGCCACATGTTCCTGGTCGACCTGCAGCCCCTGGGGCTCAACGGCAAGGCCGCCGAAGCGCTGCTGGAAAGCGCGCGCATCACCCTCAACAAGAACGCTATTCCCAATGACCCACAGGCCCCGACGATCACCAGCGGCATCCGCATCGGTACCCCGGCCATCACTACCCGTGGCATGGGGCTGGAGCAGGCCAGGTTACTCGCACAGCTGATCGCCGACCTGCTGCACGCGCCGGACGACACCGAAGTGCACAGCGAGGTGTGCCGCCAGGTGGACCGGCTGTGCGAGGCATATCCCGTGTATCGCTGAAACCCGACGGCAGCCGACTCCGCACCATGGCTCAAACGGCCAGGGGTCGGTTGTATCGCTGGAGAGATATGAATGGAGCGGATGGTGTCCCAGGCAGGATTTGAACCTGCAACCTTCCCCTTAGGAGGGGGATGCTCTATCCAATTGAGCTACTGAGACCCTGAAGCCGGCAACGAACGCTGCGCGGCAGAGACGGCGAGCATGTTAACCAGCATGTAGCCATTTGTCATGCCTCAATCGGGCAATTTGCACGTCGGATTATTCTCAGGTGATGGGCCAAGCGCGCCATGCTCACCCAGCAACCTCAGCAAGGCTTCGACTGCATTGGATAATGAAGTCGAATTGTCCAGCACATGGACTGAAGCATCATAAGCCTGCATACCCGCGCTGCGCGCCAACCGCTGCTCGACTTCCTCGTGGCTTTCCCGGCCACGAGCCAGGAGTCGCTCACGCAGCACCTGCGGCGAAACAGCCAGCCCCACCGCCAGCAAGTCGGGATAACGCTCACGTGCTCGCGCCAGATAACCTCGCGAGCCATTGACCAGCACCGACAGCCCCTGGTCAAGCCAGTCATCCACCTGGATCGGAATGCCATAGGAAAGCCCATTGGCCTGCCACGACAGGGCAAATTCACCGGACTGGCGCATCGTTTCAAAGCGCTCAGCGCTGACACCGACAGCGGCCTCACCTTTCGCCTCGGCCGAGCGGGTTATCACACGCCGGGCAATTTCAACACCTTGCGTAAGCAGTTGCTCGCGCGCGGCATCGATCAGGGAATCTTTCCCGGAGCCGGACGGTCCTATCAGGAAGATCAAACGCCCCCTTGAGGATGGCGTGCCGCTTGCGTCATATTGCATAGCCACTATGCTCAATGTGAGGGGAACCCGTGCATTCTAGGTTTTTTCCCTGACCTTTGTCGCCATTTACCAGATTTTGACGACAAAGGTCTGACACCTTGGCGATTCGATAAATGTGAAACTTTTCAAACCAGTGCTCATTTCTGATAATTGGTACTGGCAAAAAGCCTTTATCCGGATCACTATTTGTCACAGAATTGACGCCAAGGAAACGGCGACCATGAGGCAAGATGAAGACCCAAAATCACATCACGGTTGAACATTTTGTCGTCGCCGCGGTCGTACTTCCACCGTGCGGCCAATTTGAGAACCGCTTCCCCTGAACCAGAACAACCGGTCAATTTATATGCGCCCAATGAAACAGGCTATCTATTCGAGCCGCACCGCTGACAAGTTCGTCGTCCGCCTGCCAGACGGTATGCGTGAGCGCATTGCCGAGGTAGCGCGCAACCACCACCGCAGCATGAACTCCGAAATCATCGCACGCCTGGAGCAGAGCCTTATCCAGGAAGGTGCGCTGGGTGACGAGCTGAGCATGCGCCTGGACAGCCCAGAGCTCAGCCTGCACGAACGCGAACTGCTGCAGCGCTTCCGCCAGCTTTCTCACCGCCAGCAAAACGCGCTGGTCGCCCTCATCGCTCACGATGTGGAAATGGCCGCCGACGCGTCCTGATAGCGATCTTCCAGCCGCACACAAAAAAGCCAGCGCAAGCTGGCTTTTTTGTGTGCGGAACAATCCATGCCCCATTGATTTGACGCGGCCTCTGTAGGAGCGGCTTCAGCCGCGATCACCCGCAAAGCGGGTGCCACACACCGCAGTGTCCGCATCGCGGCTAAAGCCGCTCCTACAGCAGGAACAGCGTCGCCAGACCCAGGAAGATGAAGAACCCGCCACTGTCGGTCACAGCGGTGATCATCACGCTGGAGCCCATGGCCGGATCGCGCCCCAGGCGCGCCAGGGTCATCGGGATCAGCACCCCCATCAAGGCGGCCAGGAGCAAGTTCAAGGTCATCGCCCCCGTCATCACCAGGCCCAGTGACCAACTGCCGTACAGCCAGAACGCCACGACACCGATCACCCCGCCCCAGATCAGGCCATTGAGCAGCGAAACCGCCAGCTCCTTGCGCATCAGCCGGCTGGTGTTGCCCGGCGAAACCTGGTCGAGCGCCATCGCGCGCACGATCATGGTGATGGTCTGGTTACCCGAGTTACCGCCGATACCGGCAACGATCGGCATCAACGCCGCCAGCGCCACGAGCTTTTCGATCGAGCCTTCGAACAACCCGATCACCCGCGATGCCACGAATGCCGTGATCAGGTTGATGGCCAGCCAGGCCCAGCGGTTGCGCAGCGAACGCCAGACGGACGCGAAGATGTCTTCCTCCTCACGCAGACCGGCCATGTTGAGTACTTCGCTCTCGCCCTCTTCACGAATCAGGTCGACCATCTCATCGATGGTCAGACGGCCGATCAGCCGCTCGCCTTTATCCACCACCGGCGCGGAAACCAGGTCATAACGTTCGAAAGCCAGGGCGGCGTCATAGGCATCTTCCTCGGGATGGAAGACCACAGGGTCATTGGCCATGACCTCCGCGACCTTCTTTTCCGGGTCGTTGACCAATAGCCGCTTGATCGGCAGGACGCCCTTGAGCTTACCGTCGTAATCCACCACGAACAGTTTGTCGGTGTGCCCCGGCAGCTCCTTGAGCCGACGCAGGTAGCGCAGCACCACTTCAAGGCTGACGTCTTCGCGGATGGTGACCATCTCGAAGTCCATCAACGCACCGACCTGCTCCTCGTCGTAGCTCAGGGCCGAACGTACGCGTTCGCGCTGCTGGGCATCGAGGCTTTCCATCAGCTCATGAACGACGTCACGTGGCAGCTCGGGCGCCAGGTCGGCCAGTTCATCGGCGTCCATCTCCTTGGCGGCGGCCAGCAGTTCGTGATCGTCCATGTCGGCGATCAGGGTCTGGCGGACGGCGTCGGAAACTTCGAGGAGGATGTCGCCGTCACGGTCGGAGCGCACCAACTGCCAGACCGTCAGGCGATCTTCCAGCGGCAGCGCTTCGAGAATGTAGGCAATGTCGGCGGGGTGCAGGTCATCGAGCTTGCGCTGCAGTTCGACGAGGTTCTGGCGGTGGACGAGATTTTCCACCAGGTCGTGGTGGTGACCTTCCTGACGGTGCGTCAGGTCCTCGACCACCCGCTGGCGCTGCAGCAGTTCGATCACCTGGGCCAGGCGATCCTGCAGGCTCTCTTGGGCTTTCTTTACTTCGACTTCGGTCATAGGCGAACTCCACTCCCAGCAGCGGAGCACGCCGGGAGAATCAATCGGTCAGATCTTTCTGTATGAATCGTGTTAGCGAGTAACTACTGGGTAAGTCCATGGTGGGATTCCACAAGCCCCGGCGGGGCTGACGGGCGCAATCATACACTGTGTAAGCTGTCGGATCGCTTAAAATTTTGGCCAGAACAATCGTTTGCGAGCCAAAGCTGTGACAACGCTCGAAGCCAACAGTGCGACGGTGGGGCGGGCGGAAAAAGCACATTGCTTTCAGGGCCGCCTAAAGACTTGGCGACCCACCTCGAACCGTAGGAGCCAGCCTTGCTGGCGAACCAGGCGACGCGAAGGATGGCACCGGCTGCGCCGGTGTTCGCCGGCAAGGCCGGCTCCTACACGGGCCGCGAGCCCCTACAGAAAAGCGTAGATGCACATCAGCGACAATTCAGTGCGCCAGAAAAACAAAAAGCCCGCTCAAATGAGCGGGCTTCTTGATGTATGGCGGACTCAGGAGGATTCGAACCTCCGACCGCTCGGTTCGTAGCCGAGTACTCTATCCAGCTGAGCTATGAGTCCGTGGGGTAGTTTTAGACCAGATTACCACTGGTGGTTGAAACAGCCTTGCAAGCAAAGCCACTTCAAAAGTGGCGGACTCAGGAGGATTCGAACCTCCGACCGCTCGGTTCGTAGCCGAGTACTCTATCCAGCTGAGCTATGAGTCCGTGGGGTAGTTTTAGACCAGATTACCACTGGTGGGTTGAAGCAGCCTTGCAAGCAAAGCCATTTCAAAAATGGCGGACTCAGGAGGATTCGAACCTCCGACCGCTCGGTTCGTAGCCGAGTACTCTATCCAGCTGAGCTATGAGTCCGTGGGGTAGTTTTAGACCAGGTTACCACTGGTTGATTGAAGCAGCCTTGTAAGCAAAGCCACTTCAAAAGTGGCGGACTCAGGAGGATTCGAACCTCCGACCGCTCGGTTCGTAGCCGAGTACTCTATCCAGCTGAGCTATGAGTCCGTGTCTTGCTGCGCATTTCAGGTCGCCTAAACATTTACATCCGCTTAAAGCGCCCTGAGCGAATAATGGCGGTGAAGGGGGGATTCGAACCCCCGATACCCTTATGAGGTATACTCCCTTAGCAGGGGAGCGCCTTCGGCCACTCGGCCACCTCACCGCAACACGAGGCGAATATTAAACACACCCTTCCTCGTTTGCAACCCTTTTTTTGAAAAAAACTTCAAAAAAATTAAAGGCTTGGCTCCTCGTCCTTCTCTTTCTTGATCCGCAGGTAGATTTCCTCGCGGTGAACAGCCACTTCTTTAGGCGCGCTAACGCCAATACGCACCTGGTTGCCTTTGACACCCAGGACCGTCACGGTGATCTCACCGTCACCAATGATCAGGCTCTCGGCGCACCGACGAGTCAGAATCAGCATAGTTTTCTCCTCACTTGAATCTTCAGGGACAACAGTCTTTGTTAACGGGGCCTGGCCGGGGACGACGGCATGAGGCCCAGGACAACTGCCAGCGGTGCCTGGACAGGGACACCACCAGCGGGCAGAAACGCGAAGGGCGCGGCAAGCCGCGCCCCTCCAGGCAGCGCCTTACTCGCCCTGTCGGGCAGGAGCATCGAGTTCGAACGCGGTGTGCAGCGCACGAACGGCCAGCTCCAGGTACTTCTCTTCGATCACCACCGAGACCTTGATCTCGGAGGTGGAGATCATCTGGATGTTGATGCTCTCCTTGGCCAGGGCCTCGAACATGCGGCTGGCGACACCTGCGTGGGAGCGCATGCCGACACCGACGATCGACACCTTGGCAATCTTGGTGTCGCCGATCACTTCACGCGCGCCGATTTCACGGGCGGTGTTTTCCAAAACGGCCAGCGCCTTCTCGTACTCGTTGCGGTGTACGGTGAAGGTGAAGTCGGTGGTGTTATCGTGCGAGACGTTCTGCACGATCATGTCCACTTCGATGTTCGCGGCGCTGATCGGGCCGAGGATCTTGAAGGCGACGCCTGGGGTGTCCGGGACGCCACGAATGGTCAGCTTGGCTTCATCACGGTTGAAGGCGATACCGGAAATGATCGGCTGTTCCATGGATTCCTCTTCATCGATGGTAATGAGGGTACCCGGACCCTCCTTGAAGCTGTGCAGCACGCGCAGCGGGACGTTGTACTTGCCGGCGAACTCCACCGAGCGGATCTGCAGCACCTTGGAGCCAAGGCTGGCCATTTCCAGCATCTCCTCGAAGGTGATCTTCTCCAGGCGCTGGGCCTGGGGCACGACACGCGGGTCGGTGGTGTAGACGCCATCGACATCGGTGTAGATCTGGCATTCGTCGGCCTTCAAGGCCGCCGCCAGCGCCACGCCAGTGGTGTCGGAACCGCCACGGCCGAGGGTGGTGATGTTGCCGTGCTCGTCGACGCCCTGGAAACCGGCGACCACCACGACACGCCCGGCCTTGAGGTCGGCGCGGATCTTCTGGTCGTCGATCTGCAGGATGCGCGCCTTGTTGTGCGCGCTGTCGGTGAGAATACGCACCTGGTTGCCGGTGTAGGACACCGCCGGCACGCCGCGCTTCATCAGGGCCATCGACAATAGGGCGATGGTGACCTGCTCGCCGGTCGAGACAATCACGTCCAGCTCGCGTGGTTCCGGCTGATCGGTGATCTGCTTGGCCAGGTCGATCAGGCGATTGGTTTCCCCGCTCATGGCCGACAGCACAACCACCAGGTCGGTGCCTTGCTCACGGAATTTCTTGACCTTGTCGGCAACCTGCTCGATCCGCTCGATGGAACCGACAGAGGTACCGCCAAATTTCTGTACGATCAACGCCATTTCAAAGGTGCCTCAGCCCTCAAGGGCCCCAAAAAACAATCCAACATGAAGAGGCCGGTGACTAGACCACCGGCCCCTTCATCTCAAAGTCCCTGCTCGGCGAACGGCACGGCGAGGGCCAGGGCCTGGTCCAGCGAGGCGACGTCGACGCCACCACCCTGGGCCATGTCCGGACGACCACCGCCCTTGCCGCCTACCACCGCGGCAGCTTGTTTCATCAGGTCGCCAGCCTTGAGTTGGCCGGAGAGGTCCTTGGTCACGCCAGCCACCAGCACGACCTTGCCCTCATGCTCGCTGCCCAACAGGATCACTGCGTGGCCGAGCTTGTTCTTCAGTTGATCGACGAGCGCCAGCAGGGCCTTGCCGTCCTGCCCATCCAGGCGGGCGGCGAGGACCTTGGCACCCTTGACCTCAACGGCCGCATTGGAGAGATCGTCCCCGGCGGCGCTGGCGGCCTTGGCCTGCAGCTGCTCGAGCTGCTTTTCCAGCTGGCGGTTGCGCTCGAGCACAGCCGACAGCTTGTCGATCAGGTTGTCGCGATTGCCCTTGACCAGTTGCGCGGCTTCCTTGACCTGCTCTTCGGCAGCGTTCAGGTAGGCCAGCGCGGCGGCGCCGGTGATCGCTTCGATACGGCGCACGCCAGAGGCCACACCGCCTTCGCTGATGATCTTGAACAGGCTGATGTCGCCGGTGCGCTTGGCGTGGATGCCACCGCACAGCTCGACGGAGAAGTCACCGCCCATGCTCAGCACGCGCACGGTATCGCCATACTTCTCACCAAACAACGCCATGGCGCCTTTGGCCTTGGCGGTTTCGATGTCAGTCAGCTCGGTCTGCACCTCGGTGTTGCGACGCACTTCGCGGTTGACGATGTCCTCCAGGGCCTTGATCTGCTCCGGCTTGACCGCCTCGAAGTGGCTGAAGTCGAAACGCAGGCGCTGGCTGTCGACCAGCGAGCCTTTCTGCTGAACGTGCTCACCCAGCACCTGGCGCAGCGCTTCGTGCAGCAGGTGGGTGGCGGAGTGGTTCAGCGAGGTGGCGTGCTGCACATCGGCATCGACGCGAGCATCAACAGTGGCGCCGACAGTCAGCGCGCCGCTGGCGATCACGCCGTGGTGCAGGAAGGCGCCACCGGTCTTGGTGGTGTCGCGCACATCGAAGCGCGCGGCACCAGCCTGCAGGTAGCCGGAGTCACCCACCTGGCCGCCGGACTCGGCGTAGAACGGGGTGCGATCGAGGACAACGACACCCTCCTCGCCTTCTGTCAGTTGCTCGACCGACTGGCCGTCCTTGTACAGAGCGATGACCTTGCCTTGGCCTTCGGTAGTGTCATAGCCGAGGAAGTCGGTGGCAGTGTCGACCTTGACCAGGCTGTTGTAGTCCATGCCGAAGGCGCTGGCGGAGCGAGCACGCTCACGCTGGGCTTCCATCTCGCGCTCGAAGCCGGCTTCGTCGATGGTCAGCTCGCGCTCGCGGGCGATATCGCCGGTCAGGTCCATGGGGAAGCCGTAGGTGTCGTACAGCTTGAACACCACGTCGCCCGGGACGACCTTGCCCTGCAGTTGGGCCAGGTCCTGCTCGAGGATGCGCAGGCCTTGCTCCAGCGTCTTGGCGAATTGCTCTTCTTCAGTCTTGAGCACGCGCTCGATATGCGCCTGCTGGCCTTTGAGCTCAGGGAAGGCTTCGCCCATTTCCGTGACCAGCGCGGCGACGATCTTGTGGAAGAAGCTGCCCTTGGCACCCAGTTTGTTGCCGTGGCGGCAGGCGCGGCGAATGATGCGGCGCAGCACATAGCCACGGCCTTCGTTCGAGGGCAGCACACCGTCGGCGATCAGGAAGCCGCAGGAACGGATGTGGTCGGCGACCACTTTCAGCGATGGCTGCTCGTCGTTGCTGCAACCGATGGCTTCGGCGGCGGCGGCCAGCAGGCTCTGGAACAGGTCGATCTCGTAGTTCGAGTGCACGTGCTGCATCACCGCACTGATGCGCTCCAGGCCCATGCCGGTATCCACCGACGGGGCCGGCAGCGGGTGCAGGACGCCATCGGCGGTGCGGTTGAACTGCATGAAGACGTTGTTCCAGATCTCGATGTAGCGGTCACCGTCTTCTTCCGGCGAGCCGGGTGGGCCGCCCCAGATGTCCGGGCCGTGGTCGTAGAAGATCTCGGTGCACGGACCGCACGGGCCAGTGTCGCCCATGGTCCAGAAGTTGTCGGAGGCGTACGGGGCGCCTTTGTTGTCGCCGATGCGCACCATGCGCTCGGCCGGCACGCCGACTTCCTGGGTCCAGATGTCGTAGGCTTCGTCATCGCTGGCGTAGACGGTGACCCACAGTTTTTCTTTCGGCAGGTTCAGCCACTTGTCCGAAGTCAGGAAGTTCCAGGCGAAGGTGATGGCATCGCGCTTGAAATAGTCGCCGAAGCTGAAGTTGCCCAGCATCTCGAAGAAGGTGTGGTGGCGGGCGGTGTAGCCGACGTTTTCCAGGTCGTTGTGCTTGCCACCGGCGCGCACGCACTTCTGGCTGCTCACGGCGCGGGTGTAGGCGCGCTTTTCCTGGCCGAGGAAGCAGTCCTTGAACTGGTTCATGCCGGCGTTGGTGAACAGCAGGGTCGGGTCATTGCCCGGGATCAGGGAGCTGGAGGCAACGCGAGTATGTCCCTGCTCTTCGAAGAAGCGGAGGAAGGCTTCACGGATTTCTGCGCTTTTCATAGGTTCTTCCACGGAAACGGCGGCCACACGTCGAATCGACGAAACGACGGCAAAGGGCCGCATTATATCGGTCCTGCAGTCTCGGTGCAGTGTGTTTATGCGATAGAAACCGTCGATTGGACGGTTTGCAGGGCTAAAGCAATAGAAAACGGCATGACCGCGATGCTATCGCCAGCGTTTCGCTACTGGCAAGCCAATTACGGCGCAGGTGGGAGGAAAATGGAATGGAGGGTGGATGAAAAGAGTTTCATCCGTGAAGGGATCCAAAACCGAGCCATTCCACCGGGCTTTGTACAAACCTCTGGGGCGGCCTCTGTAGGAGCGGCTTTAGCCGCGATCACCCGCGAAGCGGGTGCCTGGCACCGCGTCGCCTGCATCGTGGCTGAAGCCGCTCCTACACAAGGTTGGTGTCAGGCCAGGCGCTGGCCCGAGTCCGGCACAATCAGGATGCCGGCACGCAGCCCGTTCTTCACCTTGGGGTTGGGGAAGATGATCCGCGCGCCCTCCTCTTCGACGACCCAGCGCATCTCGGCCAGGTCCTCGGCCAGCAAGTAGCCCTTGCTCAGCTCGGAGAAGTTCTCGATGTCTGCCGGCAGGTGCAGGTGGAAGCTGTCGCTGTGCTTGATGATTTCGCGCGCGACGCTGAACAGTTGCAGGCCATCCAGGGTTTCTTCACTCGCAGGCTCCGAACCTTCGATGATCTGGACCAGGCGGGCTTTCAGACGGCTCAGGTTGACCTGCTGGTTCTGGCCGAACGGACGGGCCTTGCCTAGCTCCAGGGTGAAGGCTTCGGCATCCAGCTGCTCGTAGGTGAACGCACTGAAGGTGATCGACGACTTGCTCTGCAGCAACACCGCCTCCATTCCGGCCGCAGCCAGTCGCGCCAACTCACGGCGTGAGTGCTTGCGACCGTCCTTGTACGGATAAAGCGCGAACTGCTCGATCTTGGACCCGCGAATGGCGGTATGCAGGTCGTAATGCAGGCGAGTGCGCTCAGGCTTGCTGAAGAATACCCGGGCGAACTGCTCGAGCTCCGCGGCACGCAGTGCCTCGAAGCCACTGGAGAGTTCGTGGCGACCATTGAACAGGCGGTTGATGTCCTGCTCGATGAAGCGCTCGCCCTTGCGAATCGCCGCCGGGTTGCCGAACAGGAACAGTACCCGCGCACGGGGCTTTATCTCGCCGTTGGCGATACCGTGCAGCAACAACTCGAGCAACTCGATCGGCGCTGTCTCGTTGCCATGGATACCTGCCGACAGCAGCAGGTCGAGCCCGCAATCCTCGCCTTCGGGCGGGCGCACTTCCAGCGCGCCCTCCCCCAGCCAGCGCAGACGCACGCCCCTGGTGGTCACTTGGGTCTTCTCGGCCGGTTCGTGACCGGTCAGGGTCAGCTCAAGCAGTTTGCCAAGGGCAAGCATAGGCGCTTCCTTAGTGGTGGTGGCCGCAGTCCGGGCCATGGACGTGATCATCGTCACCGGCGACGTCGGCCGGTTCCATTTCCAGCTGCAGGCTAACCAGGTTGGTGGCCATCGGGCGCAGCAGCAGGTTGGCGTACTCAGTGTCGTCTTCCTCGACATCGACGCCGATCAGCAGCTGGCCACGGCCGTCCTGCTGGATCCACACTTCCTTGCCTTGCCAGACCACGGCAAAACGGGTGCAGGAGGTTTCCAGCTGGGTGCCGTCTTCATCTTCCAGGATCAGGCGCAGGGCGTCGGACATTGCTATTTCTCTCTATCAAGGTTGGCGTTGGAACGGATAGACCGAGCCCAGTTTCAGGATCTGGGTCAGCTCATCCAGTGCCGTACGGCATTCCACCAGCAGCTGCGGGTCGGCCAGGTCCGCCTCGCCGAGGCGATCGCGGTAGTGCTTGTCGACCCACTGCACCAAGGTGTCGTACAGCGAGGCGGTCATGATAACGCCTGGATTGACCGCCGCCAGTTCGTTTTCCTTCAACGCCACACGCAGGCGCAGGCAAGCCGGGCCGCCACCGTTCTGCATGCTCTGCTTGAGGTCGAATACCTTGACCTCCTTCACCGGGCCGCCCTGGCTGGTGAGCTGGCCCAGGTACGTCCAGACACGCTCATTGTTACGGCACTCTTCCGGCACCACCAGCAGCATCGAACCGTCCTCGCGGCTGAGCAGCTGGCTGTTGAACAGGTAGGAACGCACCGCGTCCTCCACCGTCACCGCCGCGCGCGGCACGCAGATGCCCTTGAAGTTGCCGCCCTTGCTGGCCAGTTTAGCCTGCAGTTGGCCAAGCACCGCGTCGGTCTCGAGGAAGGCATCCTCGTGGTAGAACAGCACCTCGCCGTTACCCACCGAGATCACGTCGTTGTGGAACACGCCCTGGTCGATCACCGCCGGGTTCTGTTGAGCGTAGACCACGCCATCATCGCTCAGCCCATGCAGGCGGGCGACGGCCTGCGAGGCCTCCAGGGTCTGGCGCGCCGGATACTTCTGCGGCGCGGGATAGCGGCTGTCGAAGGCGCTGCGGCCATAGACGAAGAACTCGACACCAGCCTCGCCATAGGCGCGGCAGAAACGGGTGTGGTTGGCCGCGCCCTCGTCACCGAATTGCGCCACGGCCGGCAGCGCTTCATGGTGGGCAAAGACCTTTTCATCGCTGAACATGGCACCCAGTACACGGCTGGTGGTCGGGTGCTCGATGCTGCGATGATACTTGCAATTGAGGTTGGCAGCGGTGAAGTGCACGCGACCATCGGCGGTGTCGGCACTCGGGCTGACGGTGGCGGCGTTGGCCACCCACATGCTCGACGCCGAGCAACTGGCGACCAGCAACGGCATGGCGTCTTTCGCGGCACGCTGGATCACTTCGGCATCGCTGCCGGTGAAGCCCAGGCGGCGCAACGCGGCGATGTCCGGACGCTCCTGCGGGGCCAGCACGCCCTGCTTGAAGCCCATCTCCATCAGGGCCTTCATCTTCGCCAGGCCCTGACGCGCCGCTTCGCGCGGGTTGGACCCCTGCTGGCTGTTGCTCTGCGAGGCTACGTTGCCGTACGACAGGCCGCCGTAGTTGTGGGTCGGCCCCACCAGGCCATCAAAATTCACTTCAAAGGATTTCATCGGCAAGGCTCCGAGACCTGTTGTTATAGGGTGACGCCCGGCGTCAGGGTCGCCGGCAGTGCAAGGCTCGCGGTCTCCAGCGAAGCCACGGGGTAGGCGCAGTAGTCCGCCGCGTAATAGGCACTGGCGCGGTGGTTGCCGCTGGCACCGACGCCACCGAACGGCGCACTGCTGGCGGCGCCGGTCAGCTGCTTGTTCCAGTTGACGATGCCGGCGCGGCTGCGCAGCCAGAAGTGCTGGTAACGGGCGTTGGAATCAGACAACAAGCCAGCGGCCAGGCCGTACTGGGTGTTGTTGGCCTCTTCGATCGCTGCGTCGAAGTCGGCGTAGCGGATCACCTGCAACAGCGGGCCGAAGAATTCTTCATCCGGGCGCCCAGCCACGGCGGTGACATCGATGATGCCCGGGGTGAGCAAGGCGGCATCGGCCTGTGGCTGGGTCATTTCCAGCAACGCCACCGCGCCCTTGCCGAGCAGTTCGGCCTGGGCCGCCAGCAGCGCGCGCGCGGCCTGCAGCGAGATCACCGAGCCCATGAACGGGGCAGGCTGCTGATCGAACGCGCCGACACTGATGCTGCGGCTGACATCGACCAGGCGCTGGATGAGCGAATCACCCCAGGCACCTTGCGGCACCAGCAGGCGACGGGCACAGGTGCAGCGCTGGCCGGCGGAGATGAAGGCCGACTGGATGATGGTGTACACCGCGGCGTCCAGGTCCTTGACCTCATCGACCACCAGCGGGTTGTTGCCGCCCATTTCCAGGGCGAGGATCTTGTCCGGGCGGCCAGCGAATTGTTGATGCAGGAGGTTGCCGGTACGGCTGGAACCGGTGAAGAACAAACCGTCGATGCCTGGGTTGGCCGCCAGCGCCACGCCAGTTTCACGTGCGCCCTGGACCAGGTTGAGCACACCGGCAGGCAAGCCGGCCTCGACCCAGCATTGCACCGTCAGCTCGGCGACCTTAGGGGTCAGCTCACTGGGCTTGAAGACCACACAGTTGCCGGCCAGCAACGCCGGAACGATATGGCCATTAGGCAGGTGGCCTGGGAAGTTGTACGGGCCGAACACCGCAACCACGCCGTGGGGCTTGTGGCGCAGCACGGCGGTGGCGTCCGCCAGCGGGCCACTCTTCTCACCAGTGCGCTCACGGTAGCTCTGCACCGAGATGGCGACCTTGTTGACCATGCTGGTCACTTCGGTGGCCGACTCCCACAGCGGCTTGCCGGTTTCTTCACCGATGCAGTGCGCCAGCTCTTCGGCGCGGGCCTTGAGCTTGCCGGCAAAGGCTTCCAGCACACCGATCCGCGCCTCCAGGCTCAACGACGCCCAGCCGGGGAACGCCTGGCGGGCGGCCTGCACGGCAGCCTCGACCTGGCCTGCGTCGGCACCCTGCCCAGTCCAGACCACGGCCTGGGTAACGGGATTGAGCGATTGCAGGGCTTCACCCTGGCCGGCCAGCCATTGGCCGGCGATGTAATGCGTGGTCATTTATTGAGCCTCCCGGCCGGCGGACAGCGGTACCGCGCGCACGTTGTCGCCAGCACCCAGGCGCAGGCGCCTGGCGGTTTGCGGATCGACCACAAGGGTGCCGGCCGCCAGACGTGCGGGCGCTGCGGTGATACGGCAGTCTTCGCGCTTGCGGTTATGGATGATGTAGGGGGTGGCGTCGTCGCCCGGCGTGCCCACGGCCAGCACCAGGGTCTCGCTGTCGCGCACGGCGCGGATTTTCGAGGTCTCGCACTCGATGGCCGGGCCTGCGTCGAAGATGTCGACGTAGCCCTGGTAATTGAAGCCTTCGCGCTTGAGCATGGCCAACGCAGGCTCGGTGTCGCTGTGCACGCGGCCGATCACATCACGTGCAGCTTGCGACAGGAAGCAGGTGTACAGCGGGAACCTGGGCATCAGCTCGGCGATGAACGATTTGTTGCCCACGCCGGTGAGGTAGTCGGCCTGGCTGAACTCCATCTTGAAGAAGTGCCGGCCCAGGCTTTCCCAGAACGGCGAGCGGCCCTGCTCGTCGGACATGCCGCGCATCTCGGCGATGATCTTGTTGCCGAACAGCTGGGGGAACTCGGCGATGAACAGCATGCGCGCCTTCGACAGCAGACGGCCATTGAGGCCGGTGCGGTAATCACCACGCAGGAACAGCGAGCACAGCTCGGAGTTGCCGGTCAGGTCGTTGGCCAGGAACAGCGTGGGGATCTCGCGGTAGATGTTCAGCTCCTGCGAGGCACTGACGGTCAGCCCGACCCGGTAGTTGTACCAGGGCTCACGCAGGCCGACGGCACCGGCGATGGCACTGATGCCGACCACCAGGCCCTCGTCGTTCTCCAGCACGAACAGGTAGTCGGTGTCGCCGCGCTCGGCTTCGCCACGGAAGCTTTTCTCGGCCCAGCCGACACGCTGGCCGAGGCGTTCCTCGTTGGCGGGAAGCGTGGTCAGCCCGGTGGTGCCGGTGCTGCGGGCCAACTCGATCAGCGCGGGTAAATCGCTGCTGCGTACAGGACGAACGATCATGCTATCTCCTTGTGCGGCGGTCTGTGCCTGCCGCGAAACTCTCTGTTCCGGCGTTTCAGACCGCGACCAGGCGCACGCTGGCACCGTCGCCGACACCCAGGGCCTCGGCGGCTTGACTGTTCAGGCTGACCGGTTTGCCCGGCACCCAGTCCAGCTCCAGCAGCACCGCGCGGTAATCCTGCAACTGGCCATTGCACACCAGGTACGGGCGCCCGCCCTTGATCGGGGCGTCGTCGAGCTTGACCGGCACCACGCGGCTCTGGGCGATGGAGCGGATGCCCGAGGTACGCGCATGCAGGGTTGGCCCGCCGTCGAAGATGTCGATGTAGTGCTCGGTCTCGAAGCCTTCGCGCATGAGGATGTCGAAGGTGATCTGCGCACGCGGATGAACCTGGCCCATGGCCTCCTGCGCCGCATCGGGCAGCAGCGGCACGTAGATCGGGTAGTGCGGCATCAGCTCGGCGAGGAAGGTGCGGCTCTTCAGGCCGCACAGGCGCTCGGCGTCGGCATAGTTGAGGTCGAAGAAGTTGCGGCCGATGGCATCCCAGAACGGCGATTCGCCCTGCTCGTCGCTATAGCCGACGATTTCGGTCACCACCGACTCGGCGAAACGCTCGGGGTGGGCGGCCATGAACAGCAGGCGACCGCGCGAGTTGAGCTCAGCGAAGGCACTGCTGACCAGCTCCGGCACCACATAGAAACTGGTCAGCAGGCTGTTGCCGGTCAGGTCGTGGCACAACGACAGGACGTGGATCTTGTTGTGGATCTTCAGCTCGCGCGAGGCGTGCACGAAGGTCTCGTTGCGAAAACTGTAGAACGGCTCGGAGTAACCGGCCGAGGCGACAATGGCCGAGCAACCGACCAGCTTGCCGGTGGTGCTGTCCTCGAGCACGAAGAAATAGCTCTCCTCGCCATTGAAACTGACTTCGGCGGCGAAGGAGGTTTCCGACGCGGCGATCTTGTCGCCCAAGCGGCTGGCATCGTCCGGCAGCGAGGTGACACCAATGGGGCTGTCGGCAGCCATGCGCTGCACTTCGTTCAGATCCGCCATTTGTGCGGGGCGCATCACCAGCATGGTGTCACTCCTTTCAGGAAAGCGCGCCGATCACATCGGCACGGAAAAACGGCGGGCACGCGCCACTACCTGCAAGCAGGTGCCCGCACTGAAATTCAGGTATCGCCGGCCCCGCTCAGGGCCGGCGAACAGACCGAGGGCTCAGCCCTGAGTCAGTTTGCGCACGGCGCGCTCGAAGCGAGCCAGGCCTTCATCGATGTCGGCATCCTCGACCACCAGGCTCGGGGCGAAGCGCACCACGTCCGGGCCGGCCTGCAGGACCATCACGCCTTCTTTCTCGGCGGCGTTGAGGATGTCCTTGGCCTTGCCTTTCCAGGCATCGCTCAGCACGCAGCCGATCAGCAGGCCGACGCCGCGCACCAGGGTGAACAAGCCGGTTTCCTGGCCGATCGCCTCCAGGCGGGTCTTGAAACGCTCATGCTTGGCTTTGATGCCTGCCAGGGTTTCCGGGGTGTTGACCACGTCCAGTACGGCGCAGGCCACGGCGCAGCCCAGGGGGTTGCCGCCGTAGGTGGTGCCATGGGTGCCGACTGCCAGGTGCTTGGCGATGTCGGTGGTGGTCAGCATGGCGCCGATCGGGAAACCGCCGCCCAGGCTCTTGGCGCTGGTCAGGATGTCCGGCGTCACGCCGTAGTGCTGGTAGGCGTACAGCGAACCGGTGCGGCCGACGCCGGTCTGCACTTCGTCGAAGATCAGCAGGGCATTGTGCTCGTCGCACAGCTTGCGCGCGCCTTCGAGGTAGGCTTTGTCAGCCGGGACCACGCCACTCTCGCCCTGGATCGGTTCGATGACCACGGCGCAGGTCTTGTCCGAGATCTGTGCCCTGAGCGCTTCCAGGTCGTTGTACGGGACGTGGCTGATGCCAGTGATCTTCGGGCCGAAACCGTCGGAGTACTTGGGCTGGCCGCCAACGCTGACGGTGAACAGGGTGCGACCGTGGAAGCTGTTCACGGTAGCAATGATTTCGTGCTTCTCGGGGCCGAAGCGGTCGTGGGCGACGCGACGGGCCAGCTTGAAGGCGGCTTCGTTCGATTCCGCGCCGGAGTTGCAGAAGAAGGCGCGCTCGGCGAAGGTCGCGTCCACCAGCTTGTGCGCCAGGCGCAGGGCCGGCTCGTTGGTGAAGACGTTGGAGACGTGCCATAGCGTATTGGCCTGCTCGGTCAACGCCTTGACCAGCGCCGGATGGCAGTGACCCAGGGCGTTCACGGCGATGCCGCCGGCGAAGTCGATCAGCTCGCGACCCGACTGGTCCCAGACGCGGGAGCCCTCGCCGCGCACGGGAATGAACGCCGCGGGGGAGTAGTTCGGCACCATGACCTGGTCGAAATCGGCACGTTGCACCGGGGCTTGCTCAACGGACATCTGAGTCTCCTGAAGAGGAACGCTGGCCTGGAAGTGGCGAGCGATGAGGGGATTGTAAGGACTGATCGGCGCCTGTCCTTGCTGCCAGGCGACAACTTGTTACAGCGCAAAACCCAGTTTTGGCAGGGTTTTCGGCAATGCGACAAACAGTGTCGCAATAGCGCAGTGTAACGGGAGAGAAAGGTATGGTGAACGGGTGTTCACTTTATAGAAGAGGCAGGTTGTTCCGGCCTCTTCGCCGGCAAGGCCGGCTCCTACACCTAGCGCTTGACTTACGCCCCGTAGGAGCCGGCCTTGCCGGCGAAGGGCCGGGCCTCGCCGGCGAAAGGCTCAGCCCTTCTCCGCCGGCGCCGAACTCAGCTCGAACGGGCTGCTGCTGCGCCGCTGGTTGCGATCTTCACGGGGTGTTGCGCCAAAGAAGTTGCGATACGCACTGGAGAAATGCGGCCCGGAAGAGAACCCGCACGACAAGCCGATCTGGATGATCGACTTGCTGGTTTGCATCAGCATCTGCCGCGCCTTGTTCAGGCGCAGTTCCAGGTAGTACTGGCTGGGAACGCGGTTGAGGTACTGCTTGAAGATCCGCTCCAACTGGCGACGGGACACGCACACATGCTGGGCGATCTCGTCGGTGGTCAGCGGCTCTTCGATGTTGGCCTCCATCAGCAGCACCGCCTGGGTGAGCTTCGGATGACTGGAGCCCAGGCGATTCTGCAGGGGGATGCGCTGGCGCTCGCCACCTTCACGAATGCGTTCGACCACCAGCTCTTCCGACACCGCCCCCGCCAGCTCCGCGCCATGATCGCGCGCCAGCACTGCCAGCAGCAGGTCGGTCACCGCCATGCCGCCGCAAGCGGTCAGGCGATCCCGATCCCAGTCGAACAGGTGGCTGGTGGCAATCACCTTAGGGAAGCGCTCGGCGAAATCATCCTGCCAACGCCAGTGCACCGCCGCCCGGTAACCGTCGAGCAGCCCCAGCGCCGCCAGTGGGTACACGCCCGCGGACAAACCACCGATCATGCAACCACTACGGGCCAGTTGCTTGAGCGCGCTCGACAGCGTGGAACCGACCGCAGCTGGCGGTTCATCGGCCAGCAGGAACAGCTTGTGGCACCCCTCCAGCCGACCGCTCCACGGCTCGCCCGGCAGGCGCCAGGCGCCGTCCTGGCCGGCCTCGGCCTGAAGGAAGGCCAGTTCGTAGACCACGTCCGGATGCACCCGCTGCGCCACCCGCAACACTTCCTCGGCCAATGCCAGGGTCAGCGGCCGGGTGCTGGGCCAGATGAGAAAGCCGATTCGCTGGGTGGTCATAGGGCGTGGTCCGAAACCTGGAAAGGAGGGGTCGCGCTTGTGGCGCCGAGGCATGCTGCGTGCGTTGCGCAGCATGCCCCATTCTGGTGCAAAAGTGCAGCGTTTACTTCAGGCTGCCGGAGAGGAACTGCTTGAGCCGCTCCGATTGCGGATTGACCAGCACTTCACGCGGACAGCCGCGCTCTTCCACCAGGCCTTTGTGCAGGAACACCAGCTGATTGGAAACCTCGCGGGCGAAGCCCATTTCATGGGTGACCACGACCATGGTGCGGCCTTCCTGGGCCAGCGACTGCATGACCTTGAGCACATCGCCCACCAGCTCCGGGTCCAGTGCCGAGGTAGGTTCGTCGAACAGCATCACCTCAGGCTCCATGGCCAGGGCACGGGCGATCGCCACACGCTGCTGCTCACCACCGGACATATGGCCGGGGAAAGCATCCTTGCGATGCGCTACGCCGACCTTGGCCAGGTAATGCTCGGCCTTCTCCAGCGCTTCTTTCTTGTTCACGCCCAGCACATGCACCGGCGCCTCGATGACGTTCTCCAGCGCGGTCATGTGCGACCACAGGTTGAAGTGCTGGAATACCATCGACAGGCGCGAGCGCATGCGCTGCAGCTGCTTCGGGTCGGCGGCCTTGAGCGCGCCGTCCTTGCCCGCCACCAGCTTCAGCTCTTCGTTGTTGAGCAGGATCTTGCCCGCGTGCGGCTGCTCCAGCAGGTTGATGCAGCGCAGGAAAGTGGATTTGCCCGAACCACTGGAGCCGATGATGCTGATCACGTCGCCTGCCTTGGCTTCGAGGGAGACGCCCTTGAGCACCTCATGGCTGCCGTAGCGCTTGTGCAGGTCTTGGATTTGGAGTTTGTACATGCTGTCGGATCTCACAGAGCGGTCAGTGCTTGCGCGGCGCCAGGTAGCCGAGCCAGCGGCGTTCGGCCAACTTGAACAGGCGCACGAGAATGAAGGTCAGGCACAGGTAGAACACGCCCGCCGTGATGTAGGCCTCGAAAGGCAGGTAGAACTGGGCGTTGACCGTGCGCGCGGCGCCGGTGATGTCGATCAGGGTGACGATCGACGCCAGGCTGGTGGTCTGCAGCATCATGATCACTTCGTTGCTGTACTGCGGCAGGGCGCGGCGCAGCGCGGAAGGCAACAGGATGCGGCGGTACATCTTCATGCGGGACATGCCGATAGCCTTGGCCGCCTCGATCTCGCCATGGGGCGTGGCCTTGAGGCTGCCTGCGATGATCTCGGCAGTATAGGCGCTGGTATTGATGGCGAAGGCCAGGCAGGCACAGAAGGTCGCGCTGGACAGCCATGGCCACAGGAAGCTTTCGCGCACCGCCTCGAACTGGGCCAGGCCGTAGTAGATCAGGAACAGCTGCACCAGCATCGGGGTGCCACGGATCACGTAGGTGTACAGCCAGGCGGTCATGTTCACCAGCGGCTGTTTCGACACCCGCATAAGGCCCAGCGGGATGGCCGCCAGCAGGCCGAAGAACAGCGACAGCGCCAGCAGCTTGAGGGTGGTCAGCAAGCCGCCGAGGTACAGCGGCATGGCGTCCCAGATGACGTTGTAGTCGAAGATCATAGTTCAGCCGCCTTGACGCCCACCGAGTAGCGCTTCTCGAGATACCGCAACGCCAGCAGCGAGACACTGGTGAGTACCAGGTACAGCGCCGCCACCGCCAGGAAGAAGGTGAAGGGTTCGCGGGTGGCATCCGCCGCCTGCTTGGCCTTGAACATCATGTCCTGCAGGCCGACCACCGAGATCAGCGCGGTCGCCTTGGTCAACACCAGCCAGTTGTTGGTGAAACCCGGGATCGCCAGGCGGATCATCTGCGGCACCATGATGCGGAAGAACACCTGAACACCGCTCATGCCGTAGGCCGCGCCCGCCTCGGCCTGCCCCTTGGGGATCCCCAGGAAGGCGCCGCGGAAGGTTTCCGACAGGTAGGCACCGAAGATGAAGCCCAGGGTGCCGATACCGGCAACCAGCGGGTTCAGGTCGATGTAGTCGTCATAGCCGAGCAGCGGCGCCACCCGGTTGAGGAGGTCCTGGCCGCCGTAGAAGATCAGCAGGATCAGCACCAGGTCGGGGATGCCACGGATCACCGTGGAGTACAGGTCACCCAGCCAGGCCAGCCAGCGGACCGGCGACAAGCGCAGCGCCACACCGACAAGGCCGAGGACGATGGCCAGGGCCATCGACGACAGGGCGAGCTGCAGCGTCAGCCACGCCCCGTCGAGGATGACTGCCCCATAGCCTTTCAACATGATTCGGATTCCTCAGGGCTTGGGAATGAAAAATGGTGCAAACCTCAGCGATTCTGCTGTTTGCACCATTGCACAGGTGAAACTCGACGGCTTACTTCGAATCAGGGCCGTAGATGTCGAAGTTGAAGTACTTGGCTTCGATCTGCTTGTACTTGCCGTTGGCACGGATAGCGTCGATGGCCGCATTGATGCGGTCGGCGTTTTCCTTGTCGCCCTTGCGCACGGCGATGCCCACGCCATCACCGAAGTACTTCACGTCGGTGAACGAAGGGCCGACGAAGGCGAAGCCCTTGCCAGCGTCGGTTTTCAGGAAACCGTCTTCCAGCAGGGTGGCATCGGCCACGGTGCCGTCGAGGCGGCCAGCGGCGACGTCCAGGTAGATTTCGTTCTGGGTGCCGTAAGGCACGACGGTGGCGCCCTTCGGTGCCAGGACTTCCTTGGCGAAGCGGTCGTGGATCGAACCGCGCTGCACGCCGATCTTCTTGCCCTTGAGCTCGTCCAGGCTTTCGCTGACGGTGGTGCCTTCCTTCATGACCAGGCGGGCCGGTGTCAGGTAGTAGCGCTTGCTGAAATCGACCGATTTCTTGCGATCGTCAGTGATCGACATGGACGACAGGATGGCGTCGATCTTGCGCACTTTCAGCGCCGGAATCAGGCCGTCGAACTCCTGCTCGACCCAGGTGCACTTCGCTTTCATCTCTTCGCACAGGGCATTGCCGATGTCGTAGTCGAAGCCGGCGATGCTGCCGTCGGGTTGCTTGAAGGCGAACGGTGGGTAGGCGGCTTCGATACCGATCTTCAACGGTTTCTCATCGGCGTGCGATACCAGGGAAAACACGGAAAGCGCCAGGGCGCCAAGCAGTGCGAGCTTCTTCATCAGGTAACTCCATCGGTACGGGGCAATACAAGGCAGTTGTAACGGCTGCCCGATATGCGAATGGGTACAACGCGAGCCGCGCAGGGTTCGACCAAGGTCGCAGACCACGAGCGAGTGAATGGCATTTTAGCGACAGCCCGGTAGTCGATATTTCTTCAAAGCGACAACTAGTTACAGAAGCGCCAGGAACCGCGGCGGGCGATATTGACAGCTCCTGCGGATTATGCAAGAGCAAAAAGAAAAATAACCTATACCCCAAGCAATAAGCGGGCCCATTATTGGCAAACCCTTGTAGCTCGGCAAGTGCAGCGTGCCGCGATGCACGAAATGCTCGCAGAAACGCACCAGGATCGCACATGAATGTTCCCGCAAGCCCCGCTTTCGCGCACAAGCGGTGACAGCCATGGTTACCGATGAATGTCGGAGTAACAGTCTGTTCATTAAAGCAAAAGCCCCGCCGATTGCTCGGCGGGGCTTTATATCGAACCTGTAGGAGCCGGCCTTGCCGGCGAACATTCCTCAGGCCGACGCCAGGTTCATCGCCTTGTGGGTGTCGATCAGGTGCTGCACCACACCCGGATCGGCCAGCGTCGAGATATCACCCAGCGCATCGTATTCGGCGGTGGCGATCTTACGCAGGATGCGGCGCATGATCTTGCCCGAGCGGGTCTTCGGCAAGCCGGGCGCCCACTGGATCACATCCGGCGAGGCGATCGGACCGATCTCCTTGCGCACCCAGTTCTTCAGCTCCAGACGCAGCTGCTCGCTCGGTTCCTCACCAGCATTGAGGGTGACATAGACATAGATACCCTGCCCCTTGATGTCGTGCGGCACACCCACCACCGCCGCCTCGGCGACTTTCGCGTGCGCCACCATGGCGCTCTCGATCTCGGCGGTCCCCATGCGGTGCCCGGATACGTTGAGTACGTCGTCCACGCGGCCGGTGATCCAGTAGTAGCCGTCTTCGTCGCGACGGGCACCGTCACCGGTGAAGTACATGCCGCGGAAGGTCTTGAAGTAGGTGTCGACGAAACGGTCGTGGTCGCCGTACAGCGAACGCGACTGACCCGGCCAGGAGTCGAGGATCACCAGGTTGCCCTCGGCGGCACCTTCGATCAGGTTGCCCAGGTTGTCCACCAGCGCCGGTACCACACCGAAGAACGGACGGGTTGCCGAGCCCGGTTTCAGCGCGGTGGCGCCCGGCAGCGGGCTGATCAGCACGCCACCGGTCTCGGTCTGCCACCAGGTATCGACGATCGGGCAGCGCTGCTTGCCGACGGTCTTGTAGTACCAGTTCCAGGCCTCGGGGTTGATCGGCTCGCCCACCGAACCCAGCAGGCGCAGGCTGGAGCCATCGGCACCGGCCACCGCCGCCTCGCCCTCGGCCATCATGGCGCGAATAGCAGTTGGCGCGGTGTAGAGGATATTGACCTTGTGCTTGTCGACGATCTTCGACACGCGAGTGATGTCCGGATAGTTCGGCACGCCCTCGAACAGCAGCGTGGCCGCACCATTGGCCAGCGGGCCGTAGACGATATAGCTGTGCCCGGTGACCCAGCCCACGTCGGCGGTGCACCAGTAGACCTCGCCCGGACGGTAGTCGAACACGCGCTCATGAGTCAGCGCGGCGTAGACCAGGTAGCCGCCGGTGGTGTGCAGCACGCCCTTCGGCTTGCCGGTCGAACCGGAGGTATAAAGGATGAACAGCGCTTCTTCCGCGCCCATCTCTTTCGGCGCGCAGTGGCTGGAGGCGACCTTCATCAGGTCTTCGTACCAGATGTCGCGGTGCTGGTGCCAGGCGATGTCGCCACCGGTGCGCTTGCACACGATGATCTTCTGCACGCTGCTGGTTTCAGGGTTGGTCAGGGCCAGGTCGACGTTGGCCTTGAGCGGGGTGCGACGCCCACCGCGCACACCTTCGTCGGCAGTGATCACCACTTTCGACTTGCAGTCGATGATGCGCCCGGCCAGTGCTTCCGGTGAGAAGCCACCGAACACCACCGAGTGGATCGCGCCGATGCGGGCGCAGGCCAGCATGGCGACCACGGCCTCGGGGATCATCGGCATGTAGATGGTCACCACGTCGCCACGGTGCACGTCCTGGCCACGCAGGGCGTTGGCGAACTTGCAGACCTGCTCGTGGAGCTCGCGGTAGGTGATGTTGCGGTGCTCGGAAGGATCGTCGCCCTCCCAGATGATGGCGACCTGGTCACCGCGCTCGGCAAGGTGGCGGTCCAGGCAGTTGTAGGAAACGTTCAGAGTGCCGTCGGCGAACCACTTGATATCGACATGGTGGTCGTCGAACGAGGTCTGCTTGACCTTGGTGAAGGGCTTGATCCAGTCCAGACGCTGGGCCTGCTCGCGCCAGAAGCCGTCCGGGTTGATCACCGATTGCTGGTACATGGCCTTGTAGGTGGCCTCGTCGGTCAGGGTACTGGCCGCAACCTCGGGACGAACGGGATACAGTGGAGCCGCACTCATCTGTGTTACCTCGGTGTAATAGTTGTTTTTGTATGGAACCGTTTGTAACTGTACCAGAGCGGCAAAGACCATTCGACGTTGGTAGTAACGTGACGGAAGGAAAACCCACCCTCCTAGCGCGGCCGCTCTAAGCCGGGGCACGGCACCATCCAGGCAGTGGAGCCGGGTAGTTTTCCACGGGATTGTTACAGATTCTGTCAAAAGACTTTATCAAAACCCCCTCTGTTTCAGCCCCAAGCGCACTCCTAGAATTCACCTCGCCAGCAACGGCAACGCGATTAACTTGGTAACAGCCCCCCACGAAGGCAACGTTAATCCGCACCTCATCCTGATAGTTAAAACTTGTTGTACTCGCGGCGCCACAAGCGTCGCGTGCCCCCTCACGACCTTAGACAGGTAAATGGAAAATGAAAGCTTTACTGGTATTGGCACTTGGCGGTTTTTGCGGCGCGGCACTGGCCGGCGAAGCAAAAGATGTCGAGCAGATTCCGGTTGAACAGTACAGTTACTCGCAGCACCTGGACATCGCCCGCGTTCTTTCCATGAGCGAAGTACCGAATGTCTGCGAAGTAGTGCCCGCCCGCATGACCTATGAAGACTCCAAGGGCCAGAAGCACATTCTCGAATACCGCGTGATGGGGAACGGCTGCTCCAACGGCTGATCCACTCAAGCCCGCTCCCACTCCGACCGCGCCAACCTCAAGCCTTGCGCGGCCCCTGTGGGAGCGGCCTTGTGTCGCGAAAAGGCTGCGTAGCGGCCCCAGAGTTTCAGTAGTGAACAAAGATCGCCGGGGCCGCCTTGCGACCCTTTCGCGACACAAGGCCGCTCCCACAGGGACAGGCGCAGCTCTCGATCAGGCTGGAAGACAACTGCCCCCGCGATTGCTATCGAACGCTAAAACTTTCCACACTCACTCAACCGACTTGCTCAACGAATAATCCCGCAACTTGTTGGCAATCGTCGTATGCGAAACCCCCAATCTTTTCCCCAGCGCCCGGCTACTTGGGAATTCACTCATCAGACTTTCCAGTACCGCTTTTTCAAACCGCCCGACAATCTGCGAAAGTTCGCCTTCCAGGGAGAACTCCCCCAACGGCTGGCGCGCGCCATAGTCCGGCAAACGAATATGTTCGCTCTTCACCACCCCGCCCTCGCACAGTGAAACAGCCTGGAACAACACGTTCTCCAGTTGGCGCACATTACCCGGCCAGTGGTACTGGCTGAGTTTATCCATCGCCGAGGTCGCCAAATGCGGCAGCGGGCAGCCGATCTGCCGGCTGGCCTGGTCGAGGAAATGCTGCACCAGCCCTTCCAGGCCATCCATGCATTCGCGCAGCGGTGGGATGTGCAGCGACAGCACGTTGAGGCGGTGATAGAGGTCCTGGCGAAACTCGCCACGGGCACACAGCTCGGACAGATCAACCTGAGTCGCACAGATTACCCGTACGTCCAGGTACACCTCCTCGTCGCTGCCGACCCGGCGGAAACAGCCATCCTGCAGGAAGCGCAACAGCTTGACCTGCAACCGCGGGCTCATTTCCCCCACCCCATCAAGGAACAGCGTGCCACCCGCAGTCAGCTCCAGCAGCCCAAGCTTACCCTCGGCCCGCGCGCCCTCGAACGCCCCCGGCCCGTAGCCGAACAGCTCGGTCTCGGCCATCGACTCCGGCAGGCCAGCACAGTTGAGCGCCATCAGTGGTGCCTGGCCGCGCGGACTGGCCAGGTGGCAGGCGCGCGCCAGCAGTTCCTTGCCGGTACCGGTCTCGCCCTCGATCAGCAGCGGCGCATCCAGCGGCGCCATGCGTCGCGCCTCGCGCACCACCGCCGCCATTACCCGCGAGCTTTGGAAGATACTGTCGAACCCGCGCAGCTCCTGCTTGCGCACGTTGTAGATGCGCTCGCCGATACGGTCGGCGCGGTGCAAGGTGATCACCGCCCCCGCCAAGGCCTCGCTGTCGTCATGCTCGGACTGCAACGGTGCGATATCGGCGAGGAACACATCCCCCTTGACCTTGATCCGCAGGCCATTGATCCGCGACTTGTTGGCCCGTATCAGCTCCGGCAGGTCGAAGTCCTCGACATAGCGCGACAACGGAATGCCGGGCACCTCGTCCACTCGCACTCCGAGCAACTGCGCCGCGCCACGGTTGGCGGCGACGATGCTGCCACCCATGTCGATCGACAGCACCGGGAAGTCCAGCGCCCCCAGCAGCGCGTTGAGCTCCATGTGTCGACGCTCGCTGGGCATCAACCCCACACGCTTGACCCCGAAAACCCCGGCGATCGATTCGAACTTCGGCCGCAACGCCTGGAACTGCAGATTGATCAAGTTCGGGCAATGCAGATAAATGGCATTGCCATGATCGCCCCCCACCTCGCCGCGCAACACGTTGATGCCGTACTCCACCAGCAGGTTGAGGATGTCCCGCAGGATGCCGATGCGGTTCTGGCAATGCACTTTGATACGCATGAAAGCTCTCGAAGCGGCCAGGTTTTTTCCTGGCACGCGGAAAAGTCGTAAAGATAAGCTGACAAAATCGACCCCAAGGCCAGCTCGATGCCCGTGATTTTCCGGCACTATGGTCATTTTGTAAAATTATCGTTACAAAACCTGGATGAGCGGATCACGAAAACTGCCTTGCCACCCCGTGCAAAGGGCTCAAGAGCGGGATATTCCTAAGGTATGTCCTGCACATAACAAGAAAGCCCTCACCAGGAGAGCCACATGAAACAGACGCAATACGTGGCACGCGAGCCCGATGCGCACGGTTTTATCGACTACCCGCAGCAAGAGCATGCGGTGTGGAACACCCTGATCACCCGCCAGCTGAAAGTGATCGAAGGTCGGGCGTGCCAGGAGTACCTGGACGGCATCGAGCAGCTCAAGCTGCCCCATGACCGCATCCCCCAGCTCGGCGAAGTCAACAAGGTGCTCGGCGCTACCACCGGTTGGCAGGTCGCCCGCGTACCGGCGCTGATCCCCTTCCAGACCTTCTTCGAACTGCTGGCCAGCAAGCGCTTCCCGGTCGCCACCTTCATCCGCACCCCGGAAGAACTGGACTACCTGCAGGAGCCTGACATCTTCCACGAGATCTTCGGCCACTGCCCGCTGCTGACCAACCCCTTCTTCGCCGAGTTCACCCACACCTACGGCAAGCTGGGCCTGGCGGCGACCAAGGAACAACGCGTCTACCTCGCACGCCTGTACTGGATGACCATCGAGTTCGGCCTGATGGAGACCGCGCAAGGTCGCAAGATCTACGGCGGCGGCATCCTCTCCTCGCCGAAAGAGACCGTCTACAGCCTGTCCAACGAGCCTGAGCACCAGGCCTTCGACCCGATCGAAGCCATGCGCACGCCGTACCGCATCGATATCCTGCAGCCCCTGTACTTCGTCCTGCCGAACATGAAGCGCCTGTTCGACCTGGCCCACGAAGACATCATGGCCATGGTCCACCAGGCCATGCAGCTGGGCCTGCACGCACCGAAGTTTCCACCCAAGGTCGCTGCCTGAGCGCCCCTGTCGATAACAACTCAAATCGGAAAACACCCATGAATGCCTTGAACCAAGCCCACTGCGAAGCCTGCCGCGCCGATGCACCAAAAGTCTCCGACGACGAACTGGCGGAACTGATCCTGCAGATCCCGGACTGGAACATCGAAGTCCGCGACGGCCACATGGAGCTCGAGCGCGTATTCCTGTTCAAGAACTTCAAGCACGCCCTGGCCTTCACCAACGCCATCGGCGAAATCGCCGAAGCCGAAGGCCACCACCCGGGCCTGCTGACCGAGTGGGGCAAGGTCACCGTGACCTGGTGGAGCCACTCGATCAAGGGCCTGCACCGCAACGACTTCATCATGTGCGCGCGCACCGACGAGGTCGCCAAGACTGCCGAAGGGCGCAAGTGATGCACTTCGCGGCCATCGGTCGGGTCCCCGGCGACCCGATCCTGGGGCTGATGGAGGCCTACGCCCGCGACGCCAACCCGGCGAAGTTCGATTTGGGCGTCGGCGTGTTCAAGGATGCCCAGGGCCTGACGCCGATCCCTGCCGCGGTCAAACAGGCCGAGCAGCGCCTGGTCGAGCGGCAGGCCACCAAGAGCTACGTCGGTGGCCATGGTGACGCGGCGTTCGGACGCCTGGTCAGCGAACTGGTGCTGGGCAGCGACTCGCCGTTGCTGGCCAGCCGGCGCGCTGGCGCCACCCAGACCCCTGGCGGCACCGGCGCCCTGCGCCTGGCGGCGGAGTTCATCGCCCACTGCCTGCCCGGCCGCGGGGTCTGGCTGAGCGACCCGACCTGGCCAATCCACGAGACGATCTTCGCCGGTGCCGGGCTCAAGGTGTCCCACTACCCCTACGTGGGCAAGGACAATCGCCTGAACGTCGCTGGCATGCTCGCCGCACTGGAGCAGGCACCGGAAGGCGACGTGGTGCTGCTGCACGCCTGCTGCCACAACCCGACCGGTTTCGATCTGGGCCAGGACGACTGGCGTGCGGTGCTCGACATCGTCAAGCGGCGCAACCTGCTGCCATTGATCGACTTCGCCTACCAGGGCTTCGGTGACGGCCTGGAAGAAGACGCCTGGGCAGTGCGCCTGTTTGCCACCGAACTGCCGGAACTGCTGATCACCAGCTCCTGCTCGAAGAACTTCGGCCTGTACCGCGACCGCACCGGCGCTCTGCTGGTGTGCAGCCACGATGCGGAAAAACTGCTGGATGTGCGCAGCCAACTGGCATTCCTTGCGCGCAACCTGTGGTCGACGCCGCCGGATCACGGCGCGGCGGTAGTCGCCGAGATTCTCGGCGATCCAGCGCTCAAAGCCCTGTGGGTCGAGGAAGTGAACGCCATGCGCCAACGCATCGCCGAACTTCGCGAAGGCCTGGTGAAGGCACTGGCCCCCCATGGCCTGGCCGAGCGCTTCGCGCACATCGCCGCGCAACGTGGGATGTTCTCCTACACCGGGCTGAACGCCGAGCAAGTGCGCCTGCTGCGTGAGAAGCACAGCGTGTACATGGTCGGCACAGGCCGAGCGAACATCGCCGGGGCCGACGCGCAACGCCTGGAGCAGCTGGCAGCAGCCATCGCCGACGTCTGCCGCTGATATCGCGGTACCTGTAGGAGCGGCTTCAGCCGCGAAGCAAGCGACGCGGAGCCAGCCCCGGCCTTGCCGGGGCTCGCGGCTAAAGCCGCTCCTACAGGGGTTTGCGCTGGCCACATCGACGCCAGCGGTGCGCTGATCGCCCACAAAAACCGACCAACGCCCGGCAAAAATCGCAAACTGTCATCCAGACTGCTGTATCCTGCCCGAGCTTTTCGAAGCCACACGCGCGCCGACGCGCCGCCTTTTCACTCACACTTGCGAGGAACGACGAGATGCATGAGATCCCGAATCTTCCCTTCCCAAGCCTGAACCCCGAAGAGCAATCCGTTGCCGCCCACGCCGAACCGACGCCCGCCGTCGACCAGAACGGCGACGATCAATCCAGCGCCGACCAGGAATAATCGCGCACCCCACCCGACTGTGTGAAAACGGCTGACCCACGGGATCACCCCATCATCGCGTTTTCACACCGTCCAGAATTCCTACCGCCGAAGGCCCCCATGCCCGATTCACCGCGCCCCCTTGCGGTCACCCTGCAAGTTGTCTCCATCGTCCTCTTCACCTTCATCGGCTACCTGAACATCGGCATCCCCCTGGCCGTACTGCCCGGCTATGTGCACAACGACCTGGGTTTCAGTGCCGTGATCGCAGGGTTGGTGATCAGTGTGCAGTACCTGGCCACCCTGCTCAGCCGCCCCACCGCCAGCCGCATCATCGACAACCTCGGCAGCAAGAAGGCGGTCATGTACGGCCTGTTCGGCTGCGGCCTGAGCGGTGTGTTCATGCTGGCCTGCAGCTTCCTGACACACCTGCCCTGGCTAAGCTTGACCTGCCTGCTCATCGGCCGCCTGGTGCTGGGCAGCGCCGAAAGCCTGGTGGGCTCGGGCTCCATCGGCTGGGGCATTGGCCGGGTCGGTTCGCAGAACACCGCCAAGGTGATTTCCTGGAATGGCATCGCCAGCTATGGTGCGCTGGCCATCGGTGCACCGCTGGGCGTGCTGATGGTCAAGCACCTTGGGCTGTGGAGCATGGGTGCGAGCATCATCCTGCTGGGCGTGGTCGGCCTGTTGCTGGCCTGGCCCAAGCGTGCCGCACCGGTGGTTGCCGGTGTGCGCCTGCCATTCCTGCGGGTGCTGGGCAAGGTGTTCCCCCATGGCTCGGGGCTGGCCCTGGGCTCGATCGGCTTCGGCACCATCGCCACCTTCATCACGCTCTATTACGCCAGCCGCGACTGGCCCAACGCCGCGCTCACCTTGAGCCTGTTCGGCGCCAGCTTCATCTGTGCGCGCCTGCTGTTCGGCAACCTGATCAACCGCATCGGCGGTTTCCGCGTAGCGATTGCCTGCCTGTCCGTCGAGACACTGGGATTGCTGATGCTGTGGCTCGCGCCCAGCGCCGAAATGGCCCTGGCCGGCGCGGCCTTGAGCGGGTTTGGTTTCTCGCTGGTGTTCCCGGCACTGGGCGTGGAGGCCGTCAACCAGGTATCGGCGGCCAACCGCGGCGCGGCGGTGGGTGCCTATTCGCTGTTCATCGACCTGTCGCTGGGGATCACCGGGCCGCTGGTGGGCGCGGTGGCGGCAGGGTTCGGATTCGCCTCGATGTTTCTGTTCGCGGCCGGGGCGGCAGGATGCGGGTTGGTATTGAGTCTGTACCTGTACCGCCAGGCGCAACGCTTGCGCAGGGCCTGACCCCATTCGCCGGCAAGCCGGCTCCTACGTAGGAGCCGGCTTGCCGGCGAACCATTCTTCAGCGCTGCGCGTACTGCAGCACCACCTCCAACGGATGGCGCAGCTGCTTCTCGGTCATGCGCTTGACCTGGCTGCGGCACGAGTACCCGGTGGCCAGTGCCTCACCCTGCTTGTCCAGCTTGGTCGCCCAGGACTGTTCGAAGATGGTCCTCGAGGCTTCCTGGTTACGCGCTTCGTGCCCATAGGTACCCGACATGCCGCAGCAGCCGGTAGCCTCGGTGACCAGCTTCAGACCAAGGCGAGCGAACACCTGCTCCCACTGCTTCGTACTGGCCGGCACGTTCGTCTTCTCGGTGCAGTGGGCCATCAGGCGGAAATTGTCGGCCTTGGCCGGCGTCTGCTCGGGCAACACGCTCATCAGCCACTCCTGAGGCAACAGCACCGAAGGGCACTCCACGCCCTCGACCTTCTGGTACTCCTGGCGATAGACCAGGGTCATCGCCGGGTCCAGCCCCACCAGCGGCACGCCGCAGTCGGCCAGGGCCTTGAGCTGGGTGGCGTTGCGGACCGCCGCCTTGGCAAAGGCGCCGAGGAAGCCTTGCACGTGCAGCGGCTTGCCGTTGGCACTGTAGGGCGCCAGGAACACTTTATGCCCCAGGCGATGGGCCAGTTCGATGAACGAGGCCAGCAATGGCGTCTCGAAATAACGGGTGAAAGCATCCTGCACCAGCACGATGCTGCGCTCGCGCTGGGCCGGCGTCAGCTCGCGCAGGGCCGGCACGCTGGCCACCTGGACACGGCAACGGGTCAGGGTGGACTGGAAGTTGAAGCGGCTGATCAGCGGACTGTCGACCATGCCGACCTTGTCCGCCAGCAACTTGCCCACCCACTTCGAACCCATCACGGCGTTGTACAGGCCTGGCGCATGGGCCAGGTACGGAATGGTGAACTCCAGCGAACCGATCAGGTAATCGCGCAGTGGACGCTGATAGCGGCCGTGGTACAGCTCGAGGAAGCGCGAGCGGAAGTCCGGCACATTGACCTTGATCGGGCACTGCCCCGCGCAGGACTTGCACGCCAGGCAACCCGCCATGGCGTCGTACACCTCATGGGAAAAGTCCGCCTGCCCCTGCTGGCGCGCACGGCTATTGCGTAGTCGCGCCGGCAGCCCCTTGAGCCAGGACGCCTTGCGCTGGGCGGCGGCCAGCACGTCGATGTTCGCCTCGCCCTGCAGGCGCAACCACTCGCGGATCAGCGAGGCGCGGCCCTTCGGTGAATGCTGGCGCTCGCGGGTGGCCTTCCACGACGGGCACATGGCGTCGTTGGGGTCGTAGTTGTAGCAGGCGCCGTTGCCGTTGCAGTGCACGGCACTGCCGAAGCTTTGCCAGACGCGCTCGTCGATGGTGCGATCCAGGTCGCCGCGCAGGGGCGCGCCATCCACCGGCGTCAGGCCTTCGGCACTGTCCGGCGGGGTGCAGATCTTGCCTGGATTGAGCTGGTTGTGCGGGTCGAACGCGCCTTTCAGACGCTGCAATGCCGGGTACAGCTCGCCGAAATAAGCCGGCACATACTCGGAACGCAGGCCCTTGCCATGCTCGCCCCATAGCAGGCCACCGTAGCGCTGGGTCAGCGCCGCCACGGCATCGGAGATCGGCTTGACCAAGGCCGCCTGGGCCGGGTCCTTCATGTCCAGCGCCGGGCGCACATGCAGCACGCCCGCATCGACGTGGCCGAACATGCCGTATGCCAAGCCATAGCCGTCGAGCAGGGCACGGAAGTCGGCAATGTAATCGGCCAGTTGCTCGGGTGGCACGGCGGTATCCTCGACGAACGGCTGCGGGCGCACCTCACCCTCGACGTTGCCAAGCAAGCCCACCGAACGCTTGCGCATGGTGTAGACCTTGGTCACCGCTTCCGCACCCTCCGCCAAGGTATGCCCCAGGCGCTCGACACTGGTGTCACGCTGCAAATGCTCGACGAACGCCTCGACCCGCGCATTGACCTCGACCGGGTCGTCACCGCAGAACTCCACCAGGTTGATGCCCAGGGTCGGGCGCTCGGCGTCGGCCGGGAAGTATTCGGCGACGCTGTGCCAGACGATGTCCTTCATCGCCAGCATCAACACCTTGGAGTCCACAGTCTCGATCGACAGCGGCTTGTGCGCCATCAACGCATTGGCGTCGCGCAGGGCATCCATGAAGCTGGTGTAGCGCACGTTGACCAGCACCGCGTATTTCGGGATCGGTAGCACATTGAGCTTGGCCTCGACCACGTAGCCCAGCGAGCCTTCAGCACCGCACAGTACGCTGTTGAGGTTGAAACGGCCCTGCTCGTCGCGCAGGTGCGCAAGGTCGTAGCCGGTCAGGCAGCGATTGAGCTTGGGGAAGGTGCTTTCGATCAGCTCAGCCTGGGTTTCCTGGATTTCCCGGGCCATGCGGTACACCTCGCCGACCCGGCCAGGCATGGCGCAGGCCTGTTCCAGCGCCGTGTCGTCGATCGGCAGGCTGTGCAGGCGCTCACCGCCGAGCAGCACGCTGTGCAGCTCGAGCACGTGGTCGCGGGTCTTGCCGTATGTGCAGCTGCCCTGGCCACTGGCATCGGTGTTGATCATGCCGCCGACAGTGGCGCGGTTAGAAGTGGACAGCTCCGGGGCGAAGAACAGACCGTGGGGCTTGAGCGCGGCATTGAGCTGGTCCTTAACCACACCTGCCTGGACCCGCACCCAACGCTCCTCGACGTTGATTTCGAGGATGGTGTTCATGTGTCGCGACAAGTCGACGACGATGCCGTCGGTCAGCGACTGGCCATTGGTGCCGGTACCGCCGCCACGCGGGGTCAGCTTGATATCGCGAAAACGTGGCTCGGCCATCAGCGTGGCGACCCGCGCCACATCGTCGGCATCTTGCGGGAACACCGCCGCCTGGGGCAGGCGCTGGTAGATGGAGTTGTCGGTGGCCAGTACCGTGCGGGTGCCGTAGTCGGCGCTGATCTGGCCACGGAAGCCGCTGTTCTTCAGGGCTTCGAGGAATTCGGGGTAGTGGGCGGCAGGCGCGCGGGGCGGCAGCTGGGCGATCATCGAAGGATGCCTCTTTGATATCGGCTGATTCACGGAAATCTTGTCGGTCCGGCATGAATGGCTCATGGGAGGATTTCGAATGCGCCAATGTTCCTGTAGTTTCGCGCCAGGGGCAAACGGATATTCCTGCCGCTATCGATGAGCTTTATGAATGAATTACCGTCACCTCACCCCTTCGATGTCGCTGCTGCTGGCCTTCGAGGCCGCCGCGCGACATGAAAGCTACACCCGCGCCGCTGCCGAACTGTCGCTGACCCAGAGCGCGGTGAGCCGCCAGGTGCAGGCACTGGAACAACAACTGGGGCTTACGCTGTTTCGCCGCGAGGGGCGCCAGGTGCAACTGACCGATGTCGGGCGCCTGTACCAGCGCGAGCTCAGCGAGGCGCTCGGGCGCATCCGCAGTGCCACGCTGCAAGCCCTGGCCTACCAGTCCGGCGTCGGCACCTTGCGCCTGGCGACCCTGCCGACCTTCGGCTCGAAATGGCTGCTGCCACGCTTGCATGCGTTCTACAGCGCGCATCCGGGCATGCTGGTGCACATTCATTCACGCATCGAAGCAATCAATTTCGACACCAGCGAGATCGACGCGGCCATCGGCGTGGCCACCCACGACCTGCCAGGGCTGATCTGCCATCGCCTGCACGCCGAGGAACTGGTGGTGATCCTGCCGCCGGACAGCGCGCATGACGGGCAATGCTGGAGCCCGGCGCGAATCAGTGAAGAGGTACTGCTCAATGTCGCCAACAACCCACACGCCTGGGGCGAATGGTTTTCCCATCACGCCCTGCCCCACCGCTCGATGCGCCTGGGGCCGAGCTTCGAGCTGACCTCGCACCTGATCCAGGCGGTGCGCGCAGGGATCGGTATCGGGCTGGTGCCGCGAATCCTGGTGGAGGAAGAGCTGGCCAGTGGCGAACTGTTCAGCCCCGGAGCACCGTTTGCCAGCCAGCGCAGTTACTACCTGATCTATCCACCGAGGAACGAGGCGCTGCCGTCGTTGCGGGCGTTTCGCGGCTGGCTCCTCCAGCAGATCTGATCATTCGCCAGCAAGCTGGCTCCTACAATTGCACGCAATATCCGTAGGAGCCAGCTTGCTGGCGAAAGGGCCGGCACAGACAACAAAAAACCCGACGCCGGTCACCCGGCATCGGGTTTTCTCCAAGCGCCTCAGCGCTTACTTGGCCACGCTACCGGCAGCCCCGTTGGCCTGCGCCCCACGCTTGCTCTTGAGCACGTAGAACACATACATCACCACCAGCCATACCGGCATCGCGTACACCGACACCTGGATACCAGGAATCATCAGCATGATGCCCAGGATCAGTACCACGAACGCCAGCACCAGGTAGTTGCCGTACGGATACCACAGCGCCTTGAACAGCGGCTTCTGGCCAGTGCGATCGAGGTGCTGACGGAACTTCAGGTGCGAGTAGCTGATCATCGCCCAGTTGATCACCAGGGTCGCCACCACCAGCGACATCAGCAGCTCCAGGGCATTCTGCGGCATCAGATAGTTGAGCAGCACCGCGATCAGCGTCACGGCCGCCGACACCAGGATCGAACGCACCGGCACGCCGCGGCGGTCGACCTTCGCCAGTGCCGCCGGAGCATCGCCCTGTTCGGCCATGCCCAGCAGCATGCGGGCGTTGCAGTAGGTGCCACTGTTGTACACCGACAGCGCCGCGGTCAGGACCACGAAGTTCAGCAGGTGCGCGGCCACGTCGCTACCCAGCAGCGAGAACACCTGGACGAACGGGCTGCTGCCGTAGCTGCCGCCGGAAGCGTCGATGCTGGCCACCAGGCTGTCCCACGGGGTCAGCGACAGCAGCACCACCAGGGCGCCCACATAGAAGATCAGGATGCGGTAGATGACCTGGTTGATCGCCTTGGGGATCACGGTCTTCGGCTTGTCGGCCTCGGCAGCGGTGAAGCCGAGCATTTCCAGGCCACCGAAGGAGAACATGATGAAGGCCAGGGCCATCACCAGCCCGCTGACACCATGCGGGAAGAAGCCACCATGGGCCCACAGGTTGGTCACCGACGCTTCAGGGCCACCACTGCCACTGGTCAGCAGGTAGGCGCCCAGGCCGATCATGCCGACGATGGCGGCGACCTTGATGATCGCGAACCAGAACTCGGCCTCGCCGAAGATCTTCACGTTCATCAGGTTGATGGCGTTGATCAGCAGGAAGAACCCCGCTGCGGTCACCCAGGTCGGGATCTCCGGCCACCAGTAGTGGATGTACTTGCCGACCGCCGACAGCTCCGACATGCCGACCAGGATGTACAGCACCCAGCAGTTCCAGCCCGACAGGAAGCCGGCGAAACCGCCCCAGTACTTGTGCGCGAAGTGGCTGAAGGAGCCGGCAACCGGCTCCTCGACGATCATCTCGCCGAGCTGGCGCATGATCATGAAGGCAATGAAGCCGCAGATGGCGTAGCCGAGGATCATCGACGGGCCGGCGGACTTCATCACGCCGGCCGAGCCCAGGAACAACCCGGTGCCGATGGCGCCGCCCAGGGCGATCAGTTGGATATGGCGGTTCTTCAAGCCACGCTTGAGTTCGCCGGACTGTGAGTTATGTCCACTCATGAACGAAGTCACCTGCTTGTTTTTATCTGTGACGGAATCGGACCCACCGCACTCGTGGCGCAGCGGAATGGGCAAGGTGGTTACCTTGGGTTCTTGGACAGGTTGGTCGCGAAAGCGCGGATCAACCGGGTGTCAGCAAGAGTGCGCGGTACGCAAGGGGGTCACAGGTAAAACGCGGCGCATTGTATACCCCTGCAAACGCGCAGGCGTCAACGCGTTGCGTCGTTTCCTGATGAAAAAACGCACCGGTCCTGGGGTGAAGGCCTGAAAAGGCGGAGTGATCGGCGTACATGGCGCCTCCGTTTTGTTGTTTTGATGCCTGGCGGTCCTGCCTGGCTTTGCACACGGCAATGGCGCTATCTCAGCGGTTGGGCGGGGGATTTGGAAGGGGGCGAATGCGGGCCCTGAGGCTCTGCGGCGAGGTTCTTGGAAAATTTTTGTTACGCAGAGCGGGAAAAATCGGGCAGGCCGGGTTATTCGGTCATTTTTGTATAAATTTATTTACAAGCCGGTTTGAAAACTTTCCACTTGCCAGGAAATTTTCAGTGCATTCAGGAACTTGGGCCGCTTTGCGGCCTTTCGCCGGCAAAGCCGGCTCCTACAGGTTGGTGTCGCCCTCCGTAGGGACCAGCTTGCCGGCCAAGCATGTCCAACAGGCACAAAAAAGCCAGCCCGAAGGCTGGCTCTTTCGTTACCAGGCGCAATCAGCCGCGTGGCTTGCCACGACCACGGCCGGCAGGCTTGTCGCCCTCAGGTCGAGCCGGGCGCTTGCGCATCTCGCTCGGGCGCTCGGCCACCGTGCTGCCACGGCCGCTCTTGCGCGGCGCTTCTTCACGCGCGGGACGTGCCGGGCGCTCGCCCTGACCTTCCTGGGCGGGACGCAGGGTGCGCACACGCTCACCACGCCCCAGCGGACGGGTCGACTTGCGCTGCAGGCGCTCGAGCTTGTCCTTGGCCTTGAGCTTCATCTCCGGCAGCGCCACCGGCTGCAGCCCGACTTCGGCGGCCAGGATGTCGATTTCGCCCTGGCTCATTTCGCGCCAGCGGCCCATCGGCAGGTCGGAGTTGAGGAACACCGGACCGAAACGCACGCGCTTCAGGCGGCTGACCACCACGCCTTGCGACTCCCACAGGCGGCGCACTTCGCGGTTGCGCCCTTCCATCACCACGCAGTGGTACCAGTGGTTGAAACCTTCACCACCCGGCGCCTTCTGGATGTCGGTGAACTTGGCCGGGCCGTCTTCGAGCATCACGCCGGCCTTCAAGCGGTCGACCATGTCGTCGTCGACCTCGCCACGCACGCGCACGGCGTACTCGCGGTCCATTTCGTAGGAGGGGTGCATCAGGCGGTTGGCCAGCTCACCGTCGGTGGTGAACAGCAGCAGGCCGGTGGTGTTGATGTCCAGGCGGCCGATGTTGATCCAGCGGCCCTCTTTCGGGCGCGGCAGGCGGTCGAACACGGTCGGGCGGCCTTCCGGGTCGTCACGGGTGCAGATCTCGCCGTCGGGCTTGTTGTACATGATCACGCGGCGGGTCGCCTCGGCGGCCTCGACACGCTTGATCAGCTTGCCGTCGACGGTGATGGCATCGTGCAGGTCGACGCGCAGGCCCAAGGTGGCTTCGACGCCGTTGACCTTGATACGGCCCTGGCCGATCCAGGCCTCGACGTCACGACGCGAGCCGACGCCGATGCGGGCCAGCACTTTCTGCAGTTTTTCGCCGGACGGCGGGGTGGGTTGTTGGTCTTGCAGGTCTTTGTCACTCATCTGGGCACCTCCCGGTGTAGTAGTGAAAGCGGGCGCGCATCATACGCGGTTCGGCGGGGGAACGCACTGGAGGGTAGAAGGTTTTTCCGGATGACCCATGGATTTCCGCCCGAAGGTGTCCTCCGTAGGAGCCGGCTTGCCGGCGAACGCGTCAGCCCTGACAACACGGGGCTCAATCCTTGAGCTCGCCCTCGGACTCACCCGCCTCTTCCGACATCTCATCGCGCAAATCATCGAAATCGGTCTTGAGCCCCTCTTCCATCGCATCCAGCTCTACGAGCAGCGAACGGAAACTGGTCTCCTCCTTCGGCTCCACCTCTTCCCCCTCCTCACCCAGGCTGGCATCGGCCAGGGCCTGCAGGTGAGCCGGCACCGGCGCCTCATCCGGGTCGAGCAGCGGCTCAGGTTCCAGTTCGCGCAATTCGGCCAACGCTGGCAGCTCGTCGAGGCTCTTGAGGTTGAAGTGATCCAGGAACGCCTTGGTGGTGGCGAACATCGCCGGGCGCCCCGGCACCTCGCGGTAGCCGACGATGCGGATCCACTCACGCTCCATGAGCGTCTTGATGATGTTGCTGTTCACCGCCACGCCCCGCACATCCTCGATCTCGCCCCGAGTGATGGGCTGGCGGTAGGCGATCAGGGCCATGGTTTCGAGCAGCGCGCGGGAATAGCGCTGCGGGCGCTCCTCCCACAGGCGGCCGACCCAGGGGGCGTAGTCTTCGCGGATCTGCAGGCGATAGCCGCTGGCCACTTCCTTGAGCTCGAAGGCGCGGCCATTGCACGACTTGCCCAGCACCTCCAGGGCCTTCTTGAAGACAGCCGGCGCCGGGCGCTCGGCCTCCTCGAACAACTCGTAGAGGCGCTCAAGGGATTGCGGCTTGCCCGAGGCGAGCAGGAAGGCCTCGATCAGCGACGCCAGTTCGCGGGGTTCATTCAGGTTCATCGGTAGTCGTCAGGTCACTCTGCCCGGGCACGGACGTGGATCGGGGCGAAAGGCTCATTCTGCACCAGTTCGATCAGGGATTCCTTCACCAGTTCGAGAATCGCCATGAAGGTGACCACCACGCCGAGCTTGCCCTCCTCGCGGGTGAACAGCTCGACGAACGGCACGAAGGCGCCGCCCTTGAGGCGCTCCAGCACTTCGCTCATGCGCTCGCGGGTGGACAGGGTCTCGCGGGTGATCTGGTGGCTTTCGAACAGGTCGTTGCGGCGCATGACCTCGGCCATGGACAGCAGGATCTCCTCCAGGGCGACCTCGGGTAGCAGCTTGCGCGCCTTGGCCTGAGGGGCCTCCAGGCGCGGCACCACGACCTCGCGGCCAACCCGTGGCAATTCGTCGATACCCTCGGCAGCAGCCTTGAAGCGTTCGTATTCCTGCAAGCGGCGGATCAGCTCGGCGCGCGGGTCGCCCTCCTCCTCTTCCACCTCGCTGGAGCGTGGCAGCAGCATGCGCGACTTGATCTCGGCGAGCATGGCGGCCATCACCAGGTACTCGGCGGCCAGTTCCAGGCGCACGCTTTTCATCAGCTCGACATAGCTCATGTACTGACGGGTGATTTCCGCCACCGGGATGTCGAGGATGTCGACGTTCTGCTTGCGGATCAGGTACAGCAGCAGGTCCAGCGGGCCCTCGAAGGCTTCGAGGAAGACTTCCAGGGCGTCCGGCGGGATATACAGGTCGACCGGCATCTCGGTCAGGGCTTCGCCGTAGACCAGGGCCAGTTGCAGCTGGAACGGCGCTTCAGCCTCGATGGCCGGCGCCTCGGGCGCGTCCACCTGGCTCACGCGTTGGCCAGGAACGGCGTGGGGTCGCCGCAACCTTCGCGAATCAACGCAGGTTCGTCGCCGGACAGGTCGATGACAGTGGATGCCTTGAGGTCACCGAAGCCGCCATCGATGATCAGGTCGACGTGATGCTCCAGGCGCTGACGGATCTCGTAAGGGTCGGTCATCGGCTCTTCATCGCCCGGCAGGATCAGGCTCACGCTCATCAAGGGCTCACCGAGCTCTTCGAGCAAGGCCAGGACGATGGGGTTGGAGGGTACGCGCAGGCCAATGGTGCGGCGTTTTTCGTGCATCAGCAGGCGCGGCACTTCACGGGTGGCATTGAGGATGAAGGTGTAGGGGCCTGGAATGTGCGCCTTGAGCAGACGGAAGGTCGCAGTGTCGATCTTGGCGAAGGTGCCCATCTGCGAGAGGTCGCAGCACAGCAGGGTGAAATTGTGGTTCTTGTCCAGCTGGCGCAGGCGGCGGACGCGCTCGATGGCGTTCTTGTCGCCGATCTGGCAGCCCATCGCATAGGCCGAGTCGGTCGGGTAGACCACGACCCCACCCTTGCGGATGATCTCGACCGCCTGCTTGATCAGGCGCGCCTGCGGGTTTTCCGCATGAATCTGGAAAAATTGGCTCACGAAGTCATCCTGTTCATACCGCCATAGGCTGTTCATGTCGGAATCGGCGCCACAGGGGTGGCAGGTCCTCGGGCAAGGGCCGGTAGGCACCGATCTCGCCCCAGGTGCCAGGGCCATGGAAGTCACTGCCGGCGCTCGCCAGCAGGCCGAACTCACGGGTGAGGATGGACATCGTCCCCACCTGCTCGGGCGGCATCATCCCATTGACCACTTCCAGTGCCTGCCCGCCTGCCTGAATATAGTCGGCAATCAGCCGTCTGCGCTTGCTGCGTGTCAGTTCGTAATGCATGGGATGGGCCAGGCTCACCCAGGCATTGGACTGGCGTAGCGTGGCGACAGTTTCCTCCAGCGTCGGCCAGTGCAGCTTGACGTCGCCCAGCTTGCCGGCCCCCAGCCACTTGCGGAAGGCCTCGCCACGGTCCTTGACGAAGCCGGCGCGCACAAGGAATTCGGCGAAATGCGGACGCGCCGGGGCGTTGCCGCTGTCGCCCAGCTCCTGCTGCACGGCCCGCGCGCCGTCGAGCGCGCCGGGCATGCCCTTGGCCGCCAGCTTGCGATCGATCTCCTCGGCGCGCAGCCAGCGGCCACGGTGCAGGTTGTCGATGGCTTCGAGCAGGGGTGGCGCATCCAACGGGAAATCATAGCCCAGCACATGAATGGTCGCGCCGCCCCAGGTGCACGACAACTCGACGCCGCTGACCCACTGCATGCCTTGTTCGGCGCACGCCTGGCGCGCCTCGGGCAGGCCTTCGAGGGTGTCGTGGTCGGTGAGCGAGAGTGTCCGCACCCCATGCTCGTGGGCCCGGGCGACCAGCGCCGTGGGCGACAGGGCGCCGTCGGAGGCCGTGCTGTGACAGTGCAGATCAACATTCATGGAGGAGCGCTTTCGCAGGAATCGATGTTTGTTATTATGCCGTCACATCCCGCTTCTGGCTGCCACTGTGAAACAATTCATCGATTTCATCCCGCTGCTGCTGTTCTTCATCGTCTACAAACTGGACCCACGCCCGGTCGAATTCGCCGGCCACGGCTTCGAGTTCGGCGGGATCTACAGCGCCACCGCCATGCTGATCGTCAGCTCCGTGGTGGTCTACGGCGCGCTGTTCCTGCGCCATGGCAAGCTGGAAAAGGGCCAGTTGCTCACCCTGGTCGCCTGCCTGGTGTTCGGCGGCCTCACGCTGGCCTTCCACAGCGAAACCTTCCTCAAGTGGAAGGCGCCGGTGGTCAACTGGCTGTTCGCCCTGGCCTTCGCCGGCAGCCACTTCATCGGTGACCGGGTGCTGATCAAGCGCATCATGGGCCATGCCCTGACACTTCCCGAAACAGTCTGGAACCGCCTTAACGTGGCGTGGATCGGCTTCTTCCTGGTGTGCGGCGCCGCCAACCTGTTCGTCGCCTTCACCTTCCAGGACTTCTGGGTCGACTTCAAGGTATTCGGCAGCCTGGGCATGACCGTGATCTTCCTGGTGGCCCAGGGTGTCTACCTGTCGCGCCACCTGCACGATGCCGACCCCTCCACCTCCAAACCCAAGGACTGACATGCTCTACGCCATCATCGCCAGCGACGTCGAAAATTCCCTGGAAAAGCGCCTGGCCGCCCGCCCCGCCCACATCGAGCGCCTGCAACAGCTCAAGGCCGAAGGCCGCGTGGTGCTAGCCGGCCCGCACCCGGCCATCGACAGCAACGACCCGGGCGCAGCGGGTTTCAGCGGCAGCCTGATCGTCGCCGAGTTCGACTCGCTGGCCGCCGCCCAGGCCTGGGCCGACCAGGACCCGTACATCGCCGCGGGTGTCTACGACAAGGTCGTGGTCAAGCCGTTCAAGCAAGTCCTGCCTTAAGCGCCAGCGCCGTAGGAGCCGGCCTTGCCGGCGAACACCGGCGTAGCCGGTGCCAGCCACCGCAGTGCCTGGTTCGCCAGCAAGGCTGGCTCCTACGGGTTACGCAGTACGCCCTATTCAAAATTTCCGACCTACGGCCGACAACCTCCTGAACCGATACGAATCAGGAGTTCCAATGCGTCAAGGTCCAATGTCCCTGCTGCTTTGCCTGTCACTGCTGTCCCCTCTCGCCGTGGCCGAGCAGCCGCTGTCGCTGGAAGCCGGGGCGCGGATCACCGAGCTGCAGCAGCGCCTGGAAGAAAGCGAGCAGCAACGCAATGCGTTGAACCAGCAGCTGCAGAGCCAGGACAGCACGCGCGAAAGCGCCCAACTGACCCGCCTGCGCCAGGACAACCAGCGCCTGAAACAGACCATCAAGGAATTGCAGGCCGGCGCCAACCTGCCCCAACGCCTGCTCACCGACCAGCAGCAATGGTTCCTGATCGGTTCGGTCGTTGCACTGTTGTCGGCAGTCTGCGGTATCTTAGCCAGCGGCGGACACAGAAGACGCCGTCAATGGTTGAATTGAGTGAAACATGAGCGAGCTGTTACTGATTGATGATGACCAGGAACTGTGCGAGCTGCTCGGCAGCTGGCTGACCCAGGAAGGGTTTGCGGTACGTGCCTGCCACGATGGCCAGAGCGCGCGCCAGGCCCTGGCCACCCAAGCCCCGGCGGCGGTGGTGCTGGATGTCATGCTGCCTGATGGCAGCGGCCTGGAACTGCTCAAGCAGCTGCGCAGCGAACATACCGACTTGCCGGTGCTGATGCTTTCGGCCCGCGGCGAGCCGCTGGACCGCATCCTGGGCCTGGAACTGGGCGCCGACGACTACCTGGCCAAACCCTGCGACCCTCGCGAGCTCACCGCACGCCTGCGCGCGGTACTGCGCCGCAGCCACCCCAGCGCCCCCAGTAGCCAGGTCGAGGTCGGCGACCTGGCCTTCAGCCCGGTGCGCGGCGTGGTCAGCATCGACGGCCGCGAGATGACCCTCACGCTCTCCGAGAGCCGTATCCTCGAAGCCCTGCTGCGCCAGCCCGGCGAGCCGCTGGACAAGCAGGAACTGGCGCAGATCGGCCTGGGCCGCAAGCTCACGCTGTATGACCGCAGCCTGGACATGCACGTCAGCAACCTGCGCAAGAAGATCGGCCCTCACCCCGACGGCCGACCACGCATCGTCGCCCTGCGCAGCCGCGGCTACTACTACAGCCTCTGATCCCTGTAGGAGCGGCTTCAGCCGCGATCACCCGCGAAGCGGGTGCCAGGTACCGTGGTGCCTGGATCGCGGCTAAAGCCGCTCCTACACCCGCCGCGCATCTTTACCCAGCCTTTACCCTCGCCTGACCGCCCTTGACCTTGCTTTCCCTAGACTGGGCTCATCCGGTAAACACCGGCCCATGACAGGAGAGACACCATGCGCAAGACCCTTATCGCCCTGATGTTCGCCGCCGCCCTGCCGACCGTGGCCATGGCCATGCCTGAAGGCGGCCCGCGTCACGACGGCCCGCATCATCGCGGTGACGCGCCTTTCGCCCAACTGGACCTGAGCCGCGACCAACGCCAGCAGATCGGCAAGCTGATGGGCGAGCAGATGCAACAGCGTCGCGACATCACCGAGCGCTACATCAACAAGCTGCCCGCCGCCGACCAGAAGGCCATGAAGGACGAGATCAAGGCCAGCCACGACAAGACCGAAGGCCAGATCCGCGCCCTGCTCAAGCCCGACCAGCAGAAGAAGTTCGACGAACTGCAGAAGGAGCGCGCCGCGCGCAAGGCCGAATGGCAGGAGTTCCAGGCCTGGAAAGCTGAAAAAGCCACCAAGGCCCAGTAAGCTGTCCACCCACGGCCCGGCCCGCAACGATGCGGGCCGGGCTTTGCCCATTGCATGGAGGTGCTTGTCGTGCGTTCACTGTTCTGGCGCATCCTGGCCAGTTTCTGGCTGGCCATCACCCTGGTCGCCGGCCTGTCGATCCTGCTCGGCCACATGCTCAACCAGGATGCCTGGATCCTCAGCCGTCATCCGGGCCTGAACAACCTGGCCAGCCACTGGGCCCAGCACTATGAACAGGAAGGCCTGGAATCGTCCCAGCGCTTCCTGGAGCGGCGCAAGCAACGCTACCGGATCGACGTCCAGGTGCTCGACGACAGTGGTGACGCCGTGGTACCCGGCACCTTCCCGCGCCGCGCCGCCGCCTTCGAGGCACGCCAGCACAACGACGAGCGCCGCCTGCCCTGGCGTCGCCTGACCGAGGAATACACCAGCCCCACCAGCGGTGAGACCTACTTGCTGATCTACCGCATCCCCCATCCGGAGCTGGCCGCTTGGCATCGCGAAAGCCTGATCTGGCCGCTCAGCGCCCTGGGGATCGCCCTGGTGGTGCTGACCTTGTTCAGCCTGCTGGTCACCCTGTCGATCACCCGCCCGCTCAGCCGCCTGCGCGGCGCTGTGCACGACCTGGGGCAGGCCAGCTACCAGCAGAACAGCCTGGCCCGCCTGGCGGTGCGCCGTGACGAGTTCGGCGTGCTGGCCAACGACTTCAACAAGATGGGTGCCCGCCTGCAGAGCCTGATCGGCAGCCAGCGCCAGTTGCTGCGCGATGTCTCCCACGAACTGCGCTCACCGCTGGCGCGCCTGCGTATCGCCCTGGCCCTGGCCGAGCGCGCCGAGCCCGAGCAGCGCCAGGCCCTGTGGCCGCGCCTGACCCGAGAATGCGACCGCCTCGAGGACCTGATCAGTGAAATCCTCGTGCTGGCCCGGGTCGACGCCGAGCAGGCCCATGCCGAACCCGTGGATCTCAACGCCCTGCTGGGCAGCGTGCGCAAGGACGCCCAGCTCAGCGCGCCGGAGCAGGAGGTGAAGCTGGAGGCGCAGCCGGGGTTGGTCCTGCAAGGGTGGCCGACTTTGATCGAGCGGGCGCTGGACAACCTGCTGCGCAATGCCTTGCGGTTCAATCCGGCAGGTCAGCCGATCGAGATTCGCGCGAGCCGCGAGCAGGAACGGATCGTGTTGAGCGTGCGTGATCATGGGCCTGGGGTGGCGGCGGAGCACCTGGCGCAATTGGGGGAACCGTTTTTCCGCGCTCCGGGTCAGGATGCGCCGGGGCATGGATTGGGGTTGGCGATTGCGCGCAAGGCGGCGGAGCGACATGGAGGGACGCTGACGGTGGGGAATCACCCGCAGGGTGGTTTCATTGCGACACTCGAGTTTCCCTGCAAGGTCAGGGTTGGCTGACCGATCCCGGGGCTGCTGCGCAGCCCTATCGCGACACAAGGCCGCTCCCACAGGTTATCGCAATCGTCTGTGGGAGCGGCCTTGTGTCGCGATAGGGCCGCACAGCGGCCCCATTTATCTCATTCGCCCCAGGCGCTGACGTACTGGGCGGTCTCCAGGATCGGCGCCGTGCGCGGCTCCCCCATCGGCGTACCGACATACAGGTAACCGATCACTTCCTCGTTCGCCTCCAGCCCCAGCCCCTTGTGCACATGGGCATCGAAAGCCATGTCGCCGGTGCGCCATACCGCACCGATGCCTTGAGCATGAGCCGCGATCAGAATGCCATGGGCAGCGCAGCCGGCGGCCAGACGCTGTTCGATCTTCGGCACCTTGAAATGGTCCTGCAAGCGAGCGACCACCACGATCAGCAACGGCGCGCGCAACGGCATCGCCCGGGCCTTGTCCAGCGCGGCCTGGGTGGCATCGCCCTTGGCCTGCACCGCTTCGGCGAACAGCTCGCCGAGCTTCTCGCGGCCCTGGCCTTCGATGGTCAGGAAGCGCCAGGGACGCAGCTGGCCATGGTCCGGTGCGCGCAACGCGGCCTGGAACAGCGCCTCGCGCTGGGCAGCGTTGGGCGCGGGGTCGGTCAGGCGCGGGACGGAAACACGGTTGAGCAATGCGTCGAGAGCCTCCATCGGCTACCCTCCTGGCAAGTTGAAAGTGCGGCCATTCTGCACTATTGCGCCGCCATCGTGGGAACGGGCTCGATCACGCGTTTACATCACCTCCCCCGCAGGTAGAATGGCGCCCTTTCCGTTGCGAGTCAGGGCAGATCACATGGCATTGCCGACCTTAAGGATCATTGGTTTCATCATCGGCATCTTCCTGATCACCCTGGCGGTGAGCATGGTCGTGCCCATGGCGACCCTGGTGGTCTTCGAGCGCACCGGCGACATGCCGTCGTTCCTCTGGTCTAGCCTGATCACCTTCGTCGCAGGGCTCGGCCTGGTCATGCCCGGGCGGCCCGAGCACGTGCACCTGCGCCCTCGCGACATGTACCTGCTGACCGTCAGCAGCTGGCTGGTGGTCTGCGTGTTCGCCGCCCTGCCGTTCCTGCTGACGCAACACATCAGCTACACCGACGCCTTCTTCGAAAGCATGTCCGGCATCACCGCCACCGGCGCCACCGTGCTCAGCGGGCTGGACACCATGTCACCCGGCATCCTGATGTGGCGCTCGATGCTGCACTGGCTGGGCGGCATCGGCTTCATCGGCATGGCGGTGGCGATCCTGCCACTGCTGCGCATCGGTGGCATGCGCCTGTTCCAGACCGAATCCTCCGACCGCTCGGAGAAGGTCATGCCGCGCTCGCACATGGTCGCCAAGTCGATCGTGGCGGTGTACGTCGGCATCACCGTGTTCGGCAGCCTGGCCTTCTGGTGGGCGGGCATGAACCCGTTCGATGCAATCAACCACGCCATGTCGGCGATCTCCACCGGCGGTTTCTCCACCTCCGACCAGTCCCTGGCCAAGTGGGACATCCCGGCGGTGCACTGGGTCGCGGTGGTGGTGATGATCCTTGGCAGCCTGCCGTTCACCCTGTACGTGGCCACCCTGCGCGGGCACCGCAAGGCGCTGATCAAGGACCAGCAGGTGCAAGGCCTGCTCGCCATGCTGGTGGCCACCTGGCTGGTCCTCGGCACCTGGTACTGGGCGACTACCGACCTGCACTGGCTCGATGCCTTGCGCCATGTGGCGCTGAACGTCACCTCGGTGGTCACCACCACCGGCTTCGCCCTGGGCGACTACAGCATGTGGGGCAACTTCTCGCTGATGCTGTTCTTCTATCTCGGTTTTGTCGGCGGCTGCTCCGGCTCCACCGCGGGCGGCATCAAGATCTTCCGCTTCCAGGTCGCCTACATCCTGCTCAAGGCCAACCTCAACCAGTTGATCCACCCACGCGCGGTGATCAAGCAGAAGTACAACGGCCACCGCCTCGACGAAGAGATCGTGCGCTCGATCCTGACCTTCTCGTTCTTCTTCGCCATCACCATCTGCATCATCGCCCTGCTGCTGTCGCTGCTGGGCGTGGACTGGATGACCGCACTGACCGGCGCCGCCGGCACGGTCTCGGGCGTGGGCCCAGGGCTGGGCGAAGTAATCGGCCCGGCCGGCAACTATGCCAGCCTGCCGGACGCCGCCAAGTGGATCCTTTCCGGCGGCATGCTGCTCGGCCGCCTGGAGATCATCACGGTGCTGGTGTTGTGCATGCCGGCGTTCTGGCGTCACTGATCACCAGGCGCGCGCGGTACTCGCTCGGGGTGGCGTCGAACCAGCGGCGAAACGCCCGGTAGAAATTGCTCGGGTCGGCGAACCCCAACAGGTAGGCGGTTTCCAGCAAGGTCGTGCCCGGCTGGGCGAGGTACTGCTCGGCCAGTTCCCGGCGGGTGTCGTCGAGCAGGGTCTGGAAGCTGGTGCCCTCGTCTTGCAGGCGACGTTGCAGGGTGCGCTGCGACAGGTGCAACGCCTGCGCCACGGATTCACGCTTGGGTTCGCCCTGGGGCAGGATGCGACACAACACCTGGCGTACCCGGTGGGTCACGCGGCTCTCCGAGAAGCGCGCCAGGTATTCACCGGCAAAACGGTCGTGCAACACCGCCATCGCCTCGTTGGCCGTGGGCAGCGGCGCTTCCATGTCGGCACGCTCGAACACCAGTGCGTCATGGGGCGCGCCGAACACCAGCGGCGCGTGGAACGCCACCTTGTACGGCTCGACATCGCGTGGTTGTGCGCCCTGGATCAGCACGCGCCGCGGCTGGATCGGCCGCCCGCTGAGCCAAGTGCTGAGCGATAACGCACAGGCCAATGAAGCCTCGGCGCTATGGCGGGTCGGCGGCAAGTGGTCGCCATGCACGGTCAACACCAGCGCATAACCTTCGGGGCCAAGGCGAAAGCTCAGGTCGGAGCTTTCCGCGATGATCCGCTGATACCGCACCAGGCGTTCAAAGCCCTCGGCCAGGGTGCGGCTGGACATCAGCGCATAGCCCACCACATGAAAAGAGGCCGGCCGCACCACCCTGGCCATGTTCAGGCCGATGGCCTCGTTGCCGGACAACTCGACCGCCAGCTGCCACAAACGCGTCATGGCATCCTGGGGGAAACGCGCGTCGGGGTCATCCAGCGCGGTGAAATCGAGCCCGAGTTGCTTGAACATGCTCCGGCAATCGAGCCCTTCCAGCTCGAGCGCCTTGACAATCCCTGATGCCCAGCTGGCTGACGTGGTTCTCTCACTCATGACAGGCTTCTTGTGCTGACCGCTCCTGCGGTGAACCAAAAGGATACTCAATTGGCGCTCATTGTCACTGGCCGGGGCCATCAGTGACTCTAGACTCGATTCAGGCTCCACGCCGTGTATGCTGTAGGCATCCGCGACTTCCGGAGCACCGCCATGACCAGCACCGCGCAGTTTCGCAGTTTTGCCGAGTTCTACCCCTACTACCTCGGTGAGCACAGCAACGCCGCCTGTCGCCGCCTGCACTTCATCGGCACCAGCCTGGTGATCGCCCTGCTCGCCTACACCCTTGCCAGCGGCAAATGGCTGTTGCTGCTGGCCGTGCCGCTGGCCGGCTACGGCTTTGCCTGGGTCGGCCATTTCTTCTTCGAGAAAAATCGCCCGGCCACCTTCACCCACCCCTGGTACAGCCTGGTGGGCGACTTCGCCATGTTCCGCGACATCCTGCTGGGGCGCATCAGCCTCTGATCGGCCCGCTGGGCCAGGTTCGCGTCCCGCCTGGCCACTGTCAAAGCCCAAGGCTTGGCCAACACTGGCGGCATACTCGGCAGCAGTGGCGCTCAGGTAATGAACAAACAAGCGAGCTTCAACCACATGCGCGACGGCACGGCCCAGGACTGGGCGATCATCGCCGACGACTTTCGCGCCTACTCCCGCCAGCTACCGCAACGCATCCTGGCCCACTTGCGCTTGCTGGACGGTGATTTCGGCGGTTTCCCCATCGATCGCCTGAGCCACTCGCTGCAGACCGCCACCCGCGCCTACCGCGACGGGCGCGACGAGGAGTACGTGGTCTGCGCCCTGCTCCATGACATCGGCGACACCCTGGGCAGCTACAACCATCCGGATATCGCAGCGGCCATCCTCAAGCCCTTCGTCAGTGCCGAGAACCTGTGGATGGTCGAGAAGCACGGGATATTCCAGGGCTACTACTTTTTCCACCACCTGGGCATGGATCGGCATCTGCGCGAGCAATTCAGCGAGCACCCGCAATACCAGCGGACCATTGAATTCTGTGCCCGCTATGACGCGGCGGCGTTCGACCCGGACTACGAAAGCCTGCCGCTCGCTTTCTTCGAACCGATGCTGGGCCGGGTGTTCGCCCAGCCACGGCAGTCGGTCTACAAGGCAGCGCTGTAGGAGCGGCTTCAGCCGCGATGATGTAGGCATCGCGGTATCTGGCACCCGCTTCGCGGGTGATCGCGGCTGAAGCCGCTCCTACAGAGGTAGAGTCAAACCGGCTCGCTCAGCGACGCCAGCTGTTCTGCTGCCTCACGCGCCTGGGCCTCAGCAAACCGATAAAGCTCGATCTGCCCGTCCCAGTGCTCGATCAGCGCCGTGCAGGACTCCACCCAATCGCCGCAGTTGAGATACTCCACCTCCCCCATCCGGCGAATCTCGGCATGATGGATATGCCCGCACACCACCCCCTGGAAACCTCGCCGGGTGCATTCATGGGCAATCGCATCCTCGAAATCGCTGATGAAGTTCACCGCGCCCTTGACCTTGTGCTTGAGATAGGCCGACAGCGACCAGTAACCGTAGCCGTAGCGCGCCCGCCAATGATTGAGCCAGCGATTGAGCACCAGGGTGAACTCGTAGGCCCGGTCGCCAAGGAAGGCCAGCCAGCGGTGGTAACGGGTGATCACATCGAACTGGTCGCCATGCACCACCAGCAGGCGCCGGCCATCCGCGGTCAGGTGCTCGGCCTCGTCCACCAGCTGGATATTGCCGAGGATCAGCTTGGAGTAACGCCGCAGGAACTCGTCATGGTTGCCCGTGACATAGATCACCTCGGTGCCGCGCTTGCTCATGGTCAGCAACCGGCGGATGACGTTGGTGTGGGCTTGCGGCCAGTAGATGCCGCCGCGCAGCTTCCAGCCATCGATGATGTCACCGACCAGATAGATGCGGTCGGCCTGGTAGCCCTTGAGGAAGCTCGACAAGTGCTCGGCCTGGCAATCCCGGGTGCCCAGGTGCACATCGGAGATCCACAGGGTGCGCACACGCTGCTTGCGTGACGGGCGGGCGAGTTCGGCATGGGTCATGGGCAGGCTCCGGCACTGTTTGCTGGAGACTGGCAGGCACGCATGACAGGCCGGTGGCAGTCCCATGACCATCCTGCGTGGGGCCTGGCACTGGGTGTACACTGCCTACCTGCCCTCGAGGACATCCCCCATGAGCACCGGCTCGCTGCTTTCGCTGCGCCACTACCGCCACGACCTGATCGCCCACAGCCACGACCACCCGCAGCTGGTGTTCGGTCTGGGTGGGCGCCTGAACTTCGAAGTACAGGGCCGTGGCGCACAGGTGGAGCGCCAGGACCTGATGGTGGTACCGGCCGGCGCGCATCACACCTGCGGCAGCCCCAGCGGCAGCCACTGCCTGGTACTGGACGTGCCGGATGAGCACTGGCTCGGTGAACACCTGGGCAGCCACGCCGACAACAGTCGCCGCCTGCTCGACCGCCCCGGCGCCCTGACCCTCGACAGCCGCCAACAGCAGTTGGTGGACTGGCTGGCGAGCAGCCCAGTGGATGATCCACTGATCGCTCGCCAGGGTGCCGTCCTGCTGCTGGCCAGCTTGACAGCGCAGGCCTGTGCGCCGGTGATCGCCAGCAAGCGCCTGCCCTACCCTGCCTTCGACGCGCATATCGAACGCCATGCCGCCCACCCGCTGCAGGTTGCAGACCTGGCTCGACTGGCCGGTTTGTCCAGTGCGCGGCTGCACGCGCGGTTCGCCAGCGAGTGCGGCATGACACCGATGGACTACATTCGCCAGCGACGGCTGCTCATGGCCCGACGGTTGCTGTGCGAAACGCTGCTGCCAGTGGGCGAGATCGCAGCGCGGGTCGGGTATGGCTCGCAGAGTGCGTTCAGTGCGGCAATGCTGCGCGCCTTCGGCAGCTCGCCGCTGGCCCTGCGACGAGAGTCTGGCGACAACTGACGCGAGGTGCGCGACAGACAGCGTTAGCTGCACCTTTTAGACTGCAGCCAACCTATTCGCCGGCAAGCCGGCTCCTACAGACCAGCACCCTACCCGTAGGAGCCGGCTTGCCGGCGAAAGGGCCTTCGCAAGCCCCCAAAATCCAAAGGACCACCATGAACCACCGCACCGCCCTCGGCGCCCTGCACATCGGCGCGCTGTTCTTCGGCCTCACCGGCGTCTTCGGCAAGCTGGCTGCCAGCGCCAGCCCCGCGATCATCGTCTTCGGCCGCGCCGCCTTCGCCGTGCTCGCCCTGGGCCTGTTCGCCAGCCTCGCCCGCCAGGCCTGGCAGCCACTAAAGGGTCGCGACCTGCGCCGCCTAGTGCTCGGCGGCGTGCTGCTGGCGGGGCACTGGGTGAGTTTCTTCATCGCGGTCAAGGTCGGCGGCGTGGCCATCGCCACGCTCGGTTTTGCCAGCTTCCCGGCCTTCACCGTCATCCTCGAGGGCCTGTTGTTCCGCGAACGCATCCGGCGCAACGAAGCGTTGCTGGTACTGCTGGTGAGCATCGGCCTGGTGCTGGTCACGCCCGCGTTCGACCTGGCCAGCGAAGCCACCGGCGGGCTGCTCTGGGCATTGCTCTCGGGCCTGCTGTTCTCGCTGCTGTCACTCACCAACCGGGCCGGCTCCGGGCGCTTGCCCGCCGTGCAGGCGGCACTGTGGCAGAACCTGGTGGTGACCCTGTGCCTGCTGCCGGTGGCCGCCCCGGGCCTTGCGGCCGTGGCACCCATGGACTGGTTGTGGATCGCTCTGCTGGGCATTTTCTGCACGGGGGTGGCCCACAGCCTGTTCGTCGCCAGCCTGGCGGTGATCAAGGCGCGCACGGCGGCGGTGGTGTTCGGCATGGAGCCGGTCTACGGCATTGCCGTGGCCTGGGCGGTGTTCGCCGAGACGCCGACCCCGAGCATGCTCGCCGGTGGCGCGCTGATCATCTTCGCCATCGTGCTGTCCAGCCGCCTGAGCGCCGAACAGCCGGCGAAACAGCGACCACTGGCCGAAGGCGCCTGATCAGCGATCGTTGTGGCCCAGGTCGCGTTGCGGGTCGATCTGGTCGCGAACCCGCTGTTTGAGCACCTTGGCCTCGGGGAAGCCACCATCGGCCTTGCGCTCCCAGATCTGCACGCCGTCGCAGGTTATGCGGAAGATCCCGCCAGTGCCGGGCTCAAGCGCCACTCGGCCAAGATCGTCGCTGAAGGTGCTGAGCAGCTCCTGGGCCAGCCAGGCGGCACGCAGCAACCATTGGCACTGGGTGCAGTAAGTGATGACAATTTCCGGCTTGGCAGTAGCCATGTGACATATCTCCAGGGAGGGGGCCGCTTATACTAGCGGTCTTTACCTCCTGGTTTGAGACTCACGATGCGCCGCCTGCTGTTCTGCCTTTTGCTGACGCTCACCTCCCTCACCGTGCAGGCCGCCGAACCGGCCCGGCCGAAGATCGGCCTGGTGCTGTCTGGCGGCGCTGCCCGCGGCATTGCCCACATCGGCGTGCTCAAGGCCCTGGAAGAACAAGGCGTGCGCATCGATGCCATCGCCGGTACCAGCATGGGCGCGGTGGTCGGCGGGCTGTACGCCTCCGGCTACAGTGTCGATGAGCTGGAAAAGCTGGCGACCACCCTGGACTGGCAGCAGGCACTGTCGGACGCGCCGCCGCGCAAGGACGTGCCCTTTCGCCGCAAGCAGGACGACCGCGACTTCCTGGTCAAGCAGAAGCTGAGCTTTCGCGACGACGGCAGCCTGGGCCTGCCGCTGGGTGTGATCCAGGGCCAGAACCTGGCGCTGCTGCTGGAAAGCAAGCTGGCCCATACGGCTGACATCCGCGACTTCGACAAGCTGCCCATCCCCTTCCGCGCGGTGGCCACCGACATCGCCAGCGGCGAGAAGGTGGTGTTCCGCCGTGGCCACCTGCCAAAGGTGATTCGCGCCAGCATGTCGATCCCTGCGGTGTTCGCCCCGGTGGAGCTCGACGGTCGCCTGCTGGTGGACGGCGGCATGACCGATAACATCCCGTTGGACGTGGTGCGTGAGATGGGCGTGGACCTGGCCATCGTCGTCGATATCGGTACTCCACTGCGCAACCGCAAGCAGCTGGCCACGGTGGTCGATGTGCTCAACCAGTCGATCACCCTGATGACCCGGCGCAACTCCGAAGAGCAACTGGCCAGCCTGCGCCGCGAAGACATCCTGGTGCAACCGTCACTGGCGAGTTTCGGTGTCACCGATTTCGGCCGCGCCCATGACATGATCGATGCCGGCTACCGCGCCACCGTCGCACTGGCGCCACGCCTGGCCGGGCTGCGCCAACCCGAGGCCGACAGCAACCTGGCGATGGCACGCTCACCCCGCCAGCGCACCCCGATCATTACCGCGATCAAGGTGGAGAACGACTCCAAGGTCAGCGACGACGTGATCCGCTACTACATCCGCCAGCCGATCGGCGAGCCGCTGGAGCTCGACCGCCTGCAGACCGACATGGGCACCTTGTACGGGCTGGATTACTTCGACCAGGTGCAGTACCGCGTGGTGCACAAGGGCGACGACAACACCCTGGTGATCAACGCCCGTGGCCGACGCGGCGGTACCGACTACCTGCGCCTGGGCCTGAACCTGTCCGACGACCTGCGTGGCGACAGCGCCTTCAACCTCGGCGCCAGCTATCGGGTCAACGGTATCAACCGCCTTGGCGCAGAATGGTTGACCCGCGCCCAGATCGGCGACCAGCAGGAGTTGTACACCGAGTTCTATCAGCCGCTGGATGTCGGCTCGCGCTACTTCATCGCACCTTACCTCGATTTCGGCTCACAGAACGTCGAGGCCACCCTCGACAACGACCCGGTCGCCGAGTATCGGCTGGAGCGCTACGGGTTCGGCCTGAACGTCGGGCGGCAGATCGGCACCTATGGCGAAGTGCGCCTGGGCGTGGGCAAGGCCTGGGGCGAGGCCGACGTGCGCATCGGCGACCAGGACCTGCCCAAGGTCAGCTTCAACGAGGGCTTCTACGAGCTCAAGTACTCCTTCGACACCTTCGACAACGTCTACTTCCCCCACAGCGGTGAGGAGATCGGCCTGACGGTGCGCAAGTACGACAAGTCGCTGGACTCGGACCAGAGCTACCGGCAATGGCTGTTCAACCTGGACAAGGCGTTGAGCAGCGGCCCGAACACCCTGGTGCTGGGTGGCAAGTACGGGCGCACGCTGGATGACGCCGAGGTGGTCACCTCGAGCTTCGTGTTCGGTGGGGCGCGGCAATTGTCGGGCTTCCGCCAGGATTCGGTTTCCGGGCAGAACATGAGCCTGATGCGCATGGTCTATTACCGCCGCATGACGCCGCGCGCCTACCTGCCGCTGGACTTCCCGCTGTATATCGGCGGGTCGCTGGAGCGTGGGCGTGCGTGGAACAACGATAACGAGTTCGACAGCGGCTACATCAATGCCGCGAGTGTATTCCTGGGGCTGGAAACACCGTTGGGGCCGTTGAACCTGAGCTATGGGGCCAACGATGCCCATGAGCGGGCGGTGTACCTGAACCTGGGGCATACCTTCTGAAAGGTTGGGGGCTGCTGTGCAGCCCATCGCCGGCGAGCCGGCTCCTACAGGTTATGCATTATCTGTAGGAGCCGGCTTGCCGGCGAAAGGCGGCCCCGCCTTCAAGACTTCTCGAGATTACCGAGGATCTTCGCATGCACCCGCATGCACACTTCCAGGTCAGCCTCGTCGACCCCGGTGAACAGCTCGGCACGCAGGGCATTGGCGATGGTCTCGATCTGGTCGATCAGCGGCTTGGCCGGTGGGCACAGTACGATCTTCTTGGCACGGCGGTCTTCCATCACCGCCTGGCGGCGCACCAGGCCCTGGCTTTCCAGGCTGTCGAGCAGGCGCGCCAGGGTCGGGCCTTCAACGCCGACACTCTGGGCCAGCTCACGCTGGGTGGGGGCCTCGTCGAAACGCGCCAGGTGCAACAACACCAGCCAACGCGCCTGGGAGAGGTTGAGCCCGGCCAGGCGGCGGTCCAGTTCGGCGCGCCAACCCCGGGACATCTGGGCCAGCTGCATGCCGAAGCGGTGTTGGTTGTCGGTCAGGGGCATAAGCAACTCATTGAATAGAACTAATTATTAGTCAGCTAACCATGCCCCGGCCGATCAGGCAACATTCAGCCGAGTGGAAACGTCGGATAATCCGGCCAGGGCATGACAAAGATCAGCAAATGGCACAAATGCCGGCTATCAGAGCCCGAACTCCACCGCCAACGCCGCCCTGACGCAATACAGGACACCTTCCGGAACCCGCGGACCGAACAGCGGCGCCACGGCGGAGACTGGTGGCAGTTCGCCCTCGCCATCGAGGAAGGCGTCCTGCACTTCCATCATCAGGTCTTCCGGCAGATCCAGCGCCTGCTCCAGGCCCAGCTCCTGGCGGCCGATGGCTTCGGCGAGCAGGCTGTAGACGTTCTTCTCGCTGCAATTGAGCTGCCCGGCGATCTGCGCTGGGGTCATGCCGGCGCGGGCCAGGCTGACCAGCTCGTGGCGCAGGTCCAGCACCACTTTCGGTGCCTCCTCCGTGCCACCGGCACCGTTGAGCACTTCGAGGAATGCCTGGCCGTAGCGCTCCAGCTTTCGCGCGCCGACACCGCTGACCTGGGCCATGTCGCTGAGGCTGGTGGGCATGCTGCGCATCATCTCCAGCAGGGTCGAGTCGGGGAAGATGACGTAGGGCGGCACGCTGTGCTCCTCGGCCAGCTTGCGCCGCAGGGTGCGCAACGCCTCCCAAAGCTCGCGCTCCTCGGCGCGCACCAACTGGCTGGCCGGGCTGCCGCCACTGCTGCCGGCGGATTTGGCCACCGTCTGCGGCTTGAGGTCGCGGCGCAGTTGCAGCGTCACTTCACCGCGCAGCAGCGGCCGGCAGCTGTCGGACAGGCGCAGGCCGCCGTAGCCTTCCAGGTCGATGTCCACCAGGCCGCGCGCCACCAGCTGGCGGAACAGCGAACGCCACTCGGCCTCGGCCAGCGGTTTGCCGACACCGAATACCGACAGCTTCTCGTGACCGAAATTGCGCACCTTCTCGGTATCCTTGCCCAGCAGCACATCGACCAAGTGGCCCACGCCGTAGCGCTGGCCGGTGCGGAACACCGTCGACAACGCCTGGCGCGCCGGCTCGGTGGCATCCCAGGTCTGCACCTGGTCGACACAGTTGTCGCAATGGCCGCAGGGCTGCTCCAGCACTTCATCGAAGTAGGCCAGCAGCGACTGGCGACGGCAGCGGGTCTCTTCGCACAGGGCCAGCATGGCGTCGAGCTTGTGCTGCTCGATGCGCTTGTGGCGCTCGTCGCCTTCGGAGTTCTGCAGCATCTGCTTGAGCATCACCATGTCCTGCAGGCCGTAGGCCATCCAGGCATCCGACGGCAGGCCGTCACGACCGGCGCGGCCGGTTTCCTGGTAGTAGGCCTCGAGCGACTTGGGCAGGTCGAGGTGGGCGACGAAGCGCACGTTGGGCTTGTCGATGCCCATGCCGAAGGCGATGGTGGCGACCATGATCAGCCCTTCCTCGTTGAGGAAACGGTGCTGGTTGGCCGCGCGGGTCTCGGCGGCCAGGCCTGCATGGTACGGCAGCGCCGGGAAGCCCTGCTCGCAGAGGAACGCCGCGGTCTCGTCGACCTTCTTGCGCGACAGGCAGTAGACGATGCCGGCGTTGCCACGCCGTTCGCCGAGGAACGCCATCAACTGCTTGCGCGGCGACTCCTTGGGCACGATGCGGTAGAAGATGTTCGGCCGGTCGAAGCTCGACAGGAAGCGCTCGGCGCCCTGCAGGTGCAGGCGCTGGACGATTTCCTCGCGGGTACGCATGTCGGCGGTGGCGGTGAGGGCGATGCGCGGCACGTGGGGGAACAGCTCGGCGAGCTGGCCCAACTGCAGGTATTCCGGACGGAAGTCGTGGCCCCATTGCGAAACGCAGTGGGCTTCGTCGATGGCGAACAGGGAAACCTCGAGGCCACGCAGGAACTCCAGCATGCGCGGCTGTACCAGGCGCTCAGGCGCCAGGTAGAGCATCTTTACCTCGCCACGGCGCAGGCGCCCGGCCAAGTCGCGCTGCTGCTCCGGGCTGAGGGTGGAATTGAGTGCGGCGGCGGCCACGCCCAGCTCGTCGAGGGTGGCGACCTGGTCGTCCATCAGCGCGATCAACGGCGACACCACTACCGTCAGGCCCGGGCGCAGCAAGCCTGGCACCTGGAAGCACAGCGACTTGCCGCCGCCAGTGGGCATCAGCACCAGGGCGTCGCCGCCGTTGGCCACACATTCGATGATCGCAGCCTGGCGCCCGCGGAAACTGTCGTAACCGAAGACATCCTTGAGGACGCGCTGAGCCTGTTCGAGCATTTGCCACTCCAAAATCGCCGTACCAACCCCGACTCAGGCTGGACGATAAATCCGCCGCGCGCGCAACGAATGCGTAAGCGGTTTTTGCCAGGCGGCGCGAAATTACCACCCAACATGAAAAAGCGCGGAGTATACCCGACTGCCCCACTACCCGGCATGCCCCGGTGACAGACGTTCCCTTTGCCCCCCGAGCGCCGCAAGGTGCTAGAATTCACCATCGTTTATTCCCCAAGGTAGCCCTGTAATGTCCTTCGCCGAGCAACTGACCCGCCTGCAAGCCTTCCTCGACGCCGATGAGCTGCACGAAGAAGCGCTGGACTACGTCGCCGCACACGGCTACCTGACCGCGCTGTCGATCTGCTCCGAGGAAGTTCCAGAACGCGAATGGATCGACGCACTGTTCGCCGAAGAGCCTCACTACACCAGCGACGCCCAGCGCACCGAAATCGAAGCCACCCTGGTCGCGCTCAAGGGCCACATTGCCCGCCAACTGGCCAGTGACGAAGAATTCGACCTGCCTTGCGACCTGGACCTGACCGACGAGCCGGACGATTCCGACCTGCGCGGCTGGTGCATCGGCTTCATGGAGGGCGTGTTCCTGCGTGAAGAGGCGTGGTTCGAGAACGCCGAGGAAGAAGTCAGCGAGATGCTGCTGCCGATCATGGTCGGTTCCGGCCTGTTCGATGAACAGCCGGAGTTCGAGGACATCGCCAAGAACGCCAACCTGCAGGACGACATGATCGTGCAGATCCCCGAGGCGCTGAGTGCATTGTTCCTGCTGCTGCACGCTCCAGACGAGAAGCCTGCCCTGCTCAAGCCACGTCACCACTGATCGACGTGGTGCGCTACCTGCTGCTGGCCATCGGCTGGCTCAGTGTCGCGCTGGGGGTGGCGGGTATCTTCCTGCCGGTGTTGCCCACCACCCCGTTCCTCCTGCTGGCCGCGGCCTGCTTTGCCCGCAGCTCGCCACGCTTCCATGATTGGCTGGTCAACCACCCCAGGCTTGGCCCGTGGATTCGCGACTACCTCAGTGGCGAAGGGATCCCGCTCAAGGGCAAGGTGTACGCCATCGGCCTGATGTGGGCGAGCATCGGCCTGTCGTGCTACCTGGTGCCGCTGTTCTGGGCGCGGCTGTTCATGCTGACCAGCGCGGTGCTGGTCAGCGCTTACATCCTCAAGCAGAAAACCTTGCACCGGCCGGGTTGATCACCGTTCGATGTAGGAGCCAGTCTTGCTGGCGAACCGCGGTTCGCCAGCAAGACTGGCTCCTACAGGCCTCACACGGTATCCACCTTCAGCGAATGATCGTTGAGCATGCCGTTGATGATGGTCGCGGTGTCATGCCCTGGGGCCACCACCCCGCCAGCGCCGGCCGTCACCCCGTAATGCTGCGCCAGGTCGACACCGGCCAGGTCGATGGTCTGGGTCGGCGCCGCGCCGGCGACGCTGCTGACTTCGATGGTCGACACTACGTTGCTGCCGGTGCCACTGACCTTGAAGTGCAGGTAGTCGTCCAGTGAAGCGCTGGTGGCGCTCTCACCCTGCAGCAGCTGTGACAGATCAAGCCGGTCGCTACCCGGGGTGAAATCAGTCACGGTGTCATGGCCGCTGTCCCCCTTCTGCCAGACGAAGGTATCGTTGCCGCCGCCACCGGTCAGGGTGTCGTCGCCCGCACCACCGGTGAGCACATTGTCGCCACCGTTGCCGATGAGCGTGTCGTTGTACTCCGAGCCGATCAGGTTCTCGATGCTGGTCAGGGTGTCCACGCCAGCCCCCACCGTGTTCTGCGCACCGGCATGGCCCAGGTCCACCACCACGCCAGCCCCCGCCTTGGCGAAGCTGACCGTGTCACTGCCCGGGCCTCCGTCCAGCAGGTCGTTGCCTGGCCCGGCGATCAGCAGGTCGTTACCCTCGCCACCATAGAGGTGATCATTGCCGGTTCCCGCCACCAGCACATCGTTGCCGGCGCCACCGTTCAAGGTGTTGTCACCGCTCCCGGCCAGCAGCACATCATCACCTGCCGTACCGTCGAGCACATGACCGGGCTGGTAGGTGATATCGACGTTACCGGTGGCTGAGCCGCCGTGACCGTCGCTGACGGTGTAGGTGTCATGCACCACCTCGTTGACCGCGTTGCTGTAGTCCACCACCAGGCTGAGCTTGTAGTTCTCGGCGGCCTTGCTGTTGCCCGTGGCATTGTCGGTGTTGACCAGGTGGATGCTGTACACCCCGTCATGACTGGCGGTGAAGCTGCCGCCATCGGCGATGCCCTGGTAGCTGCCGCCGGCCTCCTTCCACTCCATCATCAGGTTGCCGGCGGGGCGGTCATGGTCGAGGGTGAGGGTTTCGCCCTTGCGCAAGGTGACGGTCAGCGTGTCCTCATCGTTGGCGTTGCTGTTGCTGATCATGCCAAGGTAGCCCGCCACCACCAGCGCCGCGGTCATGGTCCCGGACAGGCTGGTGAACTCGCTGCGCGCCAGATCGCGGAACTGGTTCTCGGTTTTGTTCGGCGTGCCGTCGAACTGAAGGGTCTGGGCCTGGGTGCCGGCGGTGAAACCTGCGCCCTTGTCGGCGAAACCGGTGTTGAAGGTGGTTGGCGCGGCGCTCAGCCGATCATGGTCGGCATCACTGTCGTTGGCCAGCAGTGCCTCGGCCGGGACGCTGAGCGTGGCGCCACTGATGTTGGTGATGATGTGGTCGGAACCGGCCACGGGGGCGGCGTTGCCGTTGATGTTCACGGTCAGCGTGGCGCTGCTGGTGTCGCCGTCGTTATCACTGGCGGTGAAGGAGAATTTCTCCACCTGGCCGGCGCCGCCATCCTTCGGCGGTGTGTAGGTGAATTCGCCGGTATCCATGTTCACCAGCAAGGTACCGCCCAGGCTGGTCTTGATGCCGAGGCTGTTGCTGGCTGTGTCGAACACAGCCTTGTCCACACCGCCGCTGGCGGCATAGCCCCCCTGCCCGGCATTGGCCTTTGGATCGTAGGTGTAGCTGGTGCCATCCACCACCAGTACCTTGATGAAACCGCCATCGGCACCGAAGTCGCCACCGCTCATGAGGCTGCCGGTGATGGGCGCCCCTTGCACGGTGCCGGAGAGCACCGCACCCAGCTGGTTGAGGTCGGTGACCACCACCGCGTTGGTGTCGGTGTGGCTGCTGCCGTCGTAGGCCAGCGGGTCGAGGTTGCCGGCATTCACGCCACTGCCCATGCCGACAGCGAAGGACTTGATGCCGTTGTCGTCGAGGAAGGTTTCCCAGGTGGTTTCGCGGACAGCGGTGATCGAGTGACCACCGCTGGGCTCGCCGTCCGAGAAGAAGTAGCTGACATTCTGCGCCCCCACCAGCTTGCCCGCGCTGACGAAGGCTTCCTGGGCCTTGGTTGCAGCCGAGTCGTAGTAGGTCGAGCCACCGGCCGTGAGCCCGGCGATCAGGCTCTTGGCTTCACTGATCGAAACCCACACCGGGGTCTGCATCGTCGCGCCGGTGGAGAAGGTGACGATCTGGACCTTGATGTCCCCCATGTCATCGTACTTGTCGAGCAAGGTGTTGATGGCCTGCTTGGCCAGCTCCAGGCGTGTCAGGCCCGGTACACCAGACCCCGAGTTCATGCTGCTGGAGACATCGACCACCAGCAGGATGTTGGAGTCCACCTCGCCCGGGGTGATGCTGCGCACCGCGCTTTCGGCCTTGGGTACGTCGTCGACGATGTTGATGGCGATCGTGCTGATCACACTGTTGCCCAGGGCATCGGTAGCCTTGTAGGTGAACTGTTCGACGACCGTGTTGGCACCGTCGTTCGTGCCACCTGGCGTTTTCGGCGCCGAGGTCAGGGTGTAGGTGTAGGAACCGTCAGCATTCAACTGGATCTGGCCGTATTGGCCCGTGGCGTTGCCCACCAGGCTGTAGGTCAGGGCGCCGAACCCTCCGCTGACCGAGCCCACCAGGCTGCCGGAAGCGGTTTCGCCGGTCGAGCCCGGCTCGCTACCCGTTACGCTTCCAGCCGCCAAGTCATTGCCATCCTTGTGCAGGTCCAGCGCTTTTTCGTAGACCGTGACGTCGTTGTCCTGGCTGGCGACCAGCTGGCTGTTCTGCACGCTGATACGGATGACAGCGGTGCTCTCGTCACCATCGGCATCACGGAGGGTGTAGACGAAACTGTCGGCGGCAAACGGTGGCAACACGCTGTCGGGGTTGGCGTGATAGGTGGCGTTGCCTTGGGCATCGAGGGTCAGGTAGCCGTACAGCCCCGTGATCTGTTCACCCAGATGGCCGCTGGCGGAAGTCGAGGTGTCGTGGCCGAACCGCACACCCACCACGTACTGGCCATCGCCGCGCACATCGGCGCCAATTACATCGTTGGCCAGTACATTGCCGCTGATGTTGCCGCCCTGCTGCACGCCAGCGAAATCGTTCTGCGCCCTGGGCACATCGTCGACGATGCTGATGACGATGGTGCTGGTGGAGGTATTGCCCAGCGAATCCTTCACCTGGTAGGTGAAGCTTTCAGCCACGGTGTTCGGGCCGTCGTTCACATGATTGGGCGAGTTCGGTGCCGAGGTCAGGGTGTAGGTGTAGGTGCCGTCCGCATTCAACTGGATCTGACCGTACTGGCCCACGGCATTGCCCACCAGGCTGTAGGTCAAACCACCCACGCCGCCGCTGACCGACCCCACCAGCGAACCGGAAGCGGTTTCCGCAGTGGAACCCGGCTCGCTGCCAGTAATATGGCCCGCCGCCAGGTCGTTGCCATCCTTGTTCAGGTCGAGGGCCTTCTCGAAGACCTTGACCTCATCATCGACCGTGGCCAGCAACTTGCTGTCCTGCACGTTGATGGTGATGGTGGTGGTGCTTTCGTCGCCATCGGCATCACGAATGGTGTAGACGAAGTGGTCGGTGGCCCACGGTGGCAGCACACTGTTGGGGTTGGCGTGGTAGGTGCCATTGCCCTGGGCGTCGAGGGTCAGGTAACCGTACAGGCCCTGGATCGGGTCGCCGACATGGCCGATGGCGGAAGTCGAGGTGTCGTGGCCGAAGCGCACACCGACCACGTACTGGCCGTCATTGCGGCCGTCGGCGCCGATCACATCGTTGGCCAGTACATTGCCGCTCACGTTGCCGCCCTGGCTGACGTCGGCGAAGTCGCAGTGGGCCTTGGGCACATCGTCGACGATGCTGATGACGATGGTGCTGGTGGTCGCGTTGCCGAGCGAGTCCTTCACCTGGTAGGTAAAGCTCTCGGTCACGATATTCGGGCCGTCGTTCACATGATTGGGTGAGGTCGGCGCCGATGTCAGGGTGTAGGTGTAGGTGCCGTCCGCGTTCAGTTGAAGCTGACCGTATTGCCCTACCGCGTTGCCGATCAGGCTGTAGGTCAGGGCACCCACACCACCGCTGACCGAACCTGCCAACGAGCCGGATGCGGTTTCCGCAGTTGAACCGGGACTGCTGCCGGTGACCGTGCCCCCGGCCAGGTCATTGCCATCCTTGTTCAGGTCGAGCGCTTTCTCGAAGACCTTCACCTCATCGTCGACCACCGCCAGCAGCTTGCTGTCCTGCAGGTTGATGGTGATGGTGGCGGTGCTCTCGTCACCGTCGGCGTCGCGAATGGTGTAGACGAAGGTGTCGCTGGCCCACTGCGGCAGATCCTGGTTGGCGTAGGCGTGGTAGGTGCCCATGCCCTGGGCATCAAGCACCAGGTAACCGTACAGGCCCTGGATCTGGTCGCCCACGTGCCCGCTGGCCGAAGTCGAGGTGTCGTGCCCTGCGCGCACACCGACCACATACTGGCCGTCGCCACGCCCATCGGCGCCGATCACATCGTTGGCCAGCACATTGCCGCTGACACTGCCGCCTTCGGTGACATCGGCGAAGTCGCAATGCGCCCTGGGCACATCGTCGACGATGCTCACGTCGAGGGTGCCGCTGGCGCTGCTGCCATCGGTGTCCACGGCACTGACGGCGAACTGTTCGACCAGGCTGTTGGCGCCCTGCCCCGTGGCATGGCCCTCGTTGTCCAGCAACTGGTAGGTGTAGCTCACCACACCGGTCGCCGGATCATAGCCGGTGATGGTCAGGGTGTTGCCCAAGGGTGTGGTGATCGACTGGGGGAAACCTGCGGGAGCGCCGCCACTCACCACTGTGATGCCCGCCACGGTCAGGCTCTGCAGGCCGTCGAGGGCGGTCACGCTGAACGTGCCGCCTTGGGTCAGCGCACCTGGGTTGGGAGCGCTGCCGTCGGCGAGGTTTTTCTCGTAAACCTTCAGCTCGCCGCCTTCCACACCAAGGCCACCCAAGGTCACCGGGTCATTCAGGTTGCCAACGTTGAGGGTCAGGGTCGCCGTGCTGGTGTCGCCGTCGGCGTCCTTCAGCGTGTAGCTGAATTGCTCCACGCCATTGCCACCACCTTGCAGGTTCTTGAAGTCGGCATCCTCAGGATTGAGGGTGTAGGTGTAGGAACCGTCTGCCGCCAGTACCAAGGTGCCATAGGTGCCGACAAAGGTGCCGGCCACGACCGGGCCGCTGGGGATGCGGTCGGCGCCCTGGGTATCGTTGCCCAGCACATTTCCACTCAGTTCCAGGTGTTGCTCGGTGGCGGTCACCGGGTTGCTGTCGTTCACCGCCTTGGGCGCATCGTCGACGATGTTCACGTCCAGGGTGCCGTTGGCGCTGCTGCCGTCGGCGTCGGTGGCCGTCACGGTGAAATGCTCGCTGAGCCCATTGGCATCCGAGGCTGCGTGCAAGGTGTAGCTGTAGCTGACCACGCCGGTTGCTGGGTTATAGCCGGTGATGGTCAGGGTGTTGCCCAGTGCCGTGGTGATCGACTGCGGGAAGCCTGCCGCCACACCACCGCTAACCACGCTGATGCCGCCCACGCTGAGGGTCTGCAGGCCATCCAGCGCGGTAAGCGTGAACGTGCCACTCTGGGTCAGCGCGCCAGGGTTCGGTGCGCTGCCGTCGGCCAGGTGCTTCTCGAACACCGTCAGCTCGCCACCTTCCACACCCAGGCCACCGAGGGTGACCGGGTCGTTAAGGTTGCTGACATTGAGGGTCAGTATCGCCGTGCTGGTATCGCCATCAGCATCCTTCAGCGTGTAGGTGAAGTGCTCTACGCCATTGCCACCACCGTGCAGGTTCTTGAAGTCGGCATCATCGGGGTTGAGGGTGTAGGTGTAGGAGCCATCCGCCGCCAGTACCAGAGTGCCGTAGGTCCCCACGAAGGTGCCCGCCACCACCGGCCCGCTGGGGATGCGGTCGGCGCCCTGGATATCATTGCCCAGCACGTTGCCGCTCAGCTCCGGATGCTGCTCGGTGGCGGTCACCGGGTTGCTGTCGTTCACCGCCTTGGGCACGTCGTCAAGGATGATCACATCCAGCGAACCACTGGCGACATCGCCGTCGCTATCGCTGGCCAGCACGGGGAAATGCTCACCGAGGGTGTTGTCGCCGCTGGGGTGCTGTTCGGCGCCCGTCAGGGTATAGCTGTAACTGACCACGCCGGTCGCCGGGTTGTAGCCGGTGATGGTGAGCAGGTTGCCAAGCCCCGTCACGATCGAATGCCCCACGCCGGTCACGCTGCCCGCCGTGACCACATTGATGCCGCCGACACTGAGGTTGAACACGCCATCCGGCGCCACGACGGTGAAACTGCCGGACTGGGTCAGTGCCGCCGGATTGCTCGCCGAGCCTTGCGGCAGGCTGGCTTCGGACAGGGACAGCTCGCCTGGCTGAGCATTCAAGCCATTGAGCGTGACGGGGTTGTCCACCACCTCGGGGACAGGTGTGAGTCGCGGAGGTACTGCCGGCGCCCCCTCGTCATTGTGCGGGTCCAGTTCGCCAAGGTAACGGTTGTCCAGCTCGGGGATGCCATTGAAACCCGCGGTGGGAAAACCGATGGTGGGATCGACGCGCGCGGCCACTTCGGTCAGCAGCACGAAACTGTGCCCGCCCCCCAGTTCGCCATTGAAGGCGCCATGGTGCCCACCCGCCGCGGGCGCTTCGCCTTCCTTGGTCGGGTCGGCCCCTGCGGCAATGGCCCGTTGCATCCGCTCGACATCACTGAGCAGGGCATCGCTGGGCGCCGCATTCGGTGCATGGGCAGGTTGCGAGTGGCTGGCCAACAGTTCCGGGCTCAACGCCAGGCTGCTGTCACGCCCGAGGGTCAACAAACCGCCGTTCTGCAAACGCACGGCCACCGCGCCGGCGCCCCCCGTTTCCAGCTGTTCGCCGGCGAACAGGCGATCACCCTCCACCACCAGCCGACGATGGCCATCACCCTCCACTGCGAATACCTGGCCGACGACCTTGCTGACCACACCGAGTAACTTAGCCATGAGCGCACGCCTCCCCTGCCGATGGGTTTCTCGCAGTCCAAGGCTGGCGGGTCATGCATGCAATGCCCGACGCACAGGGCAGCCGGATCGTTGCTGTCACGTGCGTGGGTGATCACGCTCCCTGTGACGACTTCCGCGATAGCGGTACTGGACAGTGGCCATCATTCGATGCCAAATTTTTGTCGCCAAATTCCGCTTTCGCCTTCCTCCCCTGCTTCCTTAGCTGCAAAAAATATGGATCTTTCTCCGAGGCCCGAAAAACGCCTGTCCCAGCCGGTTCCCGTAACCACTTGAATGAAACAATGTCGCGGATTCCTTAGACCGCATAAGTTTTTTTTCGCATATACCTTATGAAAATTTCTTCTTAGCTCGCCTTATAAATGTTCTTAGCTCTGTTGTTACAAACCTGAAACGGTTTGATTCTTATATTTCGTCATTTTATTGGCGATCGCAGGACATTTTTTAAGACCAGGGAGAAGTACCCCATGCGCGTTTTAACCCCCATCACCAGTGCGATTTTGTTGGCCATGGCGTGTGCCAACACTCAGGCGATGTCGATTACCGAGGCCGTCCAGAGCGCCGTGGACCAGCATCCTGAAATCAGTGCCAGCCGCAACAGCCGGCTGTCCGCCGACGAAGATGTGAAATTTGCCCGCGGGGGGTACTACCCGACCGTCGACCTGGTGGCCGGGTATGGCCGGCAGCGTTCGGACAACACCAATACCCGTGGTTTCAATGCCGACGGCACGCGCAACCACAACAAGGAAACACTGAACTACACCCAGTCCGAGCTGCGCTTGCGGCAGATGTTGTTCGACGGCTTCAACACCGCCAACGAAGTCGGCCGCACCGAGGCGGTCGCCACGTCGCGCGCCTACTACACCCAGGCCACCGCCGAGACCGTGGCGCTGCGCGCCATCGAGGTCTACCTCGAAGTGCTCAAACGCCGCGAACTGGTGACCCTGGCCAAGAACAACCTGCAGGCGCACCTGCGGGTCAACGACCAGATCGGCCTGCGCAGCGAGCGCGGCGTGGGCAGCACCGCCGACCTCGACCAGTCCCGCGCCCGTCGCGCCCTGGCCGAGAACAACCTGGACACTGCCGAGGTCGACCTGGCCGACGCCGAAGCCAACTTCTTCAGTGTGATCGGGCGCATGCCCGATGAACTGGAAGCCCCAGCCACCATCAAGGGTGAAGTGCCGACTGACTTGCAGGGCGCTCGCCAGGGCATGCTGGAGAACAACCCCTACCTCAAGTCGGCCCAGGCCGATGTGCAGTCGGCCGAGCAGCAATACGAAGTGGCCAAGTCGCCCTTCTACCCGCGCCTGGACGCCGTGCTGGCCACCGGCGCCAACAACAACATCGGTGGCCAGAAAGGCCACGACAACAACGACTGGCAGGCTGGCGTCGAGCTCAGCTACAACCTGTTCCGCGGCGGCAGCGACAAGGCCCGCCTGCAATCCGACGCGCACAAGATCAACCAGGCCATGGATATCCGCAACAACGCCCTGCGCGAGCTGAACGAGAACCTCAGCCTGGCCTGGAACGCCATGAACAATGCACGCAAGCAGCTACCGAGCGCGCGCGAGTACGCCGAGACCACCCAGCGCGTGCGCGCCGCCTACCAGGACCAGTTCGGCCTGGGCCAGCGCACCCTGCTCGACGTGCTCGACAGCGAGAACGAGCTGTACAACGCCAACCGACGCTACACCGAAGTGCGCTACACCGAAGAGTTCTCCATGTACCGCCTGCTGGCCAACATGGGTGAGCTGCTGAGCAAGCAGCGCATCTCGTTGCCGCCGGAAGCCATTGCCAAGACCGAAGTGCGCAACGAGGCGAGGTTGCCCGACATGCGTTGAGGTTCGCCGCAACAGGCTGCCCGCCAGCGTCCAACGCGACAGGAGTAGGCCATCGTGACCAGTATGCAAAGCGCGCAACCGCGCCTGGATGTGGATGATCCGTTGCTCGATGGCCTGCTGATCCTGTGCAAGCTGCACGGCTGCCCCGCCAGCCGCGCCAGCCTGTGCAGTGGCCTGCCGCTGGCCGACCAGCGCCTGGGCCTGGCCCTGCTGCCGCGCGCCGCGGCCAAGGCCGGGTTGCAGGCGCGGGTGCTGCACCGTGAGCTGGACGCCATCTCGGCGCTCAACCTGCCGGTCTTGCTGATGCTCAACGATGGCCGCAGTGCGGTGCTGCAACGCTGGGGCGACAATGGCCGTGCGCTGCTGCTGCCCTGCGAAGCTGACGGCGGCGAGCAGTGGGTCGAGCGCGAGGCGCTGGCCGAGGCCTACAGCGGCCAGGTCCTGTTCGCTCGTCCCCGTCATTCTCTGGAGGAGGTGCGCGCCCCGCTGCTACCGCGGGTCAACGCCTGGTTCCGCGACACCCTGCGCCACTCCCGCTGGCTGTATGGCGATGCCCTGCTGGCCAGCCTGCTGATCAACCTGCTAGGGCTGATGGTGCCCCTGTTCGTGATGCAGACCTACGACCGCGTGGTGCCCAACCAGGCACTGTCGACCCTGTGGGTGCTGGTTGCCGGGCTGTTTATCGGTACCGCCTTCGAACTGGTGCTGCGCATGGTCCGCGCCCACCTGCTCGACCAGGCCGGCAAGAAGACTGACCTGATCCTTTCCGCCACCCTGTTCGAACGCATCACTGGCATGAGCATGAAGGCCCGCCCCGCCACCATCGGCGGCTTCGCGCAAAGCATTCATGACTTCCAGGGCCTGCGTGAATTCCTCACCGCGGTCACCCTGACCAGCATCATCGACCTACCCTTCGTCGCCCTGATGCTGCTGGTGATCGGCCTGCTCGGTGGCTGGCTGGTGTTGATCCCGCTGGTCGCCTTCCCGGTGGCCATGGGCCTGGCGCTGTTCATCCAGGTACGCCTGCGCGACACCGTGCAGAAGAGCCTGAGCCTGGGCGCGGTGCGCCAGGCCCTGCTGATCGAGACCCTGGGTGGCCTGGAAACCCTCAAGGCCTGCGGCGCCGAAAGCGAGCGCCAGTACCAGTGGGAGCACACCAACGGCGCCATCGCCCGCCTCGATGCCCACGCCCGCAACCTGTCGGCCCTGGCCAGCAACGGCACACTGTTCATCCAGCAGTTCTGTGGCATGGCCACCATCGTCGCCGGGGTGTACAGCATCATTGCCGGCAACCTGAGTGTCGGCGCCCTGGTCGCCAGCTACATGCTCGGCAGCCGCGTGCTCGCGCCGCTGGGGCAGATCGCCGGGCTGATCACCCGTTACCAGCAGGCTCAGCTGACCATGCGCAGCACCGACGCGCTGATGAGCCTGCCCCAGGAACGCCAACCTGAACACCAGGCGCTGGATCACACCGCGCTGCAGGGCGGCGTGAGCATCAACCACGCCACCTTCCGCTACGCCGGGCAGACCGCCCCGGCGCTCAATGACGTCAACTGTGTGCTCAAGCCTGGCGAGCGCATCGGCATCATCGGCCGCAGCGGTTCGGGCAAGAGCACCCTGGCGCGGCTGCTGATGGGCTTCCACCACCCCGACGAAGGCCAGGTGCTGCTGGACAACCTCGATCTGCGCCAACTGGACATCGCCGACCTGCGCAACCAGCTGGGCTACGTGGCCCACGACCTGCCGCTGCTGGCCGGCAGCCTGCGCGACAACCTCACCCTGGGCGCGCGCCATGTCAGCGACGCGCGCATGCTCGAAGTCGCGGAGCTGACCGGCGTCAGCGAACTGGCCCGCCAGCACCCGCAAGGTTTCGACCGCCCGGTGGGCGAGCGTGGCCAGCTGCTTTCCGGCGGCCAGCGCCAGGCCGTGCTGCTGGCCCGGGCGCTGCTGCTGGAGCCGCCGATCCTGATCCTCGACGAACCCACCAGCCACATGGACAACAGCAGCGAGGAGCAACTGCGCCAGCGCCTGCTTGCCTGGGTGCCGGGCAAGACCTTGCTGCTGGTGACCCACCGCACCTCGATGCTCAGCCTGGTGGATCGGCTGCTGGTGCTGGACAACGGCAAGATCGTTGCCGACGGGCCGAAGGACGCAGTGATCGATGCGTTGCGCAAGGGCCGTATCGGTGCTGCGCTGTGACACGAAAACCCGCCCCCACAGAGGGCCAATTTTCCTGGAGGTGAGACATGCCCCTCAGCCACAGCATCCGCAGCTACCTCCACGGCACCGACAAGCGCGCCGAACGCGACTACATGCCGGAACTGGCCGGCGCCACCCTGCAGGACTCGCCGAGCCTGTCACGCCTGACCGTGTGGCTGACCGCGACCCTGCTGCTGGTGGCGCTGGCCTGGGCCAACTTCGCGGTGCTCGACGAAGTCACCGTCGGCGAGGGCAAAGCCATCCCCTCCAGCAAGGTGCAGGTGATACAGAACCTCGAGGGCGGCATCGTCACCGAGATCTTCGTGCGCGAAGGGCAGATGGTGGACAAGGGCGCGACGTTGCTGCGCCTGGACGACACGCGTTTCAAATCCAACAAAGGCGAAAGCGAAGCCGACCGCTACGCCCTCACCGCCCAGGTCGAACGCCTGTCGGCGGAGTCAGAAGGCCGCCCCTTCGCGCTGTCGGATGAGGTGCGTGCCAAGGCACCGCAAGTGGCCGAGGACGAAGCCGCCCTGTACGACTCGCGCCAGCGCCGCCTGGCCAGCGAGAAACAAACGCTCAATGAACAGCTGCGACAGAAGACCCAGGAACTCGCCGAGTTCCGCTCCAAGGTCGATCAATACCGGTCGGCCTTGGGCCTGCTGCAGCAGGAGCTGGACATGTCCTCGCCGCTGGTGGGCAAGGGTGCCATCTCACCGGTGGAAATCCTGCGCCTCAAGCAGCGCACCGTCGAGGCTCGCGGCCAGCTCAACGCCACCAGCCTGGCAATCCCCCGCGCCGAAGCCGCGGTGGCGGAGATCAGGAGCAAGATCCAGGAAGCCGACGCGGGCTTTCGCTCCGACGCCGCCAAGGAGCTCAACGACAAACGCACGGAGCTGTCGAAGATCACCGCCACCAGCATCGCCATCGACGACCGGGTCAACCGCACCACCGTGGTGTCACCGGTGCGCGGCATCGTCAAGTTGCTCAAGGTCAACACCATCGGTGGCGTAGTGCAGCCCGGCAGCGACCTGGTGGAGATCGTGCCGATCGAGGACAACCTGCTGATCGAAGCCAAGGTACGGCCACAGGACGTGGCGTTCCTGCATCCGGGGCAGACGGCGATGGTCAAGTTCAGCGCCTATGACTACACCATCTACGGCGGGCTCAAGGCCAAGCTGGAGCTGATCGGCGCCGACACGGTGACCGATGACAAGGGCAATGCGTTCTACCTGATCCAGGTGCGCACGGAGAAAAACCATCTGGGTGGGGATAACAAGCCGTTGCTGATCATCCCGGGGATGGTGGCCACGGTGGATATCATCACCGGGCAGAAGAGCGTGCTGGACTATCTGTTGAAGCCGGTGCTGAAGGCACGAACGGAGGCGTTGCGAGAGCGGTGAGGCCACCCCCCTGTAGGAGCGGCTTCAGCCGCGATAAAGGCGACGCGGTGCCTGGTACCCGCTTCGCGGGTGATCGCGGCTAAAGCCGCTCCTACAGAGGTCTACCCATGATTACGTTGATAGGTCTCGGCCCCCATGGCTTCGATCTGCCCTTCGATCAACGCCTCGAACGGGCGCAGCAAGGCATCGAAACCGGTCGGCGCCTCCAGCACGTTCAACGCCTGCACCACCGCCTCCAGCGTCGACAGAGCGCCCGGCTCCGGCGCCTTGCGCAAGCGGTAGCGCGAGGGCGGAACATCGCCCAACGTCACCCGTGGCAGCGCCTCGAGCAACGGGTTCAGGTACAGCATCTTGCGCGCCTTGCGCCAGGTGCCATCGGGGACGATCAACAGCAGCGGCAGGCTGTCATCACTTCCATAAGCCTGCAGCACTTCGGCCCCCTCTCCAGGGAACAGCAGCACCGGTCGGTAGCCTGGCGTGGCCAGCAGTGCTTCCAGGTCGTCGAACACCTCGCCGATCCGCAGTTCAGCGTTGACCAGGCCAAGCGCCGCCAGCCGCGCGGTATTCAGGGCGTGCGAGGTTTCGCTGGGGTGCTGCAAGACGATCACTCGGGTACAGCTGTCGAGGCGTGGAATCAGCGGGCAGAGGCAATGGGAGAGCGGACGCAGGCAGCGGCCGCAGCGAGGTCTGGACATGGAGGGCTCCTTCGGGCGCGTAGTTTGCCACAGGGCTGCGTCGCAGCCCATCGCCGGCAAGCCGGCTCCAACACCAGACCGGGTAGGAGCCGGCTTGCCGGCGAACAGGCCTCAACGATTGAACCGCTCCGCCAGGCTGTGCAGGTACTCCGCCATGCGCTCCAGGTCCTGGCTGATCTCGGCGCCCTGCTTGGCCTGCCCGGCACTTTCATCGCACAGGTGGGCGATGCGCACGATCTGCTGGTTGATATCTTCGGCCACATGGCTCTGCTGCTCGGACGCCGTGGCCATCTGCTGGCTCATGCCGGTGATGCGGCTGACCGCCTGGGCAATGCCGGCCAGCGCCTCCTGCACGGCCTCGACACTGTGCACACTGTCCTGGGAGATCTGCTGGCCACGGCTGGCACTGGCCACCGCGCGGTCGGCGCCGCTGCGCAGGCTGGCAATGATGTGATGGATCTCCTCGGTCGAAGTACGGGTGCGCTGGGCCAGCGAGCGGACCTCGTCGGCGACCACCGCGAAGCCCCGGCCCTGCTCGCCAGCCCGCGCCGCCTCGATGGCGGCATTGAGCGCCAGCAGGTTGGTCTGCTCGGCAATCGAGGTGATGACATCCACCACGCCGCCAATCGACTGAGTCTGCTCAGCCAGCGCATTGACCGCCTGGCCGATATCGCCGACCGCCTCGCGCATGCTGCCCATCGCCCGCAGACTCTGCTCGGCCAGCTCGCTGCCCTGCTGGGCGAGGTGGTCGGCATCGCTGGCGGCGTGGGCCGTGCTCTGCACATTGTGGGTAACCTGCTGGATGGTCGCGGCCATCTGCGCGATGGCCGTGGCCGACTGGTCGGTCTCGCTGCGCTGGCGGTCGAGCATCTGCGCCTGGGCACCGGATAGGTCCGAGGACTGCGCGGCCCGTGACTTGACCCCGACCCCGGCGTCCACCAGGCGCGTCAGCGCGGTCTGCAGGCGCGCCTCTTCGCTGATGATGGCCAGGTCGAGCTGGCCCTGCAGGCCGGGGTTGTCGCTGTAGGTCAGGGCCACCAGCGGGCTGGTGAACGCCTTGGGGTGCTCTTCGAGCGTGCGGCGGATGGCCTGGTTCTGCCGGTGCTCGACCAGGTACCAGGCCGCCAGCAGGCTGGCCATCAGCACCCCGAGCGCCGCGTACGCGGGTAACCAGAGATAGGCGGCGGCCGACAGCAGGCCAGCGCCGATCAGCGGCCAACCATGCCCGACGCCGTGGCCCAGGCGGGCCGCCAGAGGCACCGGAGACCGGCCGGCGCGCAAGCGCGCATATAGATTTTCGGCCCGGCGGATCTGCTCACGGGTCGGCACCGAGCGTACCGACTCGTAGCCACTGATGCGGCCATTCTCGTAGATCGCCGTGACATAGGCGCTGACCCAATAGAAATCACCGTTCTTGGCGCGGTTCTTGACCACGCCCATCCAGGGCTTGCCTTGCTTGATGGTGTCCCACATATGGCCGAAGACCGCCGGCGGCATGTCGGGATGACGCACCAGGTTGTGCGGCTGGCCCACCAGTTCGTCGTAGGTGAAACCGCTGATGGCCACGAATGCGTCGTTGCAGTAGGTGATGCGGCTGTTCAGGTCGGTGGTGGAAATCAGCCGCTGGTGTTGGGGGAAGGTTCTTTCGTGCTCAGTGACGGGCAAATTCATGCGCATCGTTGGCGGTCCCTTGCTTATCCAGATGAATGGAAAAATCATCAAAGCAAGTAGATGTTTAGCAGAAGGCCATCACGTCAGCGGTCAAGTTTTGTAGGAAATTTACTCGACCTGACAGAATGTGCTGAGCAGGGCCTGGGTCAGCCTACGTTGAGCTGGCTCTTGAGCAGGTCGCGGAACGTCTGGATCAAGGGTTCCCGGCTACGACCACGGCGGATGATCAGGGAAAACGGCGCCTGGTAACCAAAGGTGGCCGGCGACAACACGCGCAGGTCGCCCTTGTCGACCCAGGCCTGGGCATAGTGCTCGGGCAGGTAGCCAATGTAGGCGCCGGAGAGAATCAGAATCAGCTGCGCCTCCATGCTCTCCACCGTGGCCGCGCTGTGCTTGAAGCCATGGCGGGCCAGTTCGGCCTGGCTCCAGTAGCCGCGCCCAACCATGCGCTGCTGGGTGACCACCGGTTCCGGGATGCGCCGCTCGGCGAACAACGGGTGGCGGCTGCTGCAATACAGCCAGTGCTGCTCGCGGTACAACGGTTGGTACACCAGGCCGCTCATCCGCGAGGAAAAGGCACCGATGGCCAGGTCCAGGCGGTTGTCCTGCACCCCCAGTTGCAGCTCGTAGGGGCTGGAGACCGACAGATGCAAGTGCACCGCCGGGTGCTCCTGGCTGTAGGCGCCGATGGCTTCGGCCAACGGCAGGGCGCGGTCGCCGACGGTGGAGTCGATCACCCCCAGGTTGAGGGTGCCGCGCAGCTCACCCTTGAGCGCCGCCGCGTACTGTTCGAAGCCGTCCAGCTCGCCCAGCAGGCGCAGTGTTTCCTGGTGGAACAGCTCGCCCTTGCTGGTAAGGCTGAAGCCGCCCCGGCCGCGATGGCAGAGCACGATGCCCAGGGCACTTTCCAGCTGGCTCATGTAGGTGCTGATGGCCGAAGTCGACAGGTTGAGGTCGCGCTGGGCGTTGGCGAACCCCTGGTGGCGCACCACGCTGGCGAAGATCCGCAGCAGTTTCAGGTCGGGCAGCGATGAGGCCATGGGGCAACGGGTCCGCGGGCTGGAAATGGCCAGAGTCTAACTCGCCTTCGCGCTGATAGTTCAGAAAATCCTGAACTAAGTTTTTGTCGGTAGCGATTCTTCCCGGGCACTACCTTGCGCAGACTGCGGCGAAATGTCCCTGTCCGCCGAGATGACCCGATCATCCAGGTGCACGGCGGCACAGGTTCGAACAAACAGAACAATCGACCGACTGATGAGGCCCACCGTGGACAAGATTCTCCACCAACCACTGGGCGGCAACGAAATGCCGCGTTTCGGCGGCATCGCCACCATGCTTCGCCTTCCCCACCTGCAAAGCGCCGCGGGCCTGGACGCCGCCTTCATCGGCGTGCCCCTGGATATCGGCACCTCGCTGCGCTCGGGCACCCGCTTCGGCCCGCGGCAGATCCGCGCCGAGTCGGTGATGATCCGCCCGTACAACATGGCCACCGGCGCCGCCCCGTTCGACTCGCTGTCGGTGGCCGACATCGGTGACGTGGCGATCAACACCTTCAACCTGCTGGACGCCGTGCGCATCATCGAAGAGGCCTACGACGAGATCGTCGAGCACAATGTCATCCCGATGACCCTGGGTGGCGACCACACCATCACCCTGCCTATCCTGCGCGCCCTGCACAAGAAGCACGGCAAGATCGGCCTGGTGCACATCGATGCCCACGCTGACGTCAACGACCATATGTTCGGCGAGAAGATCGCCCACGGCACCACCTTCCGCCGCGCGGTGGAGGAAGGCCTGCTCGATTGCGACCGCGTGGTGCAGATCGGCCTGCGCGCCCAGGGCTACACCGCCGACGACTTCAACTGGAGCCGCCGCCAGGGCTTCCGTGTGGTGCAGGCCGAAGAGTGCTGGCACAAGTCGCTGGAACCGCTGATGGCCGAAGTGCGTGAAAAGGTCGGTGGCGGCCCGGTGTACCTGTCGTTCGACATCGACGGCATCGACCCGGCCTGGGCGCCTGGCACCGGCACCCCGGAGATCGGCGGCTTGACCACCATCCAGGCGATGGAGATCATCCGCGGTTGCCACGGCCTGGACCTGATCGGCTGTGACCTGGTCGAAGTCTCCCCACCCTACGACACCACCGGCAACACCTCGTTGCTGGGCGCCAACCTGTTGTTCGAAATGCTCTGCGTGCTGCCAGGCGTGGTGCGCCGCTAAGGCGAGCCTCCCCCTGTAGGAGCGGCTTCAGCCGCGATCACCCGCGAAGCAGGTGCCAGAGACGGCGGTGCCTGCTTCGCGGCTGAAGCCGCTCCTACAGGCAATGAAAAGCACGCTGAAAGATTGACCCCGGCAGGAGCCATTCGGGAGGGCCATAGAGGCCCGCCAACACACGACAGGACCGCCGGGCGCCTTGCACCGTCCGGACGGCCGATCTCGCCATAATAAAGATAATCGGGAGACCCCCAATGGCCTTGGACATCATCGTTGTACTGATCTATGCCGTCGGCATGCTCGGGCTTGGCTGGTACGGCATGCGGCGAGCAAAAACCCATGAAGACTACCTGGTGGCCGGGCGCAACCTCGGCCCGACCCTGTACATGGGCACCATGGCCACCACCGTGCTCGGCGGCGCCTCCACCGTCGGTACCGTGCGCCTGGGCTATGTCCACGGCATCTCCGGCTTCTGGCTGTGCGCCGCGCTGGGCCTGGGGATCATCGCTCTCAACCTGTTCCTCGCCAAACCCCTGCTGCGCCTGAAGATCTTCACCGTGACCCAGGTGCTGGAGCGCCGCTACAACCCCATGGCGCGCCAGGCCAGCGCGGCGATCATGCTCGCCTATGCGCTGATGATCGGCGTTACCTCGACCCTGGCCATGGGTACCGTGCTGCAGGTGCTGCTCGACGTGCCGTTCTGGATGGCGCTGCTGTTCGGCGGCGGCGTGGTGGTGGTGTACTCGACCATCGGTGGCATGTGGTCGCTGACCCTGACCGACATCGTCCAGTTCATCATCAAGACCGTGGGCCTGATGTTCATCCTGCTGCCGGTGTGCCTGTACAAGGCCGGTGGCTGGGACACCCTGGTGGCCAAGCTGCCGGCGGCCAGCTTCAGCTGGACCACCATCGGCTGGGACACCATCATCACCTACTTCCTGATCTACTTCTTCGGCATCCTGATCGGCCAGGACATCTGGCAGCGGGTGTTCACCGCCCGTGACGAGAAAGTCTGCCAACGCGCCGGCACCACCGCCGGGATCTACTGCGTGCTGTACGGCCTGGCCTGCGCCATGATCGGCATGGCCGCCCATGTGCTGATGCCGGACCTGGCCAACCCGAACAACGCCTTCGCCGAGATGATCAAGGGCCAGTTGCCTGAAGGTATCCGTGGCCTGCTGATGGCCGCCGCCCTGGCCGCGATGATGTCCACCGCCAGCGCCGGCCTGCTGGCCGCCTCGACCACCCTGACCGAAGACCTGCTGCCCAAGCTGCGCGGCGGCAAGCAGTCGAGCCTGGGCGTCAACCGCCTGTTCACCCTGCTCACCGGCCTGGTGGTGCTGGGTATCGCCCTGGCGGTGAACGATGTGATCAGCGCCCTGACCTTGGCCTACAACCTGCTGGTCGGCGGCATGCTGATCCCGCTGATGGGGGCGATCTTCTGGAAGCGCGCCACCACCGCCGGCGCCATCGCCAGCATGTCGCTGGGCTTCGCCACTGCGCTGTTCTTCATGTTCAAGGATGGCCTGGACGCCAACTCGCCGATCTACTACAGCCTGGCCGTCGGCCTGGTGAGCTTCGTGGTGGTCAGCCTGGCCTCGCGCAAGCCGGTATCGGCAGTCAACCTCGCCTGACATGTTCGCCGGCAAGCCGGCTCCTACAGGATTTGTGTAGGAGCCGGCTTGCCGGCGAAGCAGAAACGCAAAAGGCCGCCGCATCGTGCAGATGCGGCGGCCTTTTGCCTGGTTTCAGCGGCGACGCGGCTGGCGCTTGCGCTGTTCTTCGTCGGTTGGAATCGGCACCGGCTGCAGCGGTGGCGGGAGCAAGCCCAGGGCGACGGCGAGGTCGTGGAGCCAGTTATACATGCGTTGGTTCATAATGCCCCCTTGACGGGTCAGCCTCACGGTCAATCGATTCTGCGATGCTTCATACAGATCATAGACCTATGTCCTGTACTGCGCATGCTTCTGATCTTACAGATATGGGCGATTTTGACCCGAATCAAGCGGACGCCGCAGCATCCGACGGCCGGTCAATCGTTTCGCTTTGTTGCAAATCGATCCACGCCTGCAGATTTGCACCGCGCATGCCCTGGCGCCACATCAACCAGGTCACGGCGTGATCGAAGGGTGCCTGCAACCGATGCGCGCGCACCCGGTCACGCCCAGGCAGGCTGTCGAGCATCGATTGTGCCATGAGCGCCACGCCCGCCCCAGCGATCACACACGCCAACATGCTCTGGTACGACTCGATTTCCATCACCCGGCCCATGGGCGTGTGGGCATGGGCGTACCAGGCCTCCAACCGCATGCGGTACGAGCAGCCCTGGCGGAAGGTGAACACCGCCTTGCCAGCGACATCCTTGGCGCTGTGCACCGCGGGGTGCTCGGGGCTGGTGATCAGCACCAGCGTCTCGTCGCACAGTGGTATGCCGTCCAGCCCGGCCAGGTTGAGCGGGCCGTCCACCAACGCCGCGTCCATCCGGTGGCTCAGCACACCTTCCAATAGTTCGCCGCTGGGCGCTGCCTGGACTTGCAGGTTCACCTGCGGATACGCCTGGTGGTAGCGCGCCAGCAGCGCCGGCAGATGGATGGCCGCCGTGCTGTACATGGTGCCGAGCACGAAGTCCCCCGCTGGCTGGCCACCTTGCACGGCGGCCATGGCCTCGTCACGCAGGTTGGACAGGCGGTTGGCGTAGTCCAGCAACACCTTGCCTGCCGGCGACAGTTGCAGGCGCTGACGTTCACGCAGGAACAGCTCCACCCCCAGTTGCTCTTCGAGCTGGCGCAGGCGCGTGGACAGGTTCGACGGCACCCGGTGCAGGCGCTCGGCGGCGCGGGTGACCGATCCTTCCTCGGCCACGGCCTGGAAGATGCGCAGTTGGCTGAACTCCATGATCTTCTCCAAAACAGAACAACTTGATCATCATTATTCAATTTTATTGAAAGTCAAGGCGCCCTACCCTGCCATCCATCACATCCCTTCGTGCAGGAGACTTTCCATGTCGCCCCTCGTACAACTGCTGGCCAGCGCCGTGGCGCTGATGATGGCCATGGGCATCGGCCGCTTCGCCCTCACCCCGCAACTGCCCCGGCTGATCACCGAGGGCCAGTTCGACCTGACCGCCGGTGGCCTGATCGCCGCGGCCAACTACCTCGGCTACTTTCTCGGCGCGGTAGACGGCATGTTCGCCCGCCAGCCGGCCCAGGTGCGCCTGCGCCTGCACGGCGGCCTGTGGCTGTGCGTGCTGCTGACCCTGGCCTCCTGGGCCGCCGATGGTTTCTGGAGTCACCTGTTGCTGCGCTTCGGCACGGGAGTGGCCAGCGCCTGGGTACTGGTGATGATCGCCAGCCTAAGCCAGCAGTTGGCCAGTGCCCATGGCCAACAGCGCCTCGGTGCCCTGGTGTTCGCCGGGCCGGGCGTGGGTATCGCAGTGACAGGCGCCCTGGCCTTGGCTGCGCACCTGCTCGGGCTGAACTCGGCGGCCCTGTGGCTGGTGTATGGTGTCGCCGCGCTGGTGATGCTGCTGGCGGTGCTGCCGTGGCTGCCAAAGGCACTGGAACCCGCCGCCGCAGTCACCGTCGACAGTGGTCAGCGGCGCGTCACCGGCATCGGCCGCCTGGGCCTGGTCTATGCGCTCTACGGGATTGGCTACATCCTGCCGGCCACCTTCCTGTCGCAGATGGCCAGCCAGCAGTTTCAAGGACAATGGCTGGCCGACCTGTTCTGGCCAGCGTTCGGGTTGGCATCGGCGCTGGGGGTGCTGTTGGTTAGCCTGCGTCGCCCGGGGCGGACTTCAGGCTGGCTGACGGCAACCCTGTGGTTGCAGGGGCTGGGCGTACTTGCCTGCCTGCTGGGCGGCGGCCTCGGCCTGGCCTTGGGGGTATTGCTGTGCGGTGGGCCATTCCTGGCCTGCATGCAGTTGGTGATGCAGCGCTCGCGGGAATTGGCACCCCATGCCACGCAGCGCAATGCCGGCCTGTTGACCGCGTGCTTTGCCCTTGGCCAGTTGAGCGGGCCGTTGCTGGCGGCATTGAGCAACCACTACAGCGCCAGCCTGCAGCCTGCATTGATGTTGGCGGCTGCAGGGTTGACCGTGGCGGGCATGCTGGTCATCACGGGAAACCGCAGTTTGCAGGGCTGCCCACCGGGAACCCGAATGGCCTGACAGGGAAAGCCCTGACTGCAAAAGGTAGAAACCATTTGCGGCCTTTCCCGCTGTATTTTATAAACTACATTCACCCGATGAAAACCATCGAATCCAGCAGTTTCAGGCGTTGGCTGATCGGGCTTCGGGATACCACGGCAAGGGCCAGAATCGTCGCTCGAATCAACCGGCTCAAGGAAGGGCTGGCGGGTGACGTTTCACCGGTCGGCCATGGCATGAGTGAGCTGAGAGTCCATTATGGCCCAGGCTATCGGGTGTACTTTCACCAATGCGGCGATACCTTGATCATCCTGCTTTGCGGCGGCGACAAAGGCAGCCAGCAGCGGGACATCAAGGCAGCCCGGCAGATCCTGCAGTCGTGGAGGATGCAAAATGACTGAAACGTTCCATGAGTTCGACGCCGCCGCCTATCTGACTTCCCCGGAAGCTATCGCGCAGTTCATGACCGATGCATTGGAGACAGGGGATGCAGCCTACGTGGCAAAAGCCGTAGGCGTGGTAGCTCGCGCCAAGGGCATGAGTGAACTGGCAAAGGAAACAGGCCTGTCTCGCGAACAGCTTTACCGCTCGTTCAGTGAACACGGCAATCCAACGCTCAAGTCATTCCTGACTGTAATGAAAGCGCTGGGAATTGACATGGCTGCCAGACCTCACCTGGTCCAGCAAGGCGTGGGCTGACCGACAAACGAATTACCTTGCCGGTCCCTTGGCGGCTAATGCCACTCAAGGGCCGGCACTTGCTTCTATCCTGTCATCCCACCAGCTTGCGCAACTGCTGCCGCACCCACGCCTCGGCGCTGACCATGACTACTCCGAGCAATACCATCACCGCGCCGATCACGAAGTTCAGGCTCAACGGCTCATCCAGCAACAGCACGCCGAAAGTCACGCCGAACAACGGTGTAATGAATGAGAACACCGCCAGGTTCGACGCCAGGTACTTGCGCAGCAACCAGAACCAGGTCAGGTAACTCAGGAAGGACACCACGATCCCCTGGAACAGCACACTGCCCACCGCCAGCGGGGTCAGCGAGAAATCGGCGATCTGCCCGCTGATCAGGGCGATCAGCACCAAGCCGACAAACCCCACCGCCAACTGATAGAACAAGGTCAAGGTCACCGGTGCCTCGGACAATCGCGAGCCACGCACCACCACCGTGGTCGCGCCCCAGGCCAACCCCGCCAGGATCGCCAGGCCATCGCCCAGCAACATGCGGCCATCGAGCTGATCGAGGGAAATGCCGCCAGCGAACGCCAGGGCGATCCCGCCGAACGCCAGCAGGATGCCCAACCACTGCAACAGCCGCAGCCGCTCGCTGGGCATCATGAAATGCAACCCGAGCGCTGTGAAGATCGGCGCGGTGTAGAGGAATACCGACATGTGCGCCGCCGAGGTCAGCTTCAGCCCCTCGGCGATGAACAGGAACTCCAGGCCGAACAAGCCACCGGCCAGCAGCCCGGCGCGCCAGGTCGTGCCAACCTGCCCCCAGCCACCTTTGAAGCAGACCAGCAGCCCCACCAGCAGGGCTGCTATGCCATTGCGAAACGCCGCCTGCATCACCGGGGCGATATCCACGGCGGCGGACTTGATCAACACTTGCTGGCAGCCCCAGACCAGGCACAGCCCCAGCATGACCTGGAAGGCGAAGGCGTCGGGGTTCTTGCGGGCCACCGTCATGGGCGCCCCCTTTGCAGATTGAACGACATGGCAAGGCTCGGCAGTGGGAATGGATCCTGATTATCAGACGCCAAGCCTTGTCGATACCAGCCTAAAATGCCCTGCCTGTGATTCGTGCGTCGACGGGTGACCGATCAAAGGTGTTCTCCTCCAGTGGGCCCCCTGCTGGTCCAGTTCCTGACGAGGGTGCCGACACCAATAGGGGGCCTGCATGGACTTAAGGCATCGCCAAAAAGGCACAAAAGGGAACACTTTTGCCTTTTTAGGTGTACGGTCCCGGAATGAGATGGTGCGGATTGATAGTGAAGCGCTCTGGGTTTTTCGTCCAGGCCTCACAGATCAACTTGAAGGGTGTGCGCCATCGCAGGGCCTTGAGATGTCTGGCGAAGTTTTAGGCCATCACAAAGGCCAGCACGTGCGCTTTCAGCGCTGCGAAGTCGGGATAGTGGAAGGCCTTGATCGTGGCCTCTTTGATCGTCCGGTTCATGCGCTCGACCTGGCCGTTGGTCCAGGGATGGTAGGCCTTGGTCAGACGGTGCTTGATGCCGTGTTCATGGCAGACGCGATCAAAAATGTGCCCACCGAAGCTATTGGTCGCGCCGTTGCGATACCGCGGCTGCTCAGTGAACGCTACGCCGTTGTCAGTGAGGATTGTGTGGATCCTGTAAGGAAACGCCTGCACTGTCTGACGTAGAAATTCAGCGCCGTTGCGCTTGGTTGCGGAGTCGAAAAAAGCAACGTAGGCGAACTTCGTAACGCGATCAATGGCTACGAACAGGTGCTGCTTACCACTCTCTGAATCGCCCCTGGTTTCGTAGACACCTCCAAGCCTCATAATGAGGCCCAAATAGGAGGTGCCATGAGTCGTCAGCGTTACCCCGAAGAATTCAAGATCGAAGCGGTCAAGCAAGTGACCGAAAAAGGCAAACCTGTCGCCGAGGTCGCCCAGCGCCTGGGCATGTCCGTACACAGCCTTTATGCCTGGATCAAGGTCTACAGCAAGCCCCAAGAGCAGCGTCAGCAAGACAATGATCAGCAGGCTGAACTGCGCAAGCTGCGCGCTGAACTCAAGCGGGTGACAGAAGAGCGAGACATCTTAAAGAAGGCCGCCGCGTACTTTGCCAAGGAGTGCGGCTGAAGTACGCCTTCATCAACAAGCACTCGACGGATTACCCAGTGCGTCGCCTTTGCCAAACCCTCAAGGTGCATCCCAGCGGCTACTACGCTTGGTTGGCCGAGCCTCAATCTGTCCGAGCCAAAGAAGATCAGCGCCTGCTTGGCTTGATCAAGCAGGCCTGGTTAGAAAGCGGCGGCGTGTATGGCTATCGCAAGATTCACGATGACCTGCGAGAGCTAGGAGAGATCTGTGGGCGAAATCGAGTCGGTCGCTTGATGCAGGCAGAGGGGCTGCGTTCGCAAACGGGCCATCGCCGTCGTACTGGGTTTTATAGCGGAAAACCAACAGCGGCATCGCCCAACCATCTGGCCCGGCAGTTCAAGGTCAGTGAGCCGAATAAGGTCTGGGTGACCGATATCACCTACATCCGCACCTATGAAGGGTGGCTGTACCTGGCGGTAGTGCTGGATCTGTTCTCTCGCCAAGTCATTGGTTGGTCAATGAAGCCCAGGATGAGCAGCGACCTAGCCATCGACGCCATGCTGATGGCCTTGTGGCGACGCAAGCCACAGCAGCAAGTGATGATTCACTCAGACCAAGGCAGTCAGTTCAGTAGCTCAGATTGGCAAAGCTTCCTGAAGGCCAACAATGTGATCAGTAGCATGAGCCGACGGGGAAACTGCCACGACAATGCCGTAGCCGAGAGCTTTTTCCAGCTTTTGAAGCGGGAGCGAATCCGACGAAAGATCTACGCAACGCGTGACGAAGCCCGAAGTGATATTTTCGATTACATCGAGATGTTCTATAACCCTAAACGCCGACACGGCAGCGCTATGCAGCTGTCGCCAGTAGAGTATGAGAAACGCCATTTTCTGAGCTTGGAGAGTGTCTAGAAAACCAGGGGCGATTCAGCGGTAGGTGGCAAAAGTACCAATATACGCCTCCAGCTGTCGGGTCACGTCATCAAGAAGCTTACTGGTCTCTACCGCACCTTTTGCACCAAACTGACTGACCCTTTATATTTTTAAACTTCGCCACATATCATTCAAAACAATTAACACCCTAGAATAAATCAGCAGCTTAACTTCAAAAACCACAACCCCCCCCGACAGATGAATTTCTAAAGGAATTGAAATATTCACATTCTGGGTCGCCGAAGCCTGCGAAAAAACCGCTGCAGATAGATAACTAGTAACACTTAATATATCAGAATAAAGAACATTAAAATGCTCCTCCTTAAAATTTATTGCTACGCCCTTTTCAAAAAACTTTAAGGCGCCGCCTTCTAAATAAATTTCATATACTCCCTGACCAAGCTCTGGATCACTACTGAGAGGTATATAGTCTCCAAAACCAGACACATTGAGGCTTTTCAGATGCTTGCTCGTTGCCTTTGGATGGTTCACTGCTTTAGCCCCCTCAAAAAATCTCTAAGCCCTTCTTTGGTGGCAGGAAAACTAAAAGAGAATTTCTCGCCAACTTTCCCTGCCCCTAATGCTGCGCCTTCCTCTGACGCATAGTAGCCTTTAAGGGTGACTTTCTTGGCTCCTTGAGACTGAGTGTACTCTAGGAGTTTTTTAAGTGGCCCTACTAATTCGGAAGCCCCGTCCGGACCATGACCAATAAAGCCTTTTGATGTACCTACAGCAAAGTCGTCAAATATAACCTCACCGGCATTCATCGTCACTTTTGGGGAGTATATAGTTCCGATCCCGTTAGCAGCATCAAAGGAAACTTTCCCAAGATCGGTTGCCGCAGGCAAGGTTGCTTTTGCCCCCACAACCTCTGCAGCGCTTTTCACTCCTATCCGTTCAAGCAACGGCCCCAGCAACTTACCAAGCAAAGGACCGCCAGGCACAGGCAACAGCGTCGCCAACAAACTGCCATCACTGATTGCCTTGGCATTCCGTGCCTCAATCCAGCGCTGTGTCTCCGGATCATTCTGGTCAACGTTACTTCCCGCCGCAACACATTCGGCGCTGCCACACGGGAAGTAACGCGGCGTGAAGACCTTGCCCTCGATTTCCACACTGGTGCGATAACCACCCTTTTCATCGAGCACATTACCGCTCAGACGATCCCGACCATTGCCAGCCCCCATGCCGGCCGGCCCTTCGTCTGACTGCGTCGGAGGCATCGTCCAGCTGTAACGGTCCGAGTTGGCCTTGATGTAGTCGATGACAGCAGGGTCAGGCCTGGTGAGGACCTGGACATAGGTATCCGGAAGCGTATTCACCCAATGGCCATCTTTGTCATAGATCTGCCCAGCGGAAGCCACAATGTCGCTGGCCGGGTTGAGCACGCCGTCCCGGGTCGAGGCCAGGCGTAACTGCTCTTCGATCTGGCCGACCGTGAAACGCCCATTGCTACGCGCCGCCAAGCGCGTGGCCAGGGACTTGTCGTCGTTGTGCAACTGGCGGTTATAACGCTCGGCGTTACCGGCAACCCAACTGGCGATCTGCGGATCGCCGCCTGCCAATGCCCCGGCGAGTACACCGATGACCTGCGCGGTACCAACACGGAACTGATCGTTGGTGGCAAAGCGCTGATCCAGGTACTTGCCCAGCTTGTCGCTTGCAATGGACGTCAGGCCTTCCGACGCTGCGGCCGCCATGGCACCACTGGTGAAGTTGCCACCACGCGCCTCGGCCAACGCCCCCCCCAGCACCGCATGCATCATGACCTTCGAGGCCGTCCCGGGGTCGATCCCCAGTGAATCCGCGAAGTCGCCCAGTTCCTTGTTGCTGCCTGCGGCGAGCAGGTCGAAGCCCTCCGAAACCAGGGCTCCGCCCAGGTTATCCTTGAGGCTGCCACCATTAATCGCCGTGTTGATAGTCCCGGCCACCAGGGCATGGCTGCCGCTACGCAACAGGTTCTGCCCGATGTTGTCCAGGCTGAGCATCTGCGAGGTATAACCGGGGTTGTTGACGCCGCTCTTGGTCAGGATCAACGCGCCATTGGTATTCCAGCCACTCACCAGGCTATCCAGCTTGCCCAAGGCCATCCCGGTGGCCCACTGTGTGGCGTAGCCCTTGATGGCTTGCATGCTGGTGGCGGACTTCAAGCCGGCACCGAGGTCGCCACCACCGTTGATGGTGCCCACGGCGAGGTTGCTGGCGAAGGCGCCAGCCAGCGGCCCGAGGTAGAAGCTGGCGATGATCGAAATGATCAACGCAGGCGCAGCGCCCAGGCTCGACTGGTTGTACTTCCAGCTCTCGTGAACCTCCTTGACCAGCCGCCAGTCGACATCACCGCGCGTCTCTGCGTCCTTGAGCCATGCGAGACCGGGTTCGGCGGCGACCATTGCGTCGATCGTCTGGCTGACCGTCTGCTGGTCAACCTGCTTGATATCGATATTGATCTTCCCGGCGGCACGAATGGCCAACTGGCCCTGGGCGATCAATTCGCTCTGGCGCAGGGTCTCATCCGTGCTGCCTTTGCCCTTCATGCTGGTCCAGGCCATGCTGCTCTTGGACTTCTCGTGGCTCTCCTGATGCAGGTCCTTCACCCCTTCGAAGGCGATCTCCCCGCCACTCTCCAAAGTCAGGTCCTTGCCACTCTCCAGCTTGGCCGCCTGGTAGCGCTGGTCACCGCCGCTCTCCAGCGTCAGGTCGCCTCCCGTGGTGATCTCGCTGCCGACGTGGCGCACGTCGGTCACTTCGTCGCGCTGGGTCTTCTTCTTGCCCCAGCTGCCCTTGCTCTTCTTGTCGTACAGCGAATAGTCGCTGTCGGTCTCGGCCAGCAGTTCGATATCGCCGCCGGCATAGAGATAGGCAGCATCACCGGCAGTGACGCTGCTGGACACCAGCTTCATGTCCTCACCGGTCCTCAGCGACACATCGCCACCCGCGATCAGCTGGGTGCCCACCTGGCGGACATGATCCTCCTGGATCGTCAGTTTCTTGCTCTTGGAGTAGAAGTGGTCCTCGTCGGCGGCGGAGGCCAGGGTCATGTCGCCCACCGCGTCGATGGCGATATCGCGCTTGGCCTCGATTTCACCGGCAATAGCGGCGAAGTCCCGGCCAGCCTTCAGGGTGACGTCACGGCCCGCACCCAGTTGCGAAACGGACTGGCGCACGGTGCCATTGAGCTGCCGGCCATTCTTCTCCAAGTGGTCGGCGCGTTCGGTCGCGCTGATCACAATATCGCGGCCGGTACTGACATTCAGGTCACGGCCGGCCTGCAGGACCGACCCGCCATTGAGCAGGTCGCGGCCGACATTCACCAGCAGGTCGTTACCGGCCTCGATGCGCGCGGCGCTGTCGAGGTAGTCGCTCTGCTGCTGATAGACACCGTAGTCATGCGTGATGCGCGTACGGTCGCGCTGGTTGATGAGATCGCCACTGAGGGTCGTCACGCTGACGTCGCGCCCGGTGATGATGCCACCCGCGTGGTTGACCATGTTGTTGCCCGCCAGCAGGTCGAGACGACCGCCCGACTCGATCAGGCCGGCGTTTTCCAGGTCGTTGCCCACCACCGCGGACAGGCCCCGCGTGGCGTGCAGGGTGCCGACGTTGTCGAGGTTGCGGCCGGCGAGCAGTTGCATGTCCTGGCCGGCGATCAGCGCGCCGTCCGGGCCCAGGCGGTTGTTGGCGTGGGCCAGGTACAGCACCGGCGCCAGGACTTTCTCGCCGCCGAACTCGCGCTCTTCGAGCCAGACGATGTCATGGGTCAGCGCCGCGACCTGGGCCGAGGTCAGGCCGACACCCAGGCTCAGGTTGAGCTCGGTCTTGCTGCGCACGGCATTGTCCATCAGCTGCTTGTACAGCTGCTCGCCCGAGGTCTGGCCATCGATGAACTGCTGGCCGGTGCGCGCCACCACCGCCTGCTGGATCAGGCGCTGCTCGTAGAAGCCGTCACCGAGGCGCTTCCAGCTCTTGTCCGGGTCGTAACCCAGGTTGCCGAGCAGGTAGTCGGAGCTCATGAACTGCTTGAGTTCGGTCAGCACCGGGTTGGTTTCGATCAGGTACTTGTGCGGCTGGCTGGTGTACTGGGTGTCCGGCATGCGCGTGATGCCAGGGACCTGCGCCGGCGTGCCGACCAGCGGCTCGCTGCCACGCCCCTGCGTGGCGTCCACGGCCGTGCCGACGGGGGCGTAGACACCAATGGCGCTGGCCTTGCCCGCGGGCGCCGAGCCCAGGTGGGCAACGCGCTCGATCTGCTGCTCGCTCAGCGTGGAGGTGGTGGCGTCCAGCGCCTGCAGCGAGCCCGAATGGCTGCCGGCCAGCGCCTGGCGCTGGGTAACGGCCAGGCTGGCGTTGCCCAGCGTCCATTGCGGCGCCAGGCCATTAGCCGTGTTGTTGCCTTGCCCACTCAGGCGAAACAGGCCGTTCTGGCCGACCGGCAGGCTGAAGCCCGGCAGCGCCGTCGGATCGACCTGCTTGTGCGCCAGGTCGGGCGGCAGCTGGGCATTGAGCCGGACCACCGTCGGCGGCGTGGCACTGGAAACCTGGGTATTGAACGCTTTGTTGCTGAGGCTCGAGGATGAGTGCTGCACCACTACGTTGTTGATGTCATAGGTGGCGTTGAGCTTCGCCATCCCGCCCGCCTGGATGATCGCGGGGGCGATGAACTGGCCATCGTTCTGGAGGGTGGACTCCTTGTCCCGGTCGTAGAAATACGCCACGTCGAACTTTGCGAGCAACGCCTTGAAGGCCGCCTCGTCGAAGGGGCCGGATTGCGGGTGGGCCTGGTTGTAGGCATCCACCTCGGCAATCAGTTGATTGAAGTATCTGCTCGGGATCTTCGAACCGGCGCCGATCTCTCTCTTGGACGTGCCAGAACTGGATCGAGTCCCTTCGTTGGTGATGGTGCCGGCCGTCAGGGTGAGATCATTACCTGCAGAAACGACACTGCGTGAGTTGCTGAAGGTGCCACCGTTGAAGTCCAGGTCATGGCCAGCCACCAGCGTGGCCATGGGCGAGTCTTCGTGGACAACGGTCGACTCCGTCTTGTAGACGAATACCGGCCCTCTCACCCATCCCGAGCTGCCACAGTGCTGGACGCACCAGATGGTCATGTAGCCGCCGGTGATGGACTCGGTCGCACGGAACTTGTTGCGCTCGTTGACGAAACTGGACGCTTGCAGGTCGATGTCGACACCCGCCTCGATGGTACCCGAGCTGTTCAGCACCTTGGCTGCGGCGCTGCCTGGGGCGACGCCGGCCACCAGCAGGTTGCCCAGGCTGTAGACATCCGCGTAGCGGTTGGTGAAATCACCGGCACGGATGGCCATGTCGCGGCCACTGAACAGGAAGCCGCGGCTGCCATCGGCAGCCTGCTCGTTGAGCACCGTGTCGGCCGTCAACACCAGGTCACGGGACGCGGCGATGGCGCCATGGTTGGTGATGCCAGCCGCGCGCAGCGTCAGGTCGGAGGCTGCGGACAGACGCCCCTCATTGATTAGTTGGCCGGCGATATCGATCCCGACATTGCCGCCGCCAGCGATGCTGCCGGCCCTGCCCAGGTTCATCTGTGCCGCGGACAGGGTCATGTCGGCCAGGCTGGCCAGGCGGCCGTCGCCAGAGAAGCGCCCACTCAGCGTCAGGCTGAAGCTGCCATCGCTGGCGATCAGCCCATCGTTGTGCCAGTTGCCACCGCTGCCGATCAGCGCATTCGTCGCCAGCAGTTGCCCACTGGCGGTCTGGTTGAAAGTGCCGACATTGAGCTTGAGCGTGCCGGCCTGCAGCACACTGCTGTTGGTCCAGCTGTCGGCGTTGAGGGTCAACGTGCCGCGGGTCGACAGCCTGCCGCCCGCCGCCATCACCTGCTGGCTGCTGATGCCAAAGTCGCCGAGGCCTACATGCAGGATCGTGCCATTGGCGTTGAGCAGGTCACCGGCCGCCAACGCAAGATTGCGGTTGGCGGTTTCCAGCTTGCCGTCACGGTTGTCGAGCACCCCGCCGATCTGGAAACGGCTGGTGTCGGCACCGCCCAGGGCACGAAGCTGGCCCTGCCGGTTGTCCAGGCTCGCCGCGGTAATGTCGAGGGTGCTGGCGCTTTCGATGATGCCGCCGCGGTTGTCCAGGGCGCCGCTCAGCACCATCTCGATGCGTTGGCCGAGCATCTCGCCACGCGCGTCCCCACCGTTGCGCAGGCTGGCGCCATCAAGCTTGAGCAGGCCGCCGGCAGAGAGAGCACCGTCGCGGTTGTCCAGCTCCCCGGTGCGGATCAGCGCATCACCGCTGGTCGCGGCCATCCGCCCACCGTGGTTGTCCAGCATGGCGCTCTGCAGGTCGAGGCTCAAGGCCTGGATGGTGCCGCGCTGGCCATTGGCATCACTGCCGTTGCGCAACACGCCAGTGGTGCGCACGCCGAGCGACTGCTTGAGGCTGGCCAGGATGCCACCACGGTTGTCGATGCTGGCGGCCGCCACATCGAGCGCACCGTCCTGGGCGATCAGCTTGCCGCCCTGGTTATCGACGTCGGCCGTGGTCTGGACGTTGATCGCGCCCTTGGCCTGGACGGTACCCTTGCTGTTGCCAAGGCTCGCCGCTTGCAGGCTCACGTCGCCCTGCTGGCTGTAGATCAGGCCGTCGCCCGCATTGCTCAACACCCCTGTGCTGTTGACCACAAGCTGGCCATTGGCGGCCAGGGTGCCGCGCAGGCTGTTGTCGACGCGGGTGGCGATCAGCTTGAGCAGGCCCTGGCTGGCGACCTGGCCACCCTGGTTGTCGATCAGGCTGGCGCGCTGGACCAGCAACGCCTTGCCGCTGTACAGCTTGCCCCGCTGATTGAGCAGGTCGCCCAGCAGGTCGAGGCTGAGGGCATCCTCGGTGGCCAGGCTGCCGTCGCTGTTGTCCAGGCTCGCACCGGTCAGGCTCAGCGCCTGGCGGGACGCCACGCGCCCACCGCGGTTGTCGAGGGACTGGGTGTCGATGTCGAGGCGCTCGCCCGCGTCGATCAAGCCACCGTCGCGGTTGTCCAGAGTACCGCCGACCGTCAAATGCTGAGCCCCCGCACTGGACAACACGCCCTTGGCGCTGTTGTCCAGGCTGGCCGCCGTCACGTCCAGGCGTTGCTGGGCGACCAGGGCACCGCCAGCACTGTTGCGCAAGGCGCCGGTGACGTCAGCCTGCACGGCGCCGAAACGGCTCGACAGGGTGCCCTGCTGGCGGTTGTCGAGGCTCTGGCCGATCACCTTCAGCCCCTGCCAGCCGGATATCAAGCCACCTTGGTTGTCGATGACGCCACTGTTCAGGGTCAGCTTCTGTTCACTGATCAGCTTGCCGCCACGGTTGTCCACCCCAGTCGCGTCGAACCGCAACCCCTGGGCGGTGGAGAGCTCGCCCGCCTGGTTGTCGAGCATCCCCAGGTGGTCGAGGGTCAACTGGCCGGCGGTACTGATCAAGCCCTTGCCGTTATCGAGGCTAGCGCCCCCCAGGTCCAGGGCGATGGCACTGCCGAGCAGCTTGCCGCCCTGGTTGTCGAGGCCCAGGCTAGCCAGGGTCAACGCGTCCCTGGCCTCGACCAGGCCACGGTTGCGCAGCAGGCCATCGACGGTCAGGGTCATGCCGCTCTGGCTGTTCAGGGTACCGCCGCTGTTGTCCAGCACGCCGGCGTGGACCTCCAGCGAATGGGCGCCGATCAGGCCTTTGAGGTTGTCCAAGCGCTGGCTCACGCGCAGCAGCAGGCCCTGGTTGCCGAGCAGGCGGCCATCGTTGTTGTCCAGTTGCTCGGCAGTCAGGGTGAAGGCCTGGTCGCTGGAGATCTCACCCGCCTGGTTGGCCACCGTCTTGAGGTTGTCCAGCACCAGCAAGGGGGCATTGATCAAGCCGCCGCGGTTGTCCAGGTGGCCGTGGCCCAGGTCGAGGTGGACCGATCGGTCGCTGAACAGCTTGCCGCCTTGCTGGTCGAGGCCGGTGATGGTGGCCGTGAGGTCTTCGTGGCTGCCCACACGACCGCCGTCGCGGTTGTCCAGCTGCCCGGCCTGGACCACCAGCGTGCTGTCGCCACCGATGCTGCCCTGGCGACTGTTGTCCAGGTGCCCGGTGGTCAGGCGCAGCGCGCCCTTGCCGGACAGTACGCCCTTGTCGGTGTTGTCGAAGCTGGCACTGGTGAGGGTGATGCCGCTGTCGCTCAGCAGCTTGCCGCCTTTGTTGCTCAGGTCATCCTCGGTGGTCAGCCGCAAGCTGCCTGCGCTGGTCAGAGTGCCCGTGTCGTTGTCCAGCCGCAGTGCCTTCAACGTCAGCTGGCCCTCGGCGCTGATCAGGCCCAGCCGGTTGAGTGCCGCGCCGGTCAGGGTCAGCGCCAGGTCCTGCTGGCTGGCCAGGTGGCCACCGTCGTTGTCCAGCGTCTGGCCGGTCAGGGTCAGGCCGGTCTGGGCCTCGATACGCCCATCGCGGCGATTGAGCAGTTGCTGCAGGGCCAGGGTCAGCCCGGTGCCGACAACCAGTTGCCCGCCGTCGCTGTTTTCCAGCTGTGTGCCGGTCACGCTGACGGCAGCCTTGCCAGAAATTTCGCCACCACGGTTGTCGACCTGGTCGACATCCAGGGTCATCGTCCCATTGCTGCCGAGCAGGCCCGCCTCGCGATTGTCCAGCTGGGTGCCCTTGATCCGTAGTTGCTCCAGGCCGACCAGCGAGCCTGCGGCATTCACCAGGGTGTCCGCTTCGATCTGCAAGTAACCCTTGCCGGAAATCTTGCCCTTGGCATTGTCCAGGGTCTTGGCACTCAGGTGGCCCGAAGTATCGCCAACCAGCGTGCCCTGGCGGTTGTCCAGGCGCTGGTCGATAGTCAGAACCAGGCTGGCACGGCTGCTGGCGATACCCTCGTGGTTGTCCAGGCTGGCGGCCTGCAGGTCGAGACCCTTGGCCGAAATCAGGCCCTTGGTGTTGGCCACTGCCTGGGCGATACGCACGATCAGTGCCTGTTCGCTGAGCAGCCGGCCTTGTTGGTTGTCCAACGACGTGGCCGCCAGGGTGAAGCCTTGCGGGCTGGTTATTTCACCGTGCTGGTTATCCACCTTGCCGAGGTTGTTCAGCACCAGGGTCGGCGCTTTGACCAGGCCATGGTTGGTCAACGTGCCCTGGCCGAGGTCAAGGGTGATCGAGGTCTTGCTCAGCAGGCGCCCCGCCTGCTGGTCGAGGCCGCTGGCGGTGAGGACCATTGCGCCATCGCTGTCGATACGGCTGTCGCGGCCGGCGTTTCTGACCTGGCCGGCCTTGATGGTCAAGCGGTCGTTGCCAACGACATGCCCGTTGTCACGGTTGTCCAGCGCGCCGGTGACGATGTCGATCGCGCCTTGGCTGCCGATCTCGCCAGCGCGGTTGTCCAGGCTCGCGCTGCGCAGGTCGAGGGTGCCATCAGCGGTGACCGAACCTCGCAGGTTACCGACCTCGCCCGTGGTGGCCAGGGTCAGCGTCCCGGCGCTGGTCAGCTCGCCGTCGGTGTTGTCGAGACTGGCGGCGCCAATATCCAGGTCACCCTCGCTGGTCAGCAGGCCCTTGCCGTTGCTCAGCGCCTGGCCCAGGCGCAGGCGAGCCCCCTGCTCGCCGGAAAGACGCCCGTCACGGTTATCCAGGGTCTGGCCGTCGAGGGTCAGTTGCCCTTTGCCACGCAGCAGGCCCTGGGCCCGGTTGATGACCTCAGCCACCGTGAGCGTCAGCGCCGTGTCGGCCAGTACCTGCCCAGCGCTGTTGTCCAGATGCTCACCGGTGAGGCTGAGCGCCTTGGCCGTGGACAGTTCCCCACCGCGGTTGTCGACGTTGCCCACGGTCAGGCGCATGCCCTGCCCGGCGCCCACCACGGCCCCCTGGCGGTTGACCAGCGAGCTGCCGCGCAGGGTCAGCTCGCCGTCGGCGGATAGCTTGCCGCCAAGCTGCTCCACGCGCGCGACCCGGCCATCGAGATCACCACCACTGGTCAGGCTGCCACCGCTGTTGTTCAGGTGTGCGGCCACAAGCGTCAGGTTGCCCCGCGCGCCGAATATACCGAGCTGGTTGAGCAGTTCGTTGCCGTTGTAGCGCACCCAGGCCTGGCCACTGACCAGGCCCTGATCGCGGTTGTCGAGGTTGTCGACCGTCAGTGTCAGCGCACCGGTCGCCTCGATCTTGCCGCCGCGGTTGTCCCAGTGCTGGCCCTCAAGGGTCAGCAGGTCCTTACCCACCAGCCGGCCACCACGATTGTCCACCCGCCCCGCCTCGATGCGGGTGGCGCCCAGGCCGCTTGCCAGGCCCTGGCCCTGGTTATCCAGCAGCCCGGTGATCCCGGTGGTCAACGTGCCATCGCTGAGCAGCTTTCCTTGTTCGCGGTTGTCAAGGCTGGCGGCCTTGAGCGTCAGCACCTTGCCCGCAGCCAGGGTGCCCTGGCGATTGTCCACGGCCTGCGTGATGGCCAGATCCAGCGTCTGGCCACGGGCAAGGCCACCCTGGCTGTTGTCCAGCACCTGGGCGGTCAGCTCGAGCGTGCCCTGGCTGTCGATCCGGCCGGCCCGGTTGTCGATCAGCCCCTGGCTGGTGACAGTGATGCCCCGGTTGGCCAGGACCCGCCCATTGCGGTTGTCCAGGCTGCCCAGGTTGAGCGCCAGGGCATCGAGGCCGGACAACTCGCCCGACTGGTTGTCAAGCAGCGCCCAGGTGGCACTCAGCGCCCCTTGGCTGGTGACCTTGCCACCGTCACCGTTGAACAGCTGGCCACCACCGAGGGTCATGCGCCCATCCGCGATAACCTTGCCTTGTTGGCGGTTATCCAGCGTTACGGCCTTGATATTGACGTCGCGCCCGGCGCTGAGGCTGCCACCCTGGTTGTTCAGCCGGTCAGCGCTGGTCAGGGTCAGGTCGCGGCTGGCGATCAGGCGCTGGTTGTGATTGTCCACCGCGCCCGCGTCGATCTTCAGGTCGGCGTCAGCCGCACGGCTGCCGTCAGCCCTGATACCCGCCTGGACCCCTCCCAGGTTGCTCAACTGGCCGCTGGCGTCAAGTCGCACCTGGCCCACGGCGGTCAAACCCGCCCGGTTGACCAGGTCGGCACGGCTATCCATTTGCAACGTTTGCCCGGCATGCACCGGCCCCTGCGCATCGATACCAGCCGCCTGTACCCGAACATCGCTAGCGGCGCTGGCCTGGGCCATGCTCAGCTGGCCATTGGCGTCCAATTGGATGTCGCCACCACTGGCGATCATCCGCCCGTCGAGCCGCACGCCGACGCCGGCCTCGGTGCCCACCAACCTGACCGCACCGGCATACATGCCGCCCAATGCGCTGGAGTCGATTGCCAGGGTCGGTTTCACGCTGCCGTCATCCTGACGTGCCGTGGCCGTCAATGTGCGCGCATCGACATCGTTGCGCCCGGCGACGATGGCCAGGTTGCGGGCCTGGATCTCGGCGTTGATCTTCGTGCTGCGGGCAATCAGCTCGAAGCTGTCGACGTTGCTGGCGTTGACCCCCGCCCCTTCAATGGCGATATGGCCCTGATCGACCTGGTAGCGACTCAACTGGCCGTTCTCGATCACCGGTTTGCCGGTGGTCAGGGTAGCCTGTGGCGTGTTGATGAAACCGCAACCATCGCAGGCGATGCCGTGGGCGTTGGCGACGATGACCTTGGCCGATTGCCCGGCCACTTCGGTGTAGCCGCGCAGCTGGCTGGCATTGGCGCCATTGACTTCGTTGATGATGGTGCTGGCCGCCTGGCCCTGCAGGTTCGGGTTGCCAAGGATGATGCCACCCAGTTGCGTGGCTTGCGTGCGCGCGGTGGCGTTGTTGAGGATCAGCCCCTGCTGGCCGACGTTGTAGTCGCTGAACTGGTTGTGCGACAGCCCGCTGCCGTTGGGCGTGGCGATGTTGACGATCGGCACGCCGTTGCCCGCCAGCCCCAGGCTGGTGCCCGCCCCGCTGACCGCGATGCCCTCGGCGGCCTGCGCCCACAACGGCTGCCAGAACATGACGTTGGCCAGCAGGAACGCCAGGCCGCGCTTGGGCAGCCCGCAGAAATGCGCGCGGGGCTGAATTTCAGCCGAGCGTTGGCGGGCCAGGAAGGCGAACAGGCGAACGTCCATGTCAGGTCTCGTGGGTCAGGCGGTCAAATGAAGAGGTCGAGGCGGAAATACACCGGGCGTTCCTTTTCAGGCAGCGCATCGGGGCGTTCCAGGCTGTGGGCGAAGGTCACGCTGGCGGCCAGGTGCTGGCCACGGGCGAAGAGCTCCAGCGAATGGCTGCTGGCGCGGCCGTGGTACTCGCCGTTGTAGCGGTCGTTGCTGATCACGCCCAGGTCGTAGCCCAGGCCCAGGCCGTACTCGGCCAGCATCGGCTGCAACACCGGCCAGTTCACCGGGCGGGTCCAGCGCAGGTCGCTGCGCCAGTAGCCGCCGCTGTCCCCGGACAACGACTGGTCCTTCAGCCCGCGCACCGACGACAGCCCGCCGAGGCTGATGCGTTGCGGGCTGAACAGCACGTCCTCGCTGCGCTGGCCGGTGGCCAGGCTGCTGAAACTCAGGCGCTCGCCCAGCACCTCGAAACCCTGCACATAGCTGAGCGTGGCGCTGTACTTGCGGTAGCGCGCCACCGGCTGGCCCGGGCGCGGGTGACCGTTGTCCTGGGCGTCGAAGGCGCCGATGCCTTCCTGCGTGCCCAGGTCGAGGTTGACGAAGGCATTGCCCAGGCGCCGGCCATGGTTGATGCCGAACTGTGCTTCGCTCAGGCGATTGCTGCTGGCCGCCAGGCGGCTGTCCTCGATGTAGTTGTTGGTGCGCAGGTGGGCGATGCCGGCATTGAGCGAGGTCTTGCTGGTGGCGTCGCGGTGAACCACGCGCTCGGCGCGCAGCTGGTGGTTCTGGCTGTCGCCGGTCTGTTTGAAGGCGAAGAGGTTGGCCTGGGCCAGGGAGCGGTACTCGCTTTCGCTGTAGCTGTAGGTGAAGTTCCACCAGCCCCAGGGCAGGTTGTAGTAAAGCACGCCATTCTTCGAGCCCAGAGTGTGGTCGCTGACCACGTCATGTCCACCGCGCAGCACCAGCTGGTCGGCCAGGCCCAATGGGCTGTCCCATTCCAGGCCGAGGTTGAGCATCTGCTCGCCGGTGCTGCGCTGGCCTTCGTTGTTGCGCGAGAGCGAGGCGCGCCACGGCTTCTGCGGGGTATTGCGCACCAGCACCTCGCTGCCGCCGACAGCCTTGCCCGGGGTCAGCTCCATTTGCGCCTTGTTCGACGGCAGACGGTTGAGCTGGTCGACCATCTGCTCGATCTCGCGCAGGTTCAAGCGCTCGCCGGTGCCGCCGGGGAACGTCATGGCCAGTTCATGATCGCTCAGGCCACTGCCGGCATCGGGACGCAGCCCTTCCAGGCGCCCTTCCACCACCAGCACCTGCAGATGGCCGGCGGACAGGTCCTGCTGCGGCAGGTAGGCGCGGCTGGTGACCAGGCCGCGGTCGAGGTAGTGGTCGGTGATGGCCTTGAGCAAGGCGTTGAGTTGGGTGACGCCCAGGCACTGGCCAATGAATGGCTTGAGCAAGGCGTCGCGCTCCGCAGCGGACAGGCTGTCGGCGCCCTTGAGTTCGATGGTGCGGATGGTGAAGCAGCGGGTGTCGGCCGCCGGTTGCGCTTCGCTGGGTTCGGCGGCATTGCCGGGCAAGGTGCGCAGCTCGTCGAGGCGCCGTTGCTGCTCCTGCAGTAGCCGGTCCTGGCGGTCGCGAATCAGGTCCTGGTCGCCGGGAGACGCCGCCCAAGCCGGATTCACGCTCAGCATTGCCCACAAGGCAAGGTAGGCCGTTCGGTGAGAAAAATGGAGACTTACGGACATGACTGGGCATCGAGCAAAATGGTGCGCGATGTTATTTTGCCATCACTGCAGTGTCAAATTAATATCGCCAAATTATTGGACGCCGAAAACTACAGGACCACCCGCCACTCGGGCCGTCGGTCGACCAAGCCGAACGCTCTCCCCGCCCCGCACCTCCACAGCACATACCCATTGCCGGAGATCGGAAGAATGAAAGCACTGCTATCCACTGCCTGTGCAGCCTGCCTGCTAGGCGCCCTGCCCGTCTGGGCCTGCACCCCGGAAGAGGCCACGCAGAAAAGGGAGGAGCTCGCCGGGCTGGTGAGTCGACTGACCGAACAGAATCCGCAGAAGGCCAAGGAGATCAATGACGAGCTCCAGGGTATGAAGCTCGATACGGCCAGCAAGGACCTGCCGGACAAGTGCCAGCTGATCGACAAGCGCATCCAGGAACTCAAGGCCGCGAAAAGCAGGACCTGAGATCAGCGCCGCTGTTGCGCCAGCATGTACTGGCGCAGCAGCTGGTTGATGCGGGTCTGGTAGCCCGCGCCCTGCTCCTTGAACCAGGCCAGCACATCGGCATCCAGGCGCATCGTCACGGTCTGTTTGGCGGGAACCCGCAGCTCGGCGCGGCGGAAGAAGTCATCATCGAGCTCGGGAATGTCCGAGGTGTCGATAGGTGTGTGGTCAATGCTTGCGGATGGTTTCGACATAGCGCGTTACCTCGCGTCGGGTGGCTCTTCGGGCAGAGATGATGCGGATCACATCCCCTTGCCTTTCGGTGTAGGCGACCACGCTGACCCACGCGTTGATCCAGCCCATGCTGATCCAGCGCGCCTCTGCGTAGTCGAACCGTTCATCGCGCAGCGCCAGCATCGGGTGCCGGAACATCTCGGGCACATCGTTGAAGTCGATACCGTGCTTGCGGATGTTGAGCAGGTTCTTCTCCTCGTCCCAGTCAAACGCCATGGGACACCTTGTATTTACAGCTGTACATACGCTACGCCCTCCTGGCTGAACATGCCAGAGGAGTATCGGGGTCAGCCGGTTAATTGCATGGGCTCGGGAGTAGTTTGGGAAATGGGCTACAAACACCTGGGGAAGGTGTGAATCAACCCGCCATCATTGCGATGGCGGGTTTGTCGCAAGCGTGCCTTACTCGGCCGCAGGCTTGCGCTTTTTCAGCGGCGCCAGGCCGTCGGCGCTGGCCAACGGGGCCTTGGCCTTCGGCTTGGCAGCCGGCTTGCGCTTGGCGGCGGCTTTCTTGTCGGTGCCAGTCTTCTTCTCGACCTTTTTCTTCTTGCTGCCGGCTGCCTTGCCCGACGCCTTGACCTTTTTCGGCCCGCTGTAGGTGCCCTTGACCTCTTTGATGACGCGGCGCTCGAACTGCTGCTTGAGGTAGCGCTCGATGCTCGACATCAAGTTCCAGTCGTTGTGGGTGATCAGCGAGATCGCCAGGCCTTCGCCACCGGCGCGGCCGGTACGGCCGATGCGGTGCACGTACTCGTCACCGCTGCGCGGCATGTCGAAGTTGATCACCAGGTCCAGGCCATCGATATCCAGGCCACGGGCGGCGACGTCGGTGGCTACCAGCACCTTGGAGCCGCCATCCTTGAAACGATCGATGGCCAGTTTGCGGTCTTTCTGGTCCTTCTCGCCATGCAGGACGAAGGCTTTGACTTCTTTGGCCACCAGGTGGCCGTAGATGCGATCGGCCAACGCCCGGGTGTTGGTGAAGATGATCGCTTTCTGGTAGGTCTCGTTGGCCAGCAGCCACTGCACGATCTGCTCTTTGTGCTGGTCGTGGTCGGCAGTGATGATCTGCTGGCGGGTGCCTTCGGCAAGCTGCGAGACGCTGTTGAGCATCAGGTGCTCAGGGTCCTTCAGCACCTTGCCGATGATGTCGCGCAGAGCCGCGCCGCCAGTGGTGGCGGAGAACAGCAGGGTCTGTTCGCGGTTCTCGCACTCCTTGCACAGGCGCTCCATGTCTTCGGCGAAGCCCATGTCGAGCATGCGGTCGGCCTCGTCGAGGATCAGCACCTTCACGTGGGAAAGGTCGAGGTTGCCGGCATTGAGCTGTTCGAGCAGGCGGCCCGGGGTGCCGATCAGCACGTCCGGTACCTTGCGCAGCATCGCGGCCTGTTCCTTGAAGTCTTCACCACCCGTCACCAGCCCGGACTTGATGTAGGTGAACTGGGAGAACAGTTGCACCTGCTTGAGGGTCTGCTGGGCCAGCTCGCGGGTGGGCAGCAGGATCAGCGCGCGGATTTCCACGCGTGGGCCGCTCAGGTCGACCAGGCGATTGAGCAGGGGCAGGACAAAGGCCGCCGTCTTGCCGCTGCCGGTCTGCGCCGTCACCCGCAGGTCACGCCCTTGCAACGCCAGGGGAATGGCCGCTGCCTGCACCGGCGTCGGCTCGACAAATTTCAGCTCGGCCACGGCTTTGAGCAGGCGTTCGTGCAGGGCGAATTGGGAAAACACGGCGTAACCTCGGGCAAGTGCGAAAAATTCAAGTTGCATAGGGTAACGTTTTCCTTCGTCGGAGCCGAACTTCTTTTGGTAACTTTGCCCCGATTGGCACTCTAAAGCCCCTTCGTACCGCTATACAGACCGCTTTCGCACCCATGGACATCCAACGCATCTGGCACGACACCCTCGACCTCTGGGGGACCCTCGACCAACATCCACTGCTGCATGCCGCGCTCGGGCTGGGCGTGCTGCTGCTCGTCTCGCTGCTGGTTGGCCGCCTGGCCCGCTTCCTGGTCCTGCATGCCAGCCGCCTGCTGGCCCGCCAGCCCGCGCTGCGGTGGCTCGACGACCTGCGCCAGAACAAGGTGTTCCACCGCCTGGCCCAGACCACCCCCTCGCTGGTGATCCAGTTCGGCCTGAAGCTGGTGCCGGAGCTCTCCGACACCGCCCAGCACTTCCTCGGCAACTTCGCCCTGGCCTTCACCCTGCTGTTCATGACCATGGCCCTGTCGTGCCTGCTCGATGCCCTGCTGGACATCTATGCCCGCACCGAGCATGCCCGCACCCGCTCGATCAAGGGCTACGTGCAACTGGCCAAGATGATGCTGTGGATCTTCGCCGCCATCGTGATCGTCGCCACGCTCATCGACCGCTCGCCGCTGTTGCTGCTGTCGGGCCTGGGCGCCATGTCGGCGGTACTGCTGCTGGTGTACAAAGACACATTGCTGTCGTTCGTCGCCAGCGTGCAGCTCACCAGCAACGACATGCTGCACGTGGGCGACTGGATCGAGATGCCCCAGGTCGGCGCCGACGGCGATGTGGTGGATATCACCCTGCACACGGTCAAGGTGCAGAACTTCGACAAGACCATCGTCTCCATCCCCACCTGGCGCCTGATGAGCGAGTCGTTCCGCAACTACCGGGGGATGCAGCAGTCGGGCGGTCGACGCATCAAGCGCAGCCTGTTCATCGATGCCGCCGGGGTGCGCTTCCTCACGCCGGAAGAAGAGCAGCGCCTGGGCCAGGTGCGCCTGCTCGGCGACTACCTGGCGCAAAAGCGCCAGGAGCTGCACAGCTGGAACGAGGCCCTTGGCCCGGTGGCGGAGCTGGCCGCCAACCGGCGCAAGCTGACCAACATCGGCACCTTCCGCGCCTTCGCCCTGGCCTACCTGAAAAACCACCCCAATGTGCACGCCGGCATGACCTGCATGGTCCGGCAGATGCAGACCACCGCCGAAGGCGTGCCGCTGGAGATCTACTGCTTCACCACCACCACGGCCTGGGCCGAGTACGAGCGTATCCAGGGCGATATCTTCGACTACCTGCTGGCGGTGCTGCCGGAATTTGGGCTGAGCCTGTATCAGCAACCGAGTGGCAACGACATGCGCGTCGGTTTGGCTGGCCGGTCTCAACGTGAGCAGGAACCTCGCGCCTTCAGCAACGCCTGAGAGTTGTGTTGACGGTACCGGCCCATTCGCCGGCAAGGCCGGCTCCTACAGGTACCGCGTTGAAGCGACCAACTCGTAGGAGCCGGCTTGCCGGCGAACAAAGACTCAGAAATTTATTTGCCAGGCTCAACGCAAAGCGTCATCAGAAACAAACAGTTACAACTATTTCAGAATTATTAAACGCCAGCCTTCGGCAAATACGAATACCCACCCTGCCCCGCATCTCCTACCCTGCAGCCAGCACACCGAACCGCGCCGCGCGGCTTTCGGCCAGGATTCGACACAAGGACTGCGAGCAAGCGATGCGTCAGGACATCTCCCTGGAAAAACTCGACGAACCGGATGGCACCGACCAGGCCACCCGCCGCAAGGCCCTGGCCGCGGGCAGCCTCGCCCATGGCGTGCACGACGGCCTGACCGATGTGATCTATGTACTGCTGCCGATCTGGCAGGCGGCCTTCGGCCTAAGCTATGCCCAGGTCGGCCTGCTGCGCGGCGCCTATGCCGGGATGATGGCCGGCTTCCAGTTGCTGGCCAGCCGGGGTGCGCGCCGCTGGGGCCGGCAGGCCCTGCTGGTCAGGGGCACTGCCCTGGCCGGCTTCGCCTACCTGCTGGCCGCGCAGGCCACCGACATCACCCTGTTGCTGCTGGCCTTGATGATCGGCGGCCTGGGGGCCAGCACCCAGCACCCCCTGGCCTCGGCTCTGGTCTCGGATGCCTATGATGGCAGTGGCCGGGTCAAGCAGGCCCTGGCCCAGTACAACTTCGCCGGCGATATCGGCAAGGCCATCATCCCAGGGCTCACCGGTTTGGCGCTGGTGTACATCTCCTGGCAGACCAACGCCACCCTGCTCGGTATGCTCGGCATTGCCGCCGCCTTCGCATTGTGGCTGCTGATGCCTCGGACCCAGGCCCACGACAAGGCCGGCAAGAAAGCCGGCAGCGCCGACAAGACCGGCAGCACTTCGGGCCTGATGGCGCTGATCGCCACCGGCACCCTCGACAGCGGCGTGCGCATGGGCTTCCTGACCTTCCTGCCGTTCCTGCTGCAGAGCAAAGGCGCCAACACCGAGCACATCGGCCTGGCGCTGTCGCTGCTGTTCATCGGCGGCGCCTTCGGCAAGCTGTTCTGCGGCTACCTCGGCGCACGCCTGGGGCCGGTGCGCACGGTGATCTGCACCGAACTGCTCACCGCCGTGCTGATCCTGCTGGCGCTGGTGCTGCCCTACGGCGCGCTGATGCTGGTGATGCCGCTGATCGGCGTGGCCTTGAACGGTACTTCGTCGGTACTCGGCGGCCTGGTGCCGGACTTCGCCCCACGGGACCGTCGCGACCGGGTGTTCGCCTGGTTCTACACCGGCACCGTCGGCGGCGGCGCGCTGGCCCCGGTGCTGATCGGCGCGATCTCCGACCAGGCCGGGGTGAACGAGGGGCTGGTGGTGCTGGCCTGCGTGCTGCTGCTGACCCTGCCCCTGTGCCTGGTCACTTACAACGGCATGAAGGGCTTGACCCGACGCTGAGCAGGATGCCCGCGGATCACCCACAACAAGGACGTGAACCATGACCTACGAACTCTCGGAGCGCGCCGGCCGCATCGGCGCGCCCGGCACCTCGAGCATGCGCAGCAAAGCCAATGCCTTGCGTGACGCCGGCATCAAGGTGATCAACTTCGCGGCCGGCGAGCTGGCCACGGACGCGGCGCCGGACATGCGCAGCGGCGCCATCGCCGCAGTGCACGAGCAGTGGAACCGCTATACCCCACCGCTGGGCAACCCGCGGCTGCGCCAGGCGTTGGCCAACAGTGTCAGCCAGCGCCTGGGCGTCAGCTATGGCGCCGATGAGATCGCCGTATCCAGCGGTGCCAAGCAGGCCCTGTTCAACAGCGCGATGGTACTGCTGAATCCTGGCGACGAAGTGCTCATCCCGCGCCCTTACTGGGAGACCTTCCCCACCCAGGTCGAACTGGCAGGCGCCAGGCCGGTGTTCATCGACACCCGGGCCGACCAGTACTCGTTGCGCAGTGCGGCGGTGAAGGCCGCCCTGTCGCCGCGCAGCAAAGCGATCATCATCAACACCCCGAACAACCCCACCGGGGTGGTCTACTCACCCCAGGACCTGCTCGCCATCGGTGAACTGGCCCTGGAACGCAAGCTGTGGATCATCTTCGACGAGTGCTATCGCGGCTTGCTGCGCGGCAGCCAGCAACACCACAACATCGTCAGCCTGCTGCCCGAGCTCAAGGACTCGGCCATCATCATCGACTCGTTCTCCAAGAGCCAGGCCGTGACCGGCTGGCGGCTGGGCTATGCCTGCGCCCCCAAAGCGGTGGTCACGGCCATGCACAACCTGCAGGCGCACACCACCTCCAACCCCAGCAGCCTGGCGCAATACGCCGCGTTGACCGCCCTCGATGGCGAGGCTTCCCTACGCTTTGCCGCCGACATCAACGCCCAGCTCGACCGCCAGTTGGCCACGGCTACCGCCCTGCTCGGCCAGCTTGAGGGAGTCCGCTTCGCGCCGCCCCAGGGCGCTTTCTACCTGTACCTGGATATCGGCGACCTGCTGGGCAAGCGCTACCAGGGCCAGCCCCTGCGTGACGCCAGCCACCTGTGCGAGCTGCTGCTGACCGAAGCGCGCATCGCCCTGGTGCCCGGCTGCAGCAATGGCGACCCGCGCGCCGTGCGGCTCTCCTACTCCGTGAGCGAGGACGACCTGGTCGAGGGCCTGGGCCGCTTCGCCACCTTCATCACATCGCTTGCCTGAACCCGGCCTTTCCACCCAACCGCGAGATCATGACATGAAGAAAACGGATTTCATGCTGTCATTCGTTGACCAGGCGCTGACCGATGTCCGGGACAAACGGCTGGCCAGTGCCCTGAGAAAGGGCTTCGACGTTCACGACGACCTGCTCGGCGACTACCTGGACACCTACCAGCGCATCACCTCGCAGCCGTGGTCGCGTGACAGCCTGTGCACCTTCTTCTGCGGCTGGCGCAGCCCGGATGGCGCGGCCCACGCGGTGTCCAGCATCATCGTGAGGCTGCTGCAGGAGTCCGAGGCACTCGACGATGACCAGGGCCGCCTGCGCCTGCTGGAAGCCGCGCGCCACTGCGGCGAGATCATCGTCGAGGACATCGGCCTGGGCGAGATGCACGGCCACCCGCACCACTCCAAGCTGTATGCGCGCATGGCCACGGCGATCTGCGGCTCGGACGACTGGCGCCTGCAGGACCGCTACCTGAACCCGGTGACCAAGGAATTCTCCACCTGGGTCGGCAACAAGCGCCCGCTCGCCCCGCAGTTGGTGGAAGCCATCGAGATGATGGCGATGACCGAACTGTTCAACACGGGTGAATACAACGTGATGACGCCATTGTGGAAAGACTGGCTGAAGCAGGTGCAAGGAAAGCCCGCGGGCGAAGCGCACCGTATCGCAACCTTCCTCAGCGTGCATTGTGGCGCGGTCGAGGCCCAGCATTTCTTCCATGCCACCAGCGCCCTCGAGCTCTACTGCCAGGCTACGAAGCAGCCACTCGACTACACACGGATCGAGGCGTTGTCGTGCGAGTACGTGCAACGCGCCTGCGAACACCTGCACAAGATGGAGTCGGTCCTGGCCGTCTGACACACCTCTGATCAAGGAAGTGGCCCCATGAACATCGTGAATCCCGATTCGCGCATCGACCTGCGCCAACTGTTCCATGACAAACCCTGCCTGCGCGTGCTGGAAGCGCACAGCCCGATATCGGCCATGCTGGCCCAGAGCGTGCGCCTGGAGGTCCGCGGCGCCAGCCTGGGCTATGACGCCATCTGGTCCAGTTCGCTGACCGATTCCACCCAGCGCTGCCTGCCGGACATCGAGATCCTTTCGCCCAGCGACCGCCTCGAACGGCTCAACGAGATCCTCGGGGTGTGCGACCTGCCGCTGATCTACGACGCCGACACCGGCGGCAAGGTCGAGCACTTCGCCATCCATGTGCAATGGCTGGCACGCGCCGGTGTCTCGGCAATCGTCATCGAAGACAAGTGCGGTTTGAAGAAGAACTCCCTGCTGGGCCTCTCGGTGCACCAGGAGCAGGAGACCGTGGAGCACTTCTGCGAAAAGATCAGGGCCGGCACGCAACACCGGCATGGCGACCGGATGATGATCTTCGCCCGCTGCGAGAGCCTGATCCTGGAAAAGGGCCTGGAGGATGCCCTGGCCCGCTGCAGCGCCTACACCGAGGCCGGTGCCGACGGCATCATGATCCACAGCCGCAAGCGCAGTGGCGAGGAAATCCTCGAGTTCGCCCGGCGCTTCAAGCACCGCCACCCCGCCACGCCACTGATCTGCGTGCCCACCAGCTACCCGCAACTGACGTTCTCGTGCCTGGCCGATGCCGGCTTCAACGCCGTGATCTATGCCAACCACATGCTGCGCGGCGCCTATTCGGCCATGCGCCAGGTCGCCACCAGCATCCTGGAGAACGACCGCGCCTACGAGATCGAGCCGGCCTGCATGCCGATCGACGAAATCCTCAGCCTGGTGCCGGGTACCCGCTGAGCCACAGCCGTCGCCAGGCGCGTCCGCCTGGCGACGGTGGCCTCTACCTCAGGCGGCGCTCAGGTAGGAGAGCAGCTCGGTGACATGGCGAGGCATGCTGTCGAAGTGCCTGACCAGCATCATGTGCTCCTGCCGCGCCCAGGCTTCCTCCAGGGGCCGGACCACCAGCGCACTGCAGCGCAGGTAGCGTTGCACCGCCGCGTCCGACACCACGCCGATCCCCACGCCCTCGGCGATCATCCGGCAGAGCGCTTCGCCCGTGGATACCTTGATCCTGAACTGCGCCTCGCTGCCATCGTCCCGCGCCTGCGCTTCGATGAGTCGCCCCAGGGCGGCATCGCTGCACAGCCCCACCTGCGGGTGCTTCAGCACCTCCCGCAAACGCAGTGCCGTGGCACTGGCCAACGGGTGCCGCCGGGGCAGCACGACCACGTAGTTGAGCGCGGGCATGGCAATCGAGGCGCAGCCTTCCACCGGCGCGCTACCCGCGACCATCCCCATGTCGACGGCGCCTTCGCGAATGCCGCGGACGATTTCCCCCGGGTTGCGCGCCTGCAGGTCGATGGCGATGTTCGCGTGCTCCGCCAGGTAGCGCACCAAACGCTGCTGGGTGGACTCGAAGGCGGTGAAGCCGTCGACGTACATGCGCATGCAGGGCACGGCCTGCTCTTCATGCCGCTCGAACTCGGCCTTGAGCACTTCCAGTTGGCCAAGGATCTTGCGGGCGTGGACCAGCAGGCGCTTGCCCGCCGCCGTCAGCACCAGGCCCTTGCTCTGGCGATGGAACAACCCCTCGCCCAGCTCGCCCTCCATCGACTTGATGCGCATGCTCGCCGCGCCGGGCGACAGGCAGGCGCGCCGGGCGCCCTGGGTCAGGCTGGGCGACTCGGCAATCTTTATGAACAGCTTCAGATCAGTCAGGTCAAGGTTCACGGTCTCTTCCTTGTATTGTTGTTCATGTCCATTTCATGACTGGCGATCTTGGTGTCACCTGCGCCTATCTTGCCCCTCTCCTTCAGCCTGGGCCAACCCTGGCCCCGATAAAGACAAAGGCGCCCACTGGGGGCGCCTTTGATGCAATGCGCTATCGATCAGCGCGACGAGGTCGCGCCGGGCTGTAGCGCACGCTGGCCACCCAGGCGGCTAAGCCACACCGACGCCAGGATGATGGAACCACCGATGGCCAGGCGCCCCAACGGTTCGTCCTGGTTCCAGATCAGCAGGTTCAGCAACAGCCCCACCGGCACATGCAGGTTGTTCATCACCGCCAAAGTGCCGCCGGACACCAGGCAGGCACCCTTGTTCCACCAGTACAACCCCAGCGCGGTCGGGCACAGGCCAAGGAACAGCAGCACCAGCCATTGGGTGTTGGTGCTCGGCAGGTGCTGGGCGTTGCCGAACAGCAGGAAGGCTGGCAGCACCACGATCAGCGCGCCGAGGTAGAAGTAGCCGAAGCGACGGTAATGCGGCAGGTCGCTGGGGTGGCGGGCGACCAGGTGACGGTACAGCACCTGCCCGGCGGCGTAGGTGAAGTTGGCCAGTTGCAGCAGCAGGAAGCCCATGAAGAACTCGCCGGAGATGGTGTCGAAGCGAATCACCGCCGCACCGGCCACCGCCACCAGCGCGGCCAGCAATGCCCAGGGGTTGAAACGCCGGTTCAGGGCGTCCTCGATCAGCGTGACGTGCAAGGGGGTGAGGATGGTGAACAGCAGCACCTCGGGCACGGTGAGCACACGGAAGCTCAGGTACAGGCAGACGTAGGTGATGCCGTACTGCAGCGCGCCGATCAGCAGCATCGAACGCAGGAAGCGCGGCTCGACCTGGCGCCAGCGGGTCAGCGGCAGGAATACCAGAGCAGCCAGCACCACCCGGGCGAGCACGGCGAAGTAGCTGTCGACATGGCCGGCCAGGTACTCGCCGATCAGGTTGAAGGAGTACGCCTGGATCAGCGCGACGATTATCAGGTAGCCCATGGTTGGCCCTCGTGGATCAAGGCGGGGACCTTAGCGGGTTGGCCTGACCGAGTTCAACCCTTGGAAATGTGGGGGCAGTAACGGCCTCTTCGCGGGCAAGCCCGCTACCACAAGCCTTGAAAGCAGTGCTTTATCTGTGGGAGCAACTGCCTTGCAGAGTATTCGTGGTTTGCGTTCGCCTTTATGGGAGCGGCCTTGCCGAGGCGTCGGACCGGTCGGAAAGGGCTGCGTAGCGGCCCCTGGACCTCAGTGTCGATGCAAAGATCGTCGGGGCCGCTTTGCGGCCCTTTCGCGACACAAGGCCGCTCCCACAAGGATCGCGCAAAGCGTGAGGCCAGCATAAAAAAGCCCGGCCATCGATTGGCCGGGCAGGCACACCCAAAGGAGCAACAAGGTGTCAGGTTGGGAATTCGTCGCCTGTCAGGCCACCGCGGCCAGCTTGGCCTTGGCCTGGTTCAGGCCCTTCTCGTGGAACTCGCCGCTCATGTTCAGGCCTTCGGCGTGGATGAAGTCCACGTCATGGATACCGATGAAAGCCATCACCTGGCGCAGGTAGGGTTCCTGATGGTCACTGCTGGCGCCGGCATGGATGCCACCACGGGCGGTCAGGACAATGGCGCGCTTGCCGTTCAGCAGGCCTTGCGGGCCAGTCGGGGTGTACTTGAAAGTGATGCCGGCACGCAGCACATGGTCCAGCCAGGCCTTCAGGGTGCTGGGGATAGTGAAGTTGTACATCGGCGCTGCCATCACCAGCACGTCGGCGGCCAGCAGCTCGTCGGTCAGGGCATTGGAGCGGGCCAGGGCGTCCCGTTCGGCGGCACTGCGCTGTTCATCAGGCTTCATCCAGCCGCCCAGCAGGTCGGCGTCCAGGTGCGGCACCGGGTTCACCGCCAGGTCACGCACGGTGATGTCGTCAGCCGGGTGCGCCGCTTGCCACTGCTGGATGAAATCGCGGGTCAGTTGACGGGAAACGGAATCCTGCTGGCGGGCGCTGCTTTCGATGATCAGTACGCGGGACATGGGGTGCCTCCATCGGCGGTAAGGGGTGGCGATTCGATGGAGGTGAGATTAAGGGTTGACCTATCGATAAAAAAGCGTAAAAAGTGGGATCAATCTATCGATTAATCAGTTTATTCCGCCTTGCAGTCCAGCAGGATCCGCAGCTTGATGATCTGCCGGTTGAACTTGGCGGTCACATCCACGCTCTTGCCGGCCGGCACGTTGACCCTGCGCACCCGTGGCGCCTCGGGGCCGTTGCGGAACATGACCTTGCAGGCCGCCGGTACCTGCCCATAGTTGTTCAGGGTGATGGCACCGATGTCGTAGGCCGTGTCATAGGCGGTGTAGTCGACCTTGACCCCGGTCAGCTCCTTCTCCACGTCGATGGGGTAAGCCATGGCGGTGAAGGGCAGGCACAACAGCAAAGCCGCACAACATTTCTTCATACGGGCGCTCTCCTTGAGAAGAGCGCAGCTTAGGACAACAGGAGCCCTAGATGAAAGCGCCGCGCGTAACCCTGGATCAGTGGCGGACCCTGCAGGCGGTGGTCGACCATGGCGGGTTCGCCCAGGCCGCCGAGGCCCTGCACCGCTCGCAGTCGTCGGTGAGCTACACCGTGGCGCGGATGCAGGAGCAACTGGGCGTGCCGCTGCTGCGCATCGATGGGCGCAAGGCGGTGCTGACCGAAGCCGGCAACGTGCTGCTGCGTCGCTCGCGGCAGTTGGTCAAGCAGGCCAGCCAGCTGGAAGACCTGGCCCACCACATGGAACAGGGCTGGGAAGCCGAGGTGCGCCTGGTGGTCGACGCCGCCTACCCCAGCGCCCGCCTGGTGCGCGCCCTGGCCGCCTTCATGCCGCAAAGCCGTGGTTGCCGGGTGCGGCTGCGTGAAGAGGTGTTGTCCGGGGTCGAAGAGGTGCTGCACGAAGGCATCGCGGACCTGGCCATCAGCAGCTTCAATATCGGTGGTTACCTGGGCACCGAACTGAGCCCGGTGGAGTTCATCGCCGTCGCCCACCCCGAACACGCCCTGCACCGCATGGGCCGCGAGATCACCTTCCAGGACCTGGAAAGCCAGCTGCAGGTGGTGATCCGCGACTCCGGCCGCGCGCAACCCCGTGACGTCGGCTGGCTGGGCGCCGAGCAGCGCTGGACGGTGGGCAGCCTGGGCACCGCCGCCACTTTCGTCGGCAGCGGCCTGGGTTTTGCCTGGCTGCCCCGGCACATGATCGAGCGCGAGCTGCGCGAAGGCGTGCTCAAGCCCTTGCCGCTGGACCAGGGTGGCAGCCGCCACCCGCTGTTCTACCTTTATTCGAGCAAGGAAAAGACCCTGGGTCCGGCCACGCAGATCCTCATCGAGTTGCTGCGCAACTTCGACACCGCGCCCCTGGACGTGCCCTTCGCCGCCCCCCCGCAAGCCTGAGAGGACCGCGCCCATGGCCTGTTTCGAACATGACGGTTGCCTGCTGCACTACGAGGAACATGGCCAGGGCGAGCCCCTGGTGCTGCTGCACGGTCTGGGCTCGAGCAGCCAGGACTGGGAGCTGCAGGTGCCCGAGTTCAGCCGCCACTACCGGGTGATCCTCATGGATATCCGCGGCCATGGCCAATCCGCCAAGCCGCGACGCGGCTACCGGATCAAGACCTTCAGCGAAGACCTGCTGGCCCTGCTCAAGCACCTGGGCACCGGCCCGGTGCACTTCGTCGGGCTGTCGATGGGTGGCATGGTCGGCTTCCAGTTCGCCGTCGACCACCCCGACTGGTTGCGCAGCCTGTGCATCGTCAACAGCGCCCCGGAGGTCAAGCGCCGCACCCGCAGCGACTGGATCTGGTGGCTCAAGCGCTGGGGCCTGGCGCGCCTGCTCAGCGTCGAGACGGTGGGCAAGGGCCTGGCCCAGCGGCTGTTCCCCAAGCCCGGGCAAAGCGAACTGCGGCGCAAGATGGCCGAACGCTGGGCACGCAACGACAAGCGCGCGTATCTCAAGAGCTTCGACGCCATCGTCGACTGGGGCGTGCAGGAACGCATCGGCCAGATCCGTTGTCCGACGCTGGTGATCGCCGCCGACCACGATTACACCCCGGTACAACTCAAGGCGCGTTATGTTGCCCTGATGCCCAACGCCAGGCTGGCGGTCATCGACGATTCGCGGCACGCTACACCCCTCGATCAACCCGAGGTCTTCAACCTCACCCTGCTGCAGTTCCTCGCAGCCGCCTCCACCTCTCAAGGATCTTTGAGCCCATGCTGAAAAAACTGCTGCTCACCGCCTGCTCGGTTGCCTTCGCCACCAGCGTCATGGCCTCCGACAAGACCCCGCACGTTGAGCTGGTCACCAGCTTTGGCAAAATCGAGATCGAGCTGAACGCTGAAAAAGCACCGATCAGCACGAAGAACTTCCTCGAGTACGTCGACAGCGGCTTCTACAACAACACCATCTTCCACCGCGTGATCCCGGGCTTCATGGTCCAGGGCGGTGGCTTCACCGACCAGATGGTGCAGAAGAACACCAAGGACCCGATCCGCAACGAAGCCAGCAACGGCCTGCAGAACACCCGTGGCACCCTGTCCATGGCCCGCACCTCCGACCCGAACTCGGCCACCAGCCAGTTCTTCATCAACGTCGCCGACAACGACTTCCTCAACCCGGGCCGCGACCGTGGCTACGCGGTGTTCGGCAAAGTCACCAAGGGCATGGAAGTGGTCGACCAGATCGTCAACTCGCCGACCACCGTCAAGAAAGGCATGCGCGATGTCCCGGCGGACCCGGTGTACATCAAGTCGGCCAAACGCATCGACTGACCACACGCCGCACAGGGACGTGGGTCGGGTCACACAGGAGTCTTGTCACCCATGCTGTACCGTCGTTTCGAGCAACTGATCGACATCTTCCGCGAGGCGCCCACCGAGGCGCCTCCCGGCCAGGTCTGGCCGTTCTACCTGTACTACCTGCGCCAGGTGTGGCCGAGCTTTCTCGCCCTGCTGATCGTCGGCCTGGTCGCCTCGCTGATCGAGGTGGCCATGTTCAGCTACCTGAGCCGGATCATCGACCTGGCCCAGGGCACCCCCAACGTCAACTTCTTCAGCGAACACAGCGGTGAATTGATCTGGATGCTGGTGGTCATCCTGCTGCTGCGGCCGTTGTTCTTTGGGTTGCACGACCTGCTGGTGCACCAGACCATCAGCCCGGGCATGACCAGCCTGATCCGCTGGCAGAACCACAACTATGTGCTCAAGCAGAGCCTCAACTTCTTCCAGAGCGACTTCGCCGGACGCATCGCCCAACGCATCATGCAAACCGGCAACTCCCTGCGCGACTCGGCGGTGCAGGCGGTGGACGCGCTCTGGCACGTGCTGATCTACGCCATCAGCTCGCTGGTGCTGTTCGCCGAGGCCGACTGGCGGCTGATGCTGCCGCTGCTGGTGTGGATTGCCTGCTACATCGCCTCGCTCTACTACTTCGTGCCGCGGGTCAAGGAGCGCTCGGTGATCTCCTCCGACGCTCGCTCCAAGCTGATGGGGCGCATCGTCGACGGCTACACCAACATCGCCACGCTGAAGCTGTTCGCCCACACCGATCAAGAACGCCAGTACGCCCGCGAGGCGATCCGCGAGCATACCGAGAAGACACAACTGGGCTCGCGAGTGGTCACTAGCATGGACGTGGTCATCACCTCGCTCAACGGCCTGCTGGTGGTCAGCACCACGGGCCTGGCACTGTGGCTGTGGAGCCAGTCGCTGATCAGCGTCGGCGCCATCGCCCTGGCCACCGGCCTGGTGATCCGCATCGTCAACATGTCGGGCTGGATCATGTGGGTGGTCAACGGCATCTTCGAGAACATCGGCATGGTTCAGGACGGCCTGCAGACCATCGCCCAGCCGGTCACGGTCAGCGACAAGCCCGATGCGCCGGCGTTGAAGGTCAGCCGTGGCGGGGTGCGCTTCGACCATGTCGACTTCCACTACGGCAAGGGCGGCAAGGTGATCGACGCGTTGAGCCTGGACATCCGCCCCGGCGAGAAGATCGGCCTGATCGGCCCGTCCGGCGCCGGCAAGTCGACCCTGGTCAACCTGCTGCTGCGCCTGTACGACATCGACAGCGGGCGCATCCTCATCGACGGCCAGGACATCGCCGAGGTCAACCAGGCCAGCCTGCGCGCGCAGATCGGCATGATCACCCAGGACACCTCGCTGCTGCACCGCTCGATCCGCGACAACCTGTTGTACGGCCGCCCCGGCGCCAGCGACGCGGAAGTCTGGGAAGCGGTGCGCCGGGCGCGGGCGGACGAGTTCATCCCGCAGTTGTCCGATGCCCAGGGCCGCACCGGCTTCGACGCCCATGTCGGCGAGCGCGGCGTGAAGCTCTCCGGTGGCCAGCGCCAGCGCATCGCCATTGCCCGGGTGCTGCTGAAGAACGCGCCGATCCTGGTGATGGACGAGGCCACCTCGGCGCTGGACTCTGAGGTCGAGGCCGCTATCCAGGAGAGCCTGGAGACGCTGATGCAGGGCAAGACCGTGATCGCCATCGCCCACCGCCTGTCGACCATCGCCCGCATGGACCGGCTGGTCGTGCTGGACAAGGGGCATATCGTCGAGAGCGGCAGCCACAGCGAGTTGCTGGCCCAGCAGGGGCTGTATGCGCGATTGTGGCATCACCAGACCGGCGGGTTCGTTGGGGTGGATTGAGCCACGCGTTGTCCGGTTCGCCGGCAAGCCGGCTCCTACGGTAGGAGCCGGCTTGCCGGCGAACCGGGCTATCAATCCCGGCGATACGGCAACATCCCCCGCGCCTCCTCGGCATAAGCCCGCACCCCGACCCGCTCCTGCCCAAGAAAATCCTCCACCGCCCGCCGCAACCCAGGATGGCGCAGGTAATGCCACGACCGCGTGATCACCGGCTCGAACCCGCGAATCAGCTTGTGCTCACCCTGCGCGCCCGCATCGAAGCGCTGCAGCCCCTCGGCGATGGCCAAATCCATCCCCTGGTAGAAGCAGGTTTCGAAATGCAGCCGATCGAACTCATCCAGGCAGCCCCAGTAACGCCCGTACAGGCTGTCGCCACCCAGCAGGCTCAAGGCCATGGCCACGTCCCGACCGTTCTGCCGGGCGATCACCACACGGATGGCCTCGGGCATGCGTTCGCCGACCAAGCTGAAGAACGCCCGGGTCAGGTACGGCGCGCGACGGCGCACGGCATAGGTGTTGGCATAGCAGAGGTAGACGAAATCCCACTGCGCCTCGCTCAGCTCATCGCCCTTGTACCAGGCGAATTCGATCCCCTGCCCGGCCACCTGCTCACGCTCCTTGCGCATCTGCTTGCGCTTGCGCGAACTGAGCGTATCGAGGAAGTCCTGGAAGTCCCGATAACCACGGTTACGCCAGTGGAACTGGCAGCCCAGGCGCTCCATCCAGCCCGGCAGGCTGGCAATGCTGGCGTCCAAGGCTGAATCCGTGAAGTTGATGTGCGCGCCGGACAACCCGCCCTTCTCGAGGTATTCCGGAATCGCCTGCAACAACAGCAAACCGTCGGCAGGGTCACTGGCCAGCAGCCGTGGCCCGCTCACCGGGCTGAACGGCACGGCCCCCAGCAACTTGGGGTAGTAGGCGATGCCCGCGCGCTCACAGGCATCGGCCCAGCCATGGTCGAACACGTACTCACCGAAGGAGTGCCACTTGCGATAAGCCGGCAGCAGTGCGCGCACCTCGCCATCACGCTCCAGCACCAGGTGCTCGGCGGCCCAGCCGGTATCGGGTACCACACTGCCGCTGTCCTCCATGGCCGTGAGGAACGCATGGCGCAGGAACGGCTGGCCGTCCGGCACCAGCGCGTCCCAGGTGGTCGCCGGCAGGTCGCGCAGGTGGGCAAGGCTGTGGAGGCTGGTCACATCGGCAACTCGCAGGACAAAGAACGCCAGTATTGCCAAACCGACCGTGACACTCAAATGACAGGCCGCTTACTTCACAGCAGTGCCACTGTTTAGACATTATTCTGTCATTCCCCCTCGCAATACTTGCGCCTGTTTTCCGGAACCCCAGAACCTGTCTATTCAGGCCCTTTCCGAAGACATGCCAACTTGGGGGTGGGCGCTTGAGCCTCCCCACTTTTTTCCAACGGGAGAACCTTATGCGTCTTGTTTCTACACTTACCGGAGTGAGCCTCACCGGCATGATGCTGGCTCTGAGTACTCCGGCCAGTGCTGCTGTCGACGCCAAGCTGCTCGAAATGCTCCGCGCCAATGGCTCGATCAACCAGGCGCAGTACAACGAACTGCAGGGCGACCTGGCAAAGGAAACCAAGGAAAAGGCCGACCAGAAAGCCCAGTCCGAGCGCCTGAGCTCCTTCGAACAGAAAGTGGCATGGGCCGCCAAGACCCAGATCAAGGGTGACGTGCGCCTGCGTTACGAAGACGTCAACGTCGACAACCCGATTGCCCGCAGCGGCAACCAGGACCGCGAGCGCGTCCGCGCCCGTGTCGGCTTCTACAGCGAGATCAACCCGCAGGTCGACGCCGGCGTGCGCGTGGCCACCGGCAGCAGCGCCGACGCCCGCTCCACCAACCAGAGCCTGGACAACTACTTCGAGAAGAAATCGCTGTGGGTCGACCTGGCCTACCTCGACTGGCACCCGACCGCGGTCCCCAACCTGCACCTGATCGGCGGCAAGATGAACCAGCCCTGGGTGAGCATGGGCGACATCATCTGGGACAGCGACATCAACCCCGAAGGCGTGGCGGTCACCTACAAGACCAACCTGGGCGGCGCCGAGCTGTTCGGCAGCGCCGGCCACTACAACCTGAAAGACAACGTCGACGGCGACGGCGTGCAGTTCAAGCACGACGCACAGCTGTACCACGGCCAGCTGGGTGCCAAGTTCAACGCGGCCGACACCGTCAAGCTCACCGTGGGCGGCAGCATCTACGGCTACGACAACGACAAGGAATCCGCGGCGCTGCGCTCGCTGGGCAACACCACCAACGAGTTCAACCTGGTGGAAGGCTTCGGCCAGCTGGACTTCACCGGCTTCGCCATCCCGCTGTCGGCCTATGGCCAGTTCGTCAAGAATACCGAGAGCACCGACGGCAAGGACAAGGCCTGGCTGGCCGGCCTGAAGACCAAGCTGGGCGCCTGGAGCCTGGACTACAACTACCGCGACGTGCAGCGTAACGCCGTGGTCAGCCTGTTCACCGACTCCGACTTCGGCAACGGCTTCACCGGCTCGCGTGGTCACAAGTTCAAGGTCGGCTACGAGATCGACAAGAACTTCACCGTCGGTGGCGCCTACCTGATGGCCAAGACCGACTATTCCAACCTGCCGAACAGCGACGCCGACGTCGACACGCTGCAGGTGGACCTGGAAGCCAAGTTCTAAGCCATCGCGCCCCTGCGTTGCTCAGGCGGGAAATGCCGACCCCATCCGGCATTTCCCGCCTTTTTTTGCCTTGTAGAAATGCGCAGCCCCTTCGCCGGCAAGCCGGCTCCTACAGGAGATCGCATCCCTCGGTAGGAGCCGGCTTGCCGGCGAAGGGGCCGGTAAAACCTCTACAAGACTCAGCGCTTGCGCAGCACCACGCTACCAATCGAATACCCCGCGCCAAACGAGCTCAGTACACCCAGCGAGCCCTTGGCCAGGTCATCCTGGTACAGGTGGAAGGCAATCACCGACCCCGCCGAACTGGTGTTGGCATAACGGTCGAGGATCACCGGCGCATCTTCCTCCGCCACTTCACGCCCCAGCAGCTTCTTGACGATCAGGTGGTTCATGCTCAGGTTCGCCTGGTGCAGCCAGAAGCGCTTGACGTCCGAAGGTTGCAGGTCGTTCTCGGCCAGGTGCTGGCCGATCAGCTCGGCGACCATCGGGCAGACTTCCTTGAACACCTTGCGGCCTTCCTGCACGAACAGTTTGTCCTGCGCGCCGATGCCCTCTTCCGCCGCGCGGTTGAGGAAGCCGAAATTGTTGCGGATGTTGTTGGAGAACGCGGTCAGCAGCTTGGTGCTGACGATGTCGAACTGGTGCTTCGAGGTGGCCAGGTCGGCACGCTCGACCAGCACGGCGGTGGCGGCATCGCCGAAGATGAAGTGGCTGTCGCGGTCACGGAAGTTCAGGTGGCCGGTGCAGATCTCCGGGTTGACCACCAGCACCGCGCGGGCCTGGCCCAGTTGCACGCTGTTGGCGGCGGTCTGGATGCCGAAGGTGGCCGAGGAGCAGGCCACGTTCATGTCGAAGGCAAAACCCTGGATGCCCAGCGCCTGCTGCACTTCGATGGCGATGGCCGGGTACGGGCGCTGCAGGTTGGAGCAGGCGACGATCACCCCGTCGACATCGGCGGCGCTGCGGCCGGCACGTTCCAGCGCCTGGCGGGCGGCGGCCACGCCCATCTCGCAGAGGATCGACTGCTCGTCGTTGCTGCGCTCCGGCAGGCGCGGCTTCATGCGCTGCGGGTCGAGGATGCCGGCCTTGTCCATGACGAAGCGGCTCTTGATGCCCGAGGCCTTCTCGATGAAGGCCGCGTCGGACAGCGGCGCCGCCACGACCTCGCCACGCTCGATGGCGGCGGCGTTTTCAGTGTTGAACTGCTGCGCCCAGGTGTTGAAGGAGGCCACCAGTTCTTCGTTGGAAATGCTCTGGGCCGGGGTGTACAGGCCGGTGCCGCTGATCACGACGTTGTGCACGGTCGTTCCTCTGGTCTGGGGCCGGCGCCAGACGGGCGCAGGCCAAAAATTGGGGTTCGATACTGGCACCTTGGTACCAGTTTACAATCGTAATAATCCGTAATGGCGAGGGCTTTGCCCTCGATCGCGGGTAAACCCGCTCCTACAGGGACACCACCGGCTTCAGAATCGGCGATAACCCTGTAAGAGCTGGCTTGCCAGCGAATGGGCCGCAATGCGGCCGCAAATTCCTGCAAGTGTGCCACAAATCAGCGAGGTTAGGCTTCCACCAGACTCCACTGCTTGCTCAGGCGCTTGTCGGAAACCGGCACCTTGGTGCCCAACTGCTGACCGAACAACGACACCCGGTACTCCTCCAGCAGCCAACGGTACACGGTCAGCTGCTCGTCACGCTTGCCCTCCTGGGCATGCTTGTCGGCCCGGGCCTTGTACTGCGCCCAGCAATTGGCCAGTTCGCCGCTCCATACCCGGTCCTTTTGCACCTGCGAACCCAGCTTCTCCAGGCGCAGTTCCACCGCCTTGAGATAACGCGGCAATTCCTTGAACCAGGCGCCCGGCGTCTCACGTACGAAGCCTGGATATACCAGATTGGCCAGTTGTTGCTTGATATCGTTGAGCGCCACCGCCTGGGTCAGGTCGATCTTGCCCTTGAAGCGCTTCTGCAAACCATGCCACAGCTTCAGCACCTCCAGCGTCTGGCGCGCCAGGCGCTCGGCATGCTCGGCCCAGTTGCCACGCTTGCGCTCGGCCAGCGAAGCGAGGCCTGCGCCGTCACGCGGCAACGGGTCTTCGCCTTCGAGCACACAGCTGTCCAGGCTGGCCAGCAGGATGTCCTCCACCAGCGCCTCGACCCGACCCAGCTCGCGGTACAGCAAGCCCAGCTCGGTCAGCCCCGGCAGCTTGCCGCGCAGGAACTTGGCCGGCTCCGCCAACTGCTGCAGCAACAGGCGCTGCAAGGCGCGGCGGTGCTGGAATTCAGCTTCGGCCTGGGTCGAGAAGCGCCCTTCGCGCACCGTGCCGTTATCCTCGACCAGCGCCGGGTACACGGTCATCGACAGCCCGGCGATCTTCTGCTGGGCGGTCTGCGCCACTTGCGAGAACGCCTTGGCCTGTACCGGTTGCTCGGCCTTCTCGTTACGCGGCAGGGCCAGCGCGGCCTGGCTGGCGGCGGCGAAGCGCGCAGTCAGCTCGGCCAGGTCGCGGCCTTCGCCAAGGAACTTGCCCTGGGCGTCGACCACCTCGATGTTCATGCGCAGGTGCCCCTCGACCAGGCTGGCGGCTTCGGCCCAGGCCTCGTCGGACACCCGTGCCCCGGTCATGCGCAGCAGCTCATGGCCCAGCGCCTGGGGCAGCGCGCCCTGCCCGAAGGCCAGGCGCGACAAGGCCGCCTTGACGAAGTCCGGCACCGGCACGAAGTTCTTGCGCAGGGCCTTGGGCAGGTTGCGCACCAGGGCGATGCACTTGGCTTCCAGCAGGCCGGGCACCAGCCACTCCAGGCGCTCGCCCGGCAGGTTCGGCAGCAGCGGCGCCGGCACCCGCACGGTGACGCCGTCACGTGGGTGGTTCGGTTCGAAGTGGTAGCTCAGCGACAGGCGCAGCTCGCCCACCTGCAGGTGGTCCGGGTACTGCGCGGCGGTGACTTCGCTGGCCTCGCGGGCCAGCACGTCTTCCTCGCGCATGATCAGCAGGTTCGGGTCCTTCTGGCTGGTCATCCGGTACCAGGCGTCGAAGGTCGCGGTCTGGTGGATTTCTTCCGGCAAACGCGCTTCATAGAAGGCGTACAGCGTCTCTTCGTCGGCGAGGATGTCACGTCGGCGAGCCTTGGCCTCCAGTTCGTCCAACTGTTCGAGCAGGCGCTTGTTCGCTGCCAGGCACTTGGCCCGCGACTGGATCTCGCCGCCGACCAGGCCTTCGCGGATGAACAGCTCGCGGGAAGTGGCCGGGTCGATCGGGCCGAAGTGCACGGGCCTGCGGCCGACGATGATCAACCCGTACAGGGTGATCTGCTCGTAGGCCACCACCTGCCCGCGCTTCTTCTCCCAGTGCGGCTCGAAGTGGTTCTTCTTGATCAGGTGGGTGGCCAGCGGCTCGATCCAGTCCGGCTCGATCTTGGCCACCATGCGCGCATACAGCTTGGTGGTTTCCACCAGTTCAGCAGTCATCACCCACTGCGGGCGCTTGCGGCCGATACCGGACGACGGGTGAATCCAGAAGCGGCGCTGGCGCGCGCCTTGGTAGTCGCCCTCTTCGGCCTTGTGGCCGATCTGGCTGAGCAGGCCGCTGAGGATGGCCTTGTGCATGCGTTGGTAGTCGCACGGTTCCTTGTTCACCGTCAGCTGCAGGTCGCGGCAGATCAGCGCCAACTGGCGATGGGCATCGCGCCACTCACGCAGGCGCAGGTAATTCAGGAAGTTCTTGCGGCACCAGTTGCGCAGCGGGCTGGCGGTCAGCGCCTGGCGTTGCTCCTCGAAACCGCGCCACAGGTTGACCAGCGCGGCGAAGTCGGAATCGACGTCCTTCCACTGCGCGTGGGCCTGGTCGGCGGCCTGCTGGCGCTCCGGCGGGCGCTCGCGTGGGTCCTGCACCGACAGGGCGCTGGCGACGATCAGCACTTCCTGCAGGCTGCCCTGGCGCGCGCCTTCGAGCAGCATGCGGCCCATCCGCGGGTCGATCGGCAGGCGCGCCAGCTGGCGCCCCAGCGGCGTGAGCTGGTTCTCGCGATTGACCGCCGACAGCTCCTGCAGCAGGTTGAAGCCGTCGCTGATGGCCTTGCCATCCGGCGGCTCGATGAACGGGAAGGCATCGATGGCGCCCAGGCGCAGGTGCAGCATCTGCAGGATCACCGCGGCCAGGTTGGTGCGCAGGATCTCCGGGTCGGTGAATGCCGGCCGGCCGTTGAAATCATCCTCGCTGTACAAGCGGATGCAGATACCCGGCTCGACCCGGCCGCAGCGACCTTTACGCTGGTTGGCGCTGGCCTGCGAGACCGCCTCGATCGGCAGACGCTGGACCTTGGCGCGGTAGCTGTAGCGGCTGATGCGCGCGGTGCCGCTGTCGATCACGTAGCGGATGCCCGGCACGGTCAGCGAAGTCTCGGCGACGTTGGTCGCCAGCACCACGCGCCGGCCGCTGTGGGACTGGAAGATCTTCTGCTGCTCGGCCGGGGTCAGGCGCGCATACAGCGGCAGGATCTCGGTGTGGCGCAGCTGGGCCTTGCGCAGGATCTCGGCGGCATCGCGGATCTCTCGCTCGCCGGGCAGGAACACCAGCACGTCGCCCGGGCCCTTGCCCTGGCTGCGCTCGTGGTGGGCAATCTCGTCGAGGGTGGCGAGGATCGCCTGGTCGACGGTGAGGTCGTCCTCGACCTGGTTGCCCTCCTCGTCCTGCTCGCTGGTCAGCGGGCGGTACCAGGTGTCCACCGGGTAGGTGCGGCCCGACACTTCGATGATGGGCGCGCCGTCGAAGTGCTGCGAGAAGCGCTCCAGGTCGATGGTCGCCGAGGTGATGATCAGCTTCAGGTCCGGGCGGCGGTGCAGCAGGGTCTTGAGGTAGCCGAGCAGGAAGTCGATGTTCAGGCTGCGCTCGTGGGCCTCGTCGACGATGATCGTGTCATAGCGTTCGAGGAAGCGGTCGTGCTGGGTCTCGGCCAGCAGGATGCCATCGGTCATCAGCTTGACCAGGGTGTTCGAATCGCTCTGGTCCTCGAAGCGCACCTGGTAGCCGACCAACGCCCCCAGCGGTGTGCCCAGCTCCTCTGCAACCCGCGCCGCCACGCTGCGCGCGGCAATTCGCCGGGGCTGGGTGTGGGCGATCAGGCCGTGGCTGCCACGGCCGAGTTCCAGGCAGATCTTGGGCAACTGGGTGGTCTTGCCCGAACCGGTCTCGCCGGCGATCACCAGCACCTGGTGCTCGGCCAGGGCCTTCTTGATCTCGTCGCGCTTGGCGGCGATGGGCAGGCTGTCGTCGTAGCGGATGGTCGGCACGCTCTGCTGGCGCGCGGTGACCTGGGCGCAGGAGGCCTGGACCTTTTCCACCCACTGCGCGAGCTTGCCCTCGTCGGGGCGCTTGCGCAGCTCATGCAGTTGCCGCCGCAGGCGATGGCGGTCGGCGATCATGGCGTGGTCGAGGTTTTGCAGCAACTGGTCGATGGCGTGGTCTGTCATGGGGCTTTTTAGTGATGCAGGTGAGGCCTGCTTTTTCATGATCGGCATTCGTAAGGGGTGGGATTGTCGCAGATTTGCCGGCCTGATGCTGCCTGTACCGGCCCTTTCGCCGGCAAGCCGGCTCCTACACCTAGCCCACCCTGTAGGAGCCGGCTTGCCGGCGAACCCCTTCAGAATGTTTACCCAACCCTGGAGTGAACGTCGCCATTCACTGCTTTAATCAACGTTACGCACCGTGTGAGTATCCAGAGCATGCTCCCCGACCCGATCATCGCCCGCCCGCTGTCCCGCCCTTCGCAAGCGAAGGCCAGGGCCCGTGCCGGCGAGAATCCGCTGGTCCACATCATTCTCGCCTTCTGGGCCCTGTGGCACTGCCGCCATGCGCGCCCACCGGATACTTCGCTCAAGCACCCCTGACCCAACCCGGCCATCAACGGCCGATTGACTCAGCCTGACCGCTCGCCTGCGCGGCGGTCGTGCGTGCCATGAGCGAACCCACCATGCACTTTGCACCTGTAGAGCAAGCCCGACGATTCCTGGCCGACAACCCCGATATCGACCTGATCGAACTGTTCATCCTCGACGCCAACGGCGTGCCACGCGGCAAGCTGCTGCACCGCGAGGAACTGCTGGCCGTGTTCGACACCGGTCGTCCGCTGCCCAGCACCATCCTCGGCCTGACCCTCAACGGCGACGACGTGGAAAACTCAGGCCTCGTGTGGGATGTCGGTGACATCGACTGCCGCGCCTACCCCTTGGAAGGCAGCCTGGTACGCCTGCCCTGGCGCCGCGTGCCGACCGCCGCCGTGCAGGTCAGCATGCACCCCAGCGAAGGCCTGCCGGCCAGCATCGCCGACCCGCGCCACGTGTTGATCCAGACCATCGAAGCCCTCAAGGCCGACGGCTATCACCCGGTCATGGCCTGCGAGCTGGAGTTCTACCTGCTCGACCAGCAACGCGACGCCAAGGGCCACCCACAGCCGGCGCTGGACAACGACGGCGGCCGCCCCCGCACCACCCAGGTGTATGGCCTGCGCGAACTGGAGCAGATCGAGCCGTTCCTCGCCGACCTCTACGCCGCCTGCAAGGCCCAGGGGATTCCCGCCCGCACCGCCATCTCTGAATACGCCCCCGGCCAGGTGGAAATCACCCTGGAGCACGGCGACGCGCTCGAAGCCATGGACCAGGCCGTGCGCTACAAGCGCCTGGTCAAGGGCATCGCCAACGCCCACGGCATGCAGGCCTGCTTCATGGCCAAGCCGTTCGCCCAACTGGCCGGCACCGGCATGCACATGCACCTGAGCCTGGCCGACGCCGCCGGCCACAACCTGTTCGCCAGCGAAGACAAGGCCGGCACGCCGCTACTGCGCCAGGCGGTGGCCGGCATGCTGCGCCACCTGCGCGAGTCGCTGCTGCTGTTCTGCCCCAACGCCAACTCGTTCCGCCGTTTCCAGGCCAACAGCTATGCGCCACTGGCGCCGACCTGGGGCGTGGACAACCGCACGGTCAGCCTGCGCGTGCCCGGCGGCCCGGCCAACAGCCGGCATATCGAGCACCGCATCTGCGGCGCCGACGCCAACCCCTACCTGGCCGCCGCCGCGATCCTCGCCGCCACCCACCAGGGCATCCGCGAGCAGCTCGACCCCGGCGCGCCGGTCGAGGGCAACGGCTATGCCCAGGCCACCGAGCACCTGCCCACCGACTGGCTCACCGCCCTCGACGCCCTGGAGCGTTCGAGCTGGGCCCGCGAAGCGCTGGGCGAGGCATTCCTCGGTGTGTACCTGAAGGTCAAGCGCGCCGAGTACCGCCAGTTCATGGCCGAAGTCAGCGAACAGGACTGGCGCTGGTACCTGCACCAGGCCTGAGCCCACGAGATTACAAGAAGGAACCACCATGAACGCAGCAGTGAACAACGGCGCGGCCCAGCGCGCGCCGTCCTATTACAGCGCCACCCTCAACGACCCGACCGAATACCCCACGCTCAAGGGCACGGTGCAGGTGGACGTGGCAATCATCGGCGGCGGCTTCACCGGCGTGGCGACCGCCGTGGAACTGGCCGAGCGCGGCCTGAAGGTGGCCATCGTCGAGACCAACCGCATCGGCTGGGGCGCCAGCGGGCGCAATGGCGGCCAGGTCACCGGCAGCCTGTCGGGCGACGAGGCCATGCGCACGCAGATGCGCGATCGCCTCGGCAGCGAGGTGGACGACTTCATCTGGCACCTGCGCTGGCGCGGCCACCAGATCATCGAGCAGCGCGTCGAACGCTACGGCATCCAGTGCGACCTCAAGCGCGGCCACCTGCACGCGGCAATGAAACCGTCGCACATGAACGAACTGCGCGCCTTCGAGGCCGAGGCCCAGCGCCGCGGCATGGGCGACCAGGTGCAACTGCTCGACCGCAGCGCCATGCAGCGCCACCTGCAGAGCCCGCTGTACCTCGGCGCGCTGAAGAACCGCCGCAACCTGCACCTGCACCCGCTCAACCTGTGCCTGGGCGAGGCCCGCGCCGCCCATGGCCTGGGGGCGCTGATATTCGAGAACTCCGAAGTGCTGGACATCGTCCATGGTCCGCGCCCGGCCGTGGTCACCGCCCAGGGCCGCATCGAGGCGCGCCAGGTGATGCTGGCCGGCGACGTGTACCACAAACTGGAAAAGCGCCAGCTCAAGGGCAAGATCTTCCCGGCCATGGGCGGCATCGTCACCACCGCGCCACTGGGCGAACTGGCCGAGCAGATCAACCCCCAGGACCTGGCGGTGTACGACTGCCGCTTCGTCCTCGACTACTACCGCCTGACCGCCGACAAGCGCTTGCTGTTCGGGGGCGGCGCCAACTACTCCGGGCGTGATTCGCGGGATATCGAGGCCGAGCTGCGCCCGTGCATCGAACGCACCTTCCCGGCGCTCAAGGGCGTGCCGATCGAGTTCCAGTGGAGCTGCGCCATGGGCATCGTGGTCAACCGCATCCCGCAGCTGGGCAAGCTGTCGGACAACGTCTGGTACTGCCAGGGCTATTCCGGGCACGGCATCGCCACCAGCCACATCATGGGCGAGATCATGGCCGAGGCGTTGACCGGGACGTTGGAAAAGTTCGACACCTTCGCGGCGTGCAAGCACATCAAGGTGCCGATGGGGGACTTGCTGGGGAACCCGTTGCTGGCGGCGGGGATGTGGTACTACCAGATGCTCGAGAAACTGCGCTGAGTCTTAACCCTACACAACCTCTCTGTGGGAGCGGCCTTGCGTCGCGAAAGGGGTGCGAAGCACCCCCATCGATTGATGCGTTGTCGCTGATATCCTGGGGCCGCTTCGCGACCCTTTCGCGACGCAAGGCCGCTCCCACACCGATCGCGCAGGCTGCGGGTCAGGCGATCTTCTTCAGGCCCTGCTTCTTCAGCTCTTCATCACGCAGCTCACGGCGCAGGATCTTGCCAACGTTGGTGGTCGGCAGCGCATCGCGGAACTCGATGTAGCGTGGCACCTTGTAGCCGGTGACGTTGGCGCGCATGTGCTCCATCACCTGCTCCTTGGTCAGGGTCATGCCCGGTTTGACCACGATGAACACTTTGATCACCTCGCCGGACTTCTCGTCCGGCACGCCGATCGCCGCGCTCTGCAGCACGCCCGGCAAGGCGGCGAGCACGTCTTCGAGCTCGTTCGGATACACATTGAAGCCCGAGACCAGGATCATGTCCTTCTTGCGGTCGACGATGCGCATGTAGCCATCGGGCTGGATCAGGGCGATGTCACCGGTCTTCAGCCAGCCATCGCTGTCCAGGATCTCGGCGGTGGCCTCTTCGCGCTGCCAGTAGCCCTTCATGACCTGCGGGCCCTTCACGCACAGCTCGCCCACTTCGCCCAGGGGCAGTTCCTGGCCGTTGTCGTCGATGACCTTGCACAGCGTGGAGGGCACCGGGATACCGATGGTGCCGACCTGGTTGGCATCGGACGGGTTGACCGCCGCCACCGGGCTGGTCTCGGTCATGCCATAGCCTTCGCAGATGGCGCAGCCGGTCACGGTCTTCCAGCGCTCGGCCACGCTCAGTTGCAAGGCCATGCCGCCGGACAAGGTGATCTTCAGCGCCGAGAAGTCCAGGTTGCGGAACGCCTCGTTGTTGCACAGGGCAACGAACAGCGTGTTCAAGCCGACGAAGCCGCTGAACTTCCACTTGCCCAGTTCCTTGACCATGGCCGGCAGGTCACGCGGGTTGCTGATCAGGATGTTGTGGTTGCCGATCAGCATCATGGCCATGCAATGGAAGGTGAAGGCGTAGATGTGGTACAGCGGCAGCGGCGTGATCAGGATCTCGCAGCCTTCGTGCAGGTTCGAGCCCATCAGCGCACGGCACTGCAGCATGTTGGCGACCAGGTTGCGGTGGCTGAGCATCGCGCCCTTGGCCACGCCGGTGGTGCCGCCGGTGTACTGCAGCACGGCCACGTCGTTGGGCTGCGGGTTGGCCTCGGTGACCGCCCCGCCCTTGCCCAGCGCCAGGGCGTCGTTGAAGCGCACGGCGCCCGGCAGGTTGTAGGCCGGCACCATTTTCTTCACGTACTTGATGACGCTGTTGATCAGCAGGCGCTTCAGAGGTGGCAACAGGTCGGCCACTTCGGTGACAATGACGTGTTTGACCTGGGTCTTGGGCACCACCTTTTCCGCCAGGTGCGCCATGTTCGCCAGGCACACCAGCGCCTTGGCGCCGGAGTCGTTGAACTGGTGCTCCAGCTCCCGCGCGGTGTACAGCGGGTTGGTGTTGACCACGATCAGGCCGGCGCGCATGGCGCCGAACACGGCGACCGGGTATTGCAGGACGTTCGGCAGTTGCACGGCGATGCGATCGCCGGGCTTGAGGTCGGTGTGCTGCTGCAGCCAGGCGGCGAAGGCACCGGACAGCGCGTACAGCTCGCCGTAGGTCAGGGTCTTGCCCAGGTTGCTAAAGGCTGGTTTATCGGCAAAGCGTTGGCAGGATTGCTTGAGTACCGCCTGGATATTGGGGAATTCGTCAGGATTGATTTCCGCCGTGACCCCGGCTGGGTATTTATCCTTCCAAAAATGTTCGATCATGGAAGCCCGCTCCTTCAGCAACAGCGAATTCGGTATGCGTCGATGCGCTTATTATTGATATGGGATGACGGTTCATTGCAAACCGGATCATCTGAAAGCGCGCCGAGAGTAACAGCTTTGCCAGGGGTCGCCTAGAGGCCAGGATAGGCTGAATGGTCACAAAAATGACTCAACGAACAATACAGGTCATTTTTAGAGTAATTATCCAAAATGTCGCAATAACGGCTGAAAAGGCCGAGATAGAGCCGCCAGAACCGCTACAGGAATCTGTGTGAGCGGGTTCACTCGCGAATGCGGTAGTGAACCGACCCACCCATTCGCGGGTAAACCCGCTCCTACAGGAAGCGCACCGGCCCGTTCGCCGGCAAGCCGGCTCCTACATTGAATCGCGCCGGGCGCCACACCTGTTAAACCTCACGCGATATCACGCAACTCGCGCCGCAGGATCTTGCCCACCGGTGTCATGGGCAGCGATTCGCGCACGACAATCTGCTTGGGCACCTTGTACCCCGTGAAGTTGGCCTTGCAATAGGCCTTGAGCTCATCGACATCGAGCCCGCCCTCGCGCGCCACCACGAACAACTTGACCGCCTCCCCCGAACGCTCGTCCGGCACGCCGATGGCCGCGCAGTTGGCCACTTGCGGGTGGTTCATCACCACGTCCTCGATCTCGTTGGGGTACACGTTGAAGCCGGAGACGATGATCATGTCCTTCTTGCGGTCGACAATGCGGGTGAAGCCGTCCGGGTCGATGATCGCGATGTCGCCGGTCTTGAACCAGCCTTCAGCGTCCAGCGCCTGGGCAGTGGCCTCCGGCTGCTGCCAGTAGCCCTTCATCACCTGCGGGCCCTTGATGCACAGCTCGCCCCGCTCACCCAGCGCCTGCTCGAGGCCGGCATCGTCGATCACCTTGAACGCGGTGTTCGGCACCGGCATGCCCACGGTGCCCAGGCGCGCCAGCTGGCCGTAGGGGTTGGTGCTGGCCACCGGCGAGGTTTCGGTCAGGCCATAGCCCTCGACGATGCGGCAACCGGTCAGTGCCTCCCAGCGTTCGGCGGTGGCCTTGACCAGGGCGGTGCCCCCCGAGTTGGTGACCTTCAAGGCGGAAAAATCGAGCGACTTGAAGCCAGGGTTGTCCATCAGCGCGACGAACAGGGTGTTCAGCCCCAGCAACGCCGAGAAGCGCCACTTGCCCAGCTCCTTGATGAAGCCCGGGATATCCCGCGGGTTGGTGATCAGCACGTTGTGGTTGCCGGTGACCATCATGCACATGCAGTTCGCGGTGAAGGCATAGATGTGGTACAGCGGCAGCGGCGCGATCATCACCTCCTGCCCTTCCTTGATCAGCGGCTGGCCGTCGGCGCCGCGCTGGCCGAAGCAGGCCAGGACCTGGAGCATGTTGGCGACCAGGTTGCCATGGGTGAGCATCGCGCCCTTGGCCAGCCCCGTGGTGCCGCCGGTGTACTGCAGCACGGCGACATCGTCCAGCGCCTGCGATACCGGCTTGTGGCCGAGCCCGCGCCCCTGGCGCAGCACCTGCTTGAACGACACGGCCTGGGGCAGGTGATAAGCCGGCACCATCTTCTTCACCTTGTCGACCACGGTGTTGATCAGCCAGCCCTTGAGCGCGGGCAGCATGTCGCCCATCTTCGCCTCGATCAGGTACTCGATGCCGGTGTCGTGCAGCACTTCCTGCACGCGCTTGCCGAACATGTTCAGGTAGACCAGGGCGCGGGCGCCGGAGTCCTTGAACTGGTGGCGCATCTCGCGCTCGGTGTACAGCGGGTTGGTGTTGACCACGATCAGCCCGGCGCGCATGGCGCCGAACACGGCGATGGGGTATTGCAGGACGTTGGGCATCTGCACCGCGATGCGGTCGCCCGGTACCAGCTCGGTGTGCTGCTGCAGCCAGGCGGCGAAGGCCGCGGAGTAGCGGTCGAGCTCGGCGTAGCTGAGGGTCACCCCCAGGTTGCTGAACGCCGGGCGGTCGGCGAAACGCTTGCAGGAGCGCTCGAAGACATCGACGACAGACTTGTAAGCATTCATGTCAATGGTGGAAGGCACGCCCGCCGGGCGCTTGTCGTTCCAGAAATCGGCTTGCATTTATTGTTGTTCCTCTGCCGGGACCGTCCCTGACCTGATCGCCGGGTGGCAAAAAGGCGTTCTGCCGACGTTAGCAGCAATGTCGAAGGTGGCAAATACGCCAAGTGCCGCCATTAACATTGTGAATCTTATTTCTGCCCTTCCTGCAATCTGGCCCTTTGCGCATACACTGTGTGGTCAACCTCAGCGCGCAAGGACCCGCCATGCCCCACGACGCCTTCTGGCTCCCCGCCAGCGAGCATTGCAGCCTGTATGTGCACCAGTGGCTGCCGAGCAAACCGGTCAAGGCCGTGGTGTTGCTGGCCCATGGCATGGCCGAGCACGCGGCGCGCTACCAGCGCCTGGGCCACGCCCTGAACGATGCGGGCTACGCCCTGTTCGCCCACGACCAGCGCGGCCATGGGCGCACCGCCGAGCTGGGCAGCTTGGGCCTGTTCGCCAGCCATAATGGCTGGAATGCCGTGGTCAACGATCTGGGCCTGCTGGCCCAGCACATCGGCCAGCAGTTCCCCGGCACGCCGCTGTTCCTGTTCGGCCACAGCATGGGCAGCTACATCGCCCAGGCCTACTTGCTGCACCACAGCGCCAGCCTGCAGGGGGCCATCCTCAGCGGCTCCAACTTCCAGCCCGTGGCGCTGTACCGCGCCGCGCGCCTGATCGCTCGGCTCGAAGCCTGGCGCCAGGGCCCGCTGGGCAAAAGCGCGCTGATCGACTGGCTGTCGTTCGGCTCGTTCAACAAGGCGTTCAAGCCCAACCGCACCGCCTTCGACTGGCTCAGCCGCGACGCGGCCGAGGTGGACAAGTACGTCGCCGACCCGCTGTGCGGCTATCGCTGCAGCAACCAGCTGTGGCTCGACCTGCTGCAGGGCCTGGCGCAGATCAGCCAGAAGCAGAACCTCGCGCAGATCGATCCGAACCTGCCGATCTTCGTATTGGGCGGCGAATGTGATCCGGTGAGTGCCGGCAAGCGTCTCACCCTTTTGGCCGATGCCCTACGCGCGACCGGCAACCGCCATGTGCAGTTGCGCGTCTACCCGGGCGCTCGGCATGAAGTGCTCAATGAAACCCATCGCGACGAGGTCACCGCCGACATCATCGGCTGGCTGGAGCAGGCGCTGGCCCTTGGCCGCCCCGCCCGCAGTGAATGATAGGCGCCCTCGCCCCCTCACAAGGAAGCCCCGATGACCCAGGTCACCAACACGCCTTACGAAGCCCTCGAAGTCGGCCAGAAAGCCGAATACCAGAAGTCCGTCGAAGAGCGCGACATTCAGCTGTTCGCCGCGATGTCCGGTGACCACAACCCGGTGCACCTGGACGCCGAGTTCGCCGCCAAGAGCATGTTCCGCGAGCGCATCGCCCATGGCATGTTCAGCGGCGCGCTGATCAGCGCCGCGGTGGCCTGCACCCTGCCGGGCCCCGGCACCATCTACCTGGGGCAGCAGATGAGCTTCCAGAAGCCGGTGAAGATCGGCGACACCCTGACCGTGCGCCTTGAGATTCTCGAGAAGCTGCCCAAGTTCAAGGTGCGCATCGCCACCAACGTCTATAACCAGAACGACGAGCTGGTGGTCGAGGGTGAGGCCGAGATCCTGGCGCCACGCAAGCAGCAGACCGTCGAGCTGGTGAGCCCGCCGAATTTCGTGGCGAGCTGATTGCTCGCACGGGGGCCTTGCCGGCGAACAGCCCGTACTGACTAGCCCAGCTCCCGCAGGCGCCGCTCGATATGCCGGCGCTCCGGCCCCTGACGGGCCAACGCCAGGGCCTGGCGCCAGGCGCCGCGGGCCTGTTCGACATGGCCCAATTGCCGATGCAGCTCCGCCCGCGTGGCATGGGCCAGGTGGTAGTCGCCCAGCTCGCCCCGTTCGAGAATCGCCTCCACCGCCCGCAGCCCCACCGCCGCGCCATCGCGCCTGGCCAGCGCCGCTGCCCAGTTCAGTTCCACCACCGGCGACGGCCAGTGGCGCAACAACAGCTCGTACAACCCGACGATCTCCGCCCAGTCCGTCGCCTCGGCACTGGGGGCCTCGGCGTGCAGCGCGGCAATCGCCGCCTGCACGCTGTACGGGCCAATCTCGCGGCCACCCAGGGCCTGGCGCACCAACTGGCAACCTTCCTCGATCTGCGCGCGATCCCACAGGCCACGGTCCTGCTCATCGAGCACCACCAGTTCACCCTCGTGGTCACTCCGTGCACGCTGGCGCGACGCCTGCAGCAGCATCAGCGCCAGCAGACCGAGCACTTCCGCGTCCGGCAGCAACTGCGCCAGCAGGCGCCCCAGGCGGATCGCCTCGTCGGTCAGCTCGCGGGTAACCACATCCTCCCCCGACGACGCCGAATAGCCCTCGTTGAACACCAGGTAGATCACCCGCAACACGCTCTCCAGGCGCTCGGGCAGCTCGGCCAGCGCCGGCACCTGGTACGGGATCTTCGCATCGCGAATCTTCGCCTTGGCCCGCACGATGCGCTGGGCGATGGTGGCCGGGCTCTGCAGGAAGGCGCGGGCGATCTGCTCGGTAGTGAGGTCGCAGACTTCACGCAGCGTCAGCGGCACCTGGGCATCGGCCGCCAGTGCCGGGTGGCAGCAGGTGAAGATCAAGCGCAGGCGGTCGTCGGCCAGCAGCTCCTCTTCGCCCGGGTCCTGGGCCTCGCCTTCGAGCAGCATGATCAGGTCGGCCTGTGAACGGTCGAAACGGGCGCGCCGACGCAAGGCGTCGATGGCCTTGAAGCGCCCGGTGGAAACCAGCCAGGCGCGCGGGTTGTCGGGGATGCCGTCGCGCTGCCAACGCTCCACGGCGATGAAGAAGGCATCGTGCATGGCCTCCTCGGCCAAGTCGAAATCGCCCAGCAGGCGGATCAGCGTGGCCAGGATGCGCCGCGACTCCTGGCGGTAGACGGTCTCGACCTGCCGGCGAACCTGTTCGGTGGGGGTCATCAGTCCGGCATCCGCTGGGTCACCACCTCCACCAGGCGGTCCAGGCTTTCTCCCCAGCCCTGGTGGAAGCCCATTTCCTCATGGGCGCGGCAGTCGGCGGCGGTCCAGTGCCAGGCGCGGGCGGTGTAGCGGGTCTTGCCCTGCTCGTCGTCGAAGCTGACCACCGCGGTCATGAAGGCCTTGTCGGAGGGCACCCAGCCAGGGCGAAAGGCATCGGTGAACACCAGCCGGTGCGGCGCATGGATTTCCAGGAACACGCCCTGGTGGGGGTACTCGGTGCCGTCGGGGGCGCGCATGAGGGTGCGGAACAACCCGCCCGGCCATAACTGCATCTCGCATTCCGGGGTGGTCATGCCATGGGGGCCCCACCACTGCATCAGCCACTCCGGCTCGGTCCAGGCGCGGAACACCTTGGCGGGCGGGGCGTCGATCAGGCGGCTGATGGCCAGCTCATGCTGGGGTTGTGCCGGTTGTACCAGAGTCATTGTTGTCGTTCTCCATCCGGTTCAGGGTTGCAGTTCGCGTACCGGCCGCACCTCGACGCTGCCGACTCGCGCGGCCGGGATGCCCTTGGCGATGTTCAGCGCCTCGTTGAGGTCACGGGCGTCGACCAGGTAGAAGCCGGCCAGCTGCTCTTTCGTCTCGGCGAAGGGGCCGTCGGTCAGGCTCATGCGGCCACCGCGCACGCGCACCGTGGTGGCGGTTTGCACGGGCTTGAGCGCCTCGGCGGCGAGCATCCGCCCTGAGCCCTGGATGGACTCGGCGTAGGCCATGCATTCGGCGTCTTCGGGGCTGTCGGGCAGGCTGTGCAGCAACCCCTCGTCACAATAGACCAGGCACAGGTATTTCATGATCGTCTCCAGGGTGAGGTGGCGATAGGCGGTCGACGGCGTTCAGGGTTTGAGATCGAACAGCGCTTTTTGCGTTTCCATGTCGAACGGTGCCGACCAGTGCTCATGGATCACCTGCCACTGCCCGGCGTTGCGCCGGTAGCCCACGGTGACGCGCATGAAGCCGCACTGGCTTTCGTCGTCCGCCGGGCCGCAGCGGTTGAGCCAGTGGGCCAGGCCCAGGTCGCCGTCGGCATGCACGGCCAGTTGCGCCACCTCGAACACCATGGGGCCGGTGCAGTAGCCCATGCACATTTCCCAGTGCGCGCGGTAGGCGGCCTTGCCCTTGAATTGCAGGGCCTGGATGGCGTCGAAGGCAAGAATGTCGTCGGCGTAGGGGGCGACGATGCGCGCCACATCGCGCTCGCGCACGGCCTCGATCCAACCTGCGATCAACTGGCGAATTTCGTTTTCGGCTGCGGTGTTCATCGGTGTTTTCTCCGAAGCATCTTCAGCAAGTGGCGCCAGGGCATTCCGGCGCCTTCAACACTGGTCGAACGGGAAAACGGCAAATCGACAACTGCCCGCACATTTTCAGTCGAGGGGCGTGACCGGCTTGAGGAAGTACACCACCCGCTCGGTCTCGGCAAAGCCCAGGGCCGCATGCATATGCTGGCTGCCAAGGTTGTCCAGTGCGGCGTCCGAGGCCAGTTCGCGGCAACCTTTGCCGGCCGCCCAGCGTTCGACGGCCGCGATCAGCTGGCGGGCGATGCCCTGGCCGCGCCGGGCCGGCTCGACGAAGATGCCTTCGAGGTACGCCACCGGCGACGTAGTGCTGCCATTGACGTAGTCATGGCGCACCGACGCCTCGGCCAGCCCTAGCGCCCCGCCCTGCTCGTCGTACGCCAAAAGGGCCACGAAGGTATCGGGGCGGCGGGCGATATCGGCCATTTCCGCCAGGTGCTCGGCCGCCGCGCTGTCGGGCCAGAGAGCACTGCGCAGGTGCAGCCAGGCCGGGGTGGTCGGGTTGGTACAAGGGTGAATCATGATCGCTCCAGGGGAATCCAGATTTCCATCAGGGCTTGCGGGGCCGTCGGGTCGTAGCCGGCCGGGTAGCGCTCGAAGACGGCGGCGTCGGCCTGGCGCTTGCCCGAGGCTGGCAGCCATTGGGTAAAGATGGCGTCGAAGGTCGTCTTGATGCACTCAAGGCTGCCCCGGTGTTCGAACACCGCATAGTGCTGGGGTGCCAGGACGAGGGTGGTGAAGCCCTCGGGGAGTGTGGCCGCGCCGGTCACCTCGACACCCGCCAGGTAGTCGAACGCGCCTTGGCCGTCGGGGTTGTGGCACACGCCGTAGCTGTCGTGGCCGTGCTGGCCGGGGACACGCCCGAGCCATGGGGCGAAGCGCTGCCAGAGCAGCTTGAGTTCGGCCAGGCGGGAGAAGTCGTAACGGTTGGACAAACCGGCCAGGTGCAGCGTGCGGCCGTCCTCGAAGCGAGCGGGGGTTGGCTGGGGCATGGGGGCAGGTCTCGGTGGGCGCATTCCAGGGAACCTTTCGGGCGGGGCTGCGCGTTGCCTTGGGGCTTGGAGGCACGGTAGTGGCAGCTTGCGTTTGCGTCAATCCGGGGGATTCGGGCTATAGGTTCAAGGAGCCTTCTGGCTAATTGCCGCCTCCTTATGCAAATAGCTCGATCAATTGAGCACACTTGGCCAGGATCTCCACCTGGCTTTCGGCTTCGTTTTCCTCAAACCAATTACGTATCAGCCCTACTCCCTCACGACCGTCCAAGTACGAGGGAACCATCTGAAATCCTCATCACATTCTTAATAAATACTAGATTCTTCAACAGCAACACCCTCACACACCAATAGCTTATCAAGCATCAGAAACACACAACCAACAGCACAACTACTTACCCCCTAAAATCTGCCAAACAACCCTACAAACCCAAAAACAAATTATAAAACTAGCCAGACACACAAACCAAGCACTTCACAACCGCCTAAAATCTATATCTTGCATCATCAAAACCCCCATAGAGCTTAAACAACTTATTACAGGCAACCATTATCATCACACTCTCAGAGCCAACACGTTCAGAGCGGACATTTTTCCCACACCAATCGCGAATATAGAAAGCCCCCACAGACATAGAACAAACGACGTACTCCCCCTTAAACTCAAACGACATCTCAGCCCCTTCAGGGTTTAGGTACACCGGGATATTTCCCGAATCCTCATCGCATTCCAGATACACTCCAGACATACCTATATTTACCCCTTTGCAAGCCAAGAGAGACTTGAGCAGACCCAGAATACAACTATCCACACCCGAACCGGAACAACGATAAATATCCATAAGACAGTTTTTAGGGATTTCACTCCTAACAAGATCACTCACGCCGCCGTACAGCCTAACCAATTTTTTGCAAGAATCCTTTACCCTTTCCCAGTCTGTAATCACATTCGCATCACACCACCGCTCTATATACTTAGCCCCCTCAGCCATCGAACAAACAACACTCTCATCAAAATATTCAAATGACATATCAAAGCCTTCAATATCCAGATAATCCGGAATACTGAGAGGATCACTATCACACCCAACAAATACTCCCCCCACCTCAAACCCCACACACTCAAAATCCAGAAGCCCATCAAGTAGAACATCCATATCACTTTCATACCACGCCCCATCCCACACATAAAAAATCTGCATACACGCCCTCATCACCCCTTCTTCATCACAAGTAAACATTAAGCCCCTCACAAAATAAAAATTAATTACACCCATGCAACACAGTATAACCTTCTAAAATCCATGCTTTGCATCATCAAAATCTTCATAGAGCTTCACCAGCCTATTACAGGCAGCCATTATCGCCACCCTTTCAGATCCAACACTTTCAGAGCGGAGGTTTTTTTTCACACCAATCACGGATATAAAAAGCCCCAACAGACATAGAACAAACGACGTACTCACCCATATAACCAAATGACATCTCAACCCCTTTGCCACTCAAATGCGCTGGGAAATTTTCCGGATCCTCATCACACCCCAGATAAACCCCAGACATACCTACACTTACTCCCTTGAAGTTCAAGAGAGACTCAAGCAGATCTCCAATGCAACCATTCACACCAAATTCAGAACAAAGAAAAACACCCAAAAGGCAATCTTTAGGAGTTTCATTCTTAACAAGGACAGTCATACCACCGTAAAGGCTCACCAACTTATCACAAGAGTTACTTACCCTCTCCCTTTCCGCGAGCACATTAGCACCACACCACTCCTTTATGAATTTAGCACCTTCAACCATAGAGCAAACAACATACCTATCCATATACTCAAACGACATATCAAAACCCTCAATATCCAGATAGTCGGGAATACTGAGAGGATCACTATCACACCCAAGATAGACACCTGCCATTTCCAACCCAACACACTTTAAGTCCAGAAGCCCATCGAGCAAAACACCTATAAAACTCCGGCACTCCAAGCTACTCGTCACTTCAAAAACATCCATACAAGCTTTCATTACCTTCTCATCGTTAGCGCCAATCATATTACCCCCTTCAAATACCCATTGACCCCACCCGCCAATCCAATCGGATCCGGCGTCAGATACCACCCCGTGTAATGCAGCCCGGTTTCCTCATCGTAGTACTGCCCCTGAAACCGCAGGGGTTGTCGATGTGGTCCACGTCCAGGCGCAGGACATGGCCGTAGGCGCGGTAGTAGTGCAGGGTTTCAGCGGGGCCATCGCCGTCGCGTAGAAACATTGCTATGTAGCGGAAGTTACTATCCCGTTTACGGAACTGCTCGACAGACCTGAGAGTACCCCTGCGAGCAGGGACTTACCCTTCTCCAGATTGCCCCTGCAAGCCCCAGATTTAACTTAACTATTTCAACAATAGACCCCTTATGTATACACTGCGAACCCCACCTCCAATCCAAAAATCCCTCACAGCATTTATAACCTCTGAATCCGCACGAAGCGCAGAGTAGGCTTTCTCATGCAGAAAATGATTACCCCCCTCATCCAACATATATCCATACAAGCTCTCCACCAAAATACATCCGACAGCAGCCCTAACCATCCAAGACTCCTTACACTCTTCAAGAATATGAATTGCCGGAGAAATCAAGGAAATGTCGGCCAGAATTATTTCCCAATCTTCCCCCATCTCCTCAACAGCTAGACCTAGCAGTTCGGAAACTCGCGCACACACATCTGACGGCGCCCCATAGTACGTCATCAAGCCCCTTCGAAACCCGTTCCATAGTGGATTACTAAACCAATACCTTTTTAAACACCAACCCTAGCGTCATCATACCCCTTGTAGAGCTCTACCAACTTATCACACGCAGCCATTACCACTGACCTTTCAGAACCAATCTCTTCAGAACGGACATTTTTCCCACACCAATCACGAATATAACAAGCCCCAACAGACATAGAACAAACAACGTACTCCTCCATAAACTCAAATGACATATTAGCCCCTTCAGGATTCAGGTAAACCGGGATATTATCTGGATCCTCATCGCATTCCAGATACACTCCCGACATACCTACCCCCACACCATCGAAGCTCAAAAGACACTCCAACAAAACTCCAATATGGCTATCCACATGCAAACTGGAGCAAAGATAAAAATCCAACAAGCTGCTTTTCGGAACATCACTACGCACAAGATCAGTCATGCCACCGTAAAGTCCCACCAGCTTTTTACAGAGACAAACCACTGACTCCCTTTCAAAGACTACATTTTTATCACACCACTCCTCTATATACTTCGCACCATCACGCATAGAGCAAACAACATACTCATCCATATACTCAAACGACATACAAAACCCATCAGCATCCAAATAGTCTGGAATGCTGCGCGGGTCGCTATCACATCCTAGGAAGACCCCCGACATTTCTGTACCAATGCCTTCAAGATTTAACAGCCTCTCAAGCAAAACACCAATAAAACTGTCACGCTCCAAGCTTTTACACAAATTGAAATCAAGCATGCAAGCCCCCATTACCCCCAAATCATTCTCACTAAACATAAAGCCTCCCGAAAATTATTTGATAGCCGGATGGAAATTTGACACCGCCTTAGTGTCCTTATCCAAGTAAACTCTAAAAGTCATACCATTATAGGACGAGCTATAACTAGTCGCACCTTCCGCAACTGCATCCCGATACTTTTTCAACGCCGCTCTTAGACCATTAAGATAAACCCTATCCGTTGAGTACTGAAGATCGTCATAAAGCGTTTTTGGCGTACCAAACTTCTTAATACCAACCACATTCAAACCTCTATCCAAAGCATTTCCCTCATAAAATACCTGTGTAATACCCTTAACATCACCTGGCGTTTCCGAAATAACGCGCAACCGTTTTTCATCCACCACTCTCATAAACTCACTACGACTATGCGCTCCTTTAACTCCATGCTTCTGGGTAAAGCCGTCAAACTTCTCCATGTGTTGCTTTATCCCCTTGTTAACTGGCATTCCCCGATAGGTGAATACCTCCGGACAGCACGCCTCCAACCCCAACGGATCCACCCACCCCGTCGGATTCACACCATACAAATACCCATTGACCCCACCCGCCAATCCAATCGGATCCGGCGTTAGATACCGCCCTGTCTGTGGGTTGTAATAACGGTGTCGGTTGTAATGCAGCCCGGTTTCTTCATCGTAGTACTGCCCCTGGAACCGCAGGGGGTTGTCGATGTGGTCCACGTCCAGGCGCAGGACATGGCCGTAGGCGCGGTAGCGCGCCGACCAGCGAACGCGCCCGCTGCTCGAGGTCAGCTCCTGGGGCGTGCCGAGGTGGTCGAGGTGGTAGTGCAGGGTTTCGGCGGGGCCATCGCCGTCGCGCAGCAACATCACCATGGGGCGGAAGCCGCCGGGCTCGTAGACGTAGCTGCGCCAGCGGCCCTGGCAGTGCTCGGCCAACAGGCGCTCGCCCTGCCAGATGAACGTGGTGACGGTGTCGCCGACGGCCTTGGACACGCGGCGGCCGAAAGCGTCGTAGCGATAGCGGGCCTGGCGGCCATCGGGCAGGTCGACGCAAGCCAGGCGGTGCTGGCTGTCGTAGTGATAATGGGTGACCAACTGCTGGCCATGGCCGCGGCGCTCGCTCACCTGGTTGCCGAAGCGGTCGTAGTCGTAGTGGCTGTCGCCGTGCATCAGCAGGCGGTTGGCCTCGACCCGCACATCGCGCGGGTCGCCGCGCAGGCCGCTCTGGGCCAGGAGGTTGCCGGCGGGGTCGTGGACGAAGTACTCGGCCAGTTCGCCGCGCACGGCGGTCAGGCGGTCCAGGGGGTCGTACTGGTAGGTGCGGGTGCCGCGGCGGGTGTCCTCCAGGCGGGTGAGGTTACCGCTGTCGTCGTAGTGGTAACGCCGCAGGAACACCGAGCCTTCCTTGCGATCGACCCGCTGGGCCAGCAGGCGGCCCTGGCCGTCGTACTGGAACTGGCTGAGCAGGTCGCCCTGCTGGCGGGCCACTTCGCGGCCGTGCTGGGTGCGATGGGCCGTCAGGCGCTGGCCGTCGAGGTCGATGGCCTGCAGGTGGTCGCCGGGCTGGTAGCGGTAGTCCAGGCGGCTGCCGTCGGGCAGCCGGCAGTGGCTGACCCGGCCCATGGCGTCGTAGCCGTAGTGCAGGGTCGCCCAGCCCTGGTGCTCGGTCACCAGGCGGTCGCACAGGTCATACGTGTAGGCCAGCGGCCAGTGGCCGTCAACCACCTGCACCAGGCGGCCGAGGGCGTCGTAGCGGTGCTCGACCTGCTGCCCGTCGGGCAGGGTCTTGACCAGCAAGCGGCCCTGTTTGTCCCAGGTGTAGCGGGTCAGCCACGGCTCACCGGTCTCGCCGTGCTCGGCCTTTTCCAGCAACTGGCCGTTGAGGTCGTAGCGGTAGCGGGTGACTTGCCCGTCGAAGCCGGTCTCCTCGGCGAGCAGGCCGTTGGGGTGGTAGGCCAGGCGGTAGTGTTCGCCGCGGGCGTTGACCACCTCCGACAGTTGCAGCTGGGGATTGTCGTAGCGGTAGCTGAGGAAGCTGCCATCGGGGTCGATGCGCCGGGACGGCAGGTGCAGCCCGTCGTCGTACTCGAAGCGGGTCACCCGCCCCAGTTCGTCACGCTGGGCGGTCACCCGGCCATAGGCGTTGTATTCGTAACGGCGCACGCCGCCGCCGGGCAACGACACCTCGCTGACGCGCCCGGCCAGGTCCCACTTGTACTGGGTGACCGAAGCGTTCTCGCGCTGGCGCATCACCAGGCGGCCCAGGGCATCGTAGCGGTAGCGCCGCGAGCCGCCGCCCGGCAGGGCTTCGCTGACCAGTTGCCCGGCGGCACTCCAGCCCAGCTCGTGCAGGCTGCCGTCGGCCTGGCGGATACCGACCAGGCGCCCCTGTGTATCGTAGAGGTAGCCGGTGACCTGCCCGCACGGGTCGGTCTGGCGGATCACATCGCCCTGGGCATTGCGCTGGTACAGCCAGCGCGCCTGCCCACGGCGCACTTCGCAGACATGGCCGTCGCGGTAGTGATAGTGGGTCGCTTCGCCGTCTTCGGGCTGCACCGACAGCAAATGCCCGGCTTCGTCGTAGCTGTAGACGGTTTCGGCGCCCAGGGGATTGCGCTCGGCCACCAGGCGGCCGTGGTCGTCGTAGGTCTTGTGGTGCTCGGCGCCGTCGGCGTCGACCTGGCGCACCAGCCGGGCCTTGTCGTCGTGCTGGTACACCTGCTGGCTGCCGTCGGCGTTGTGCACCGTGACGGCGCCCTGCCCGTCCCACTGGTAGCGGGCCTCCAGGCCCGGCACGCTGGACCAGTGGCGCACGCAGCGGACCTGCTTGCCTTCGCCCTCCCATTCCCAGTAGAACGCCGCGCCGCCCGCCAGCCGCCGCTCGAGGATGACGTTGGCGGCGTCGTAGCGGTAGCGCTCGCGCTCGTCCAGGCCGTTGCCGGCCTCGACCAGTTGCCCGGCGTCGTTGTAGTGGTAGCTGGCCAGGGTCGCCACGCGCACCCAGGGCGACTGCTCGCGCCCCTTCGCGTCCAGCAGCGGCTGGCGCACCTGCAGCTCCAGCGCCACCAGGCGGCTGCCCTGGTACGCCAGGTACAGGCGGTTGCCGGCGCCGTTGTCGACGTGTTCCAGGCGGCCGGCGCGGTCATGGCCGAGGGTGAGGCGATTGTCGTAGGCGTCGCTCAGGGCGACCAGGCGGCCATCGATGAAATGCAGGTAGCGCGGGCGCTCGCCGGCCTCGGCGATCACCAGTTCGCCCTCGGCCTCACCGAGGAAGATCGCCGCGTTGCTCAAGCTGTTGCAGATGAATGGGCGGCGGCTGTCAGGCATCGGGAAGCGGGTACGGCGGTTCTCGTGGTCGCACCACACCACGCCCTGGCCGTCGGCCTGCAGCTGGTGGCACAGGCTGTGGCTCCAGCCGGGGCCCAGGCCGTGGTCGATCTCGGCCGCGCTGGTGCGGTACATCCGCACCCAGGCCAACGGCAGCACGCCGAACAGCTCGGCATCCTGCAGCGTGAGCAGCTCCTCGCCGGTGACCATCGACACCGGGCAACGGTTGGTGACGGTCTCGTCGGCGCGCTGGGCGGGCTTGTCGCTGGGGGTGCGGGGCTGGCTGGGGGCGTCGGGCAGGTCCGCTTCCGGCTCCACCCGCAGCGCCGCCTGGCGCTTGCCGCGCACCACCGAGACGGCGTCGTCCACCACCATGTCGAGCTCTTGCGGGGCGCTCTTGATGGCCAGCGGCACCTTGGCCGCGCTGTTGACCTCGACGCTGCCGCCAGTGAGCAACGGCTTGGCCAGGCGGGCATGGGCCGCCAGGGCGTGGTCGCGGCTGAGGTCGATCAGCCGCTGCAGGCTGCCGAGCAGGTCGCTGGCAACGCCACCCGCGTGCTTGAGGCCCTTGGCGGTCAGCCGGAACGCCAGGCCCAGGCCACCGGACAGCACGACGCCCAGCAGCACGTCCAGCAACAGGCCGGCGTTGAGCATGGCGAAAGCCTGGGCCTGCCATTCGGGTGGGGTCAGGGCCAGCCACTGCAGGATCGCGGTGGCGTAGAAGAACATCAGCAGCTCGTCGTGGAGCATCAGGTTGGCGGTGTGCAGCAGGCTGGCCGCCTGGGCCTTGAGCTTCTGGAAGTCCGCCTCGCTGATGTGCTGCAACAGCTTGTCGCGGGCGCCATCGAGGTTGAACAGCAGCTTGACCAGGGTCTTGAGGTCGTCGAGCAGGTTCGTCAACACGCTTCTCACGCCCTTGTACATCGCCGCGTTGATGTCCTTCAGACGTTGCGAGGAGCCCACCGGCGGCATGCGGTCCCAGTACGGGCCGATGCGCTCGGTCCACTCGCTGTCCAGCCAGCCCTTGAGCTGGTCGAGCAGACCGTCGTAGGAGCCGTGCAGCGCCTGGATCTCGGCCGGGCCGACCTTGGGGTGGAACAACAATGTATAGCGGCGGTTGGCGTGGCAGCCGCTGATGGTGGCCCGGCCATGTTCGTCGAGCTGGCCCTCGAAGCGCTGCGGGGTTTGGCCTGGCGGCACCTGCTCCACCAGCGCGTAGGGCGTGCCGCCGATGGGCACGAAGGCCAGGCTCTCGAAGCGGTGCACGATGTTCAGCACGCCATTGGCCGGGCAATTGGCGTAGCCGGTGATCGCGCGCGCCCCCAGCCCCTTGGCCTGGCGCAGCACCTCGTTGCCCTCGCTGTCGGTGAAGCGCAGCTCCTGCTCCAGGTTCAGCGCCCAGCCCAGCCACAGGCTGTCCTGCAACTTTTCGAAAGTGGCCAGGCTGTGCTGGCGGAAATGGGTGATCCGCGCCGGGCCGTCGGGCTTGCGGGCGTCGAGGTTGTCGTAGAGGAACTTGGCGTAGATCAGGAGGCTCATGGGGTGATGTCCTTGTTCACGTGCGCCAGCAGCCGTTCCATGGCTGGCGTGTCGAGCGGGGCACCCAGGGCCAGGCGCTCGACCTTGCAGCGCAGGGTGGCCTCGGGGAGGGCGAAGTAGAGATCGGGGTGGACCTCGCGCAGCCATTGCATGAGGTTGTCGATGACCGGGCCGGGGTCGCGCCGGTGCAGGTGCTCGAGCAGTTCGGCGCTGACCGGCCACCAGGGGAATGGCTCGATGTTCAAACGCGCGGCCTGGCGCAGCGAGCGCGCCTGGCCGTTGCTCCAGACCCGGCTGAACACCGGCAGCAACGCGGGCGACCCAACCTGTTCGTGGTCGAGCAGGGCCAGCAACTGGTGGCCGTCCCACAGGCGCAGGAACACGGCGGTGCCGTCCGGCAGCTTCACCTGGGTCAGGCTGCGCAGGTAGTCGAACACCTGCGCGGGCGGGTGCGACGACACCGCCAGCCAGCCCCAGTCACGGCAGCGGACCGTGCCGCACCAGGCGAGGAACTCGCCCTGGGGCGCGGCCTCCACCAGGTAGGGCATGGCTTCGAGCCAGCCGGCGTAAGGGGTGCCTTTCCACAACGGCATGGGCACTTGAAGGCCGTCGTGGCGGCGGTAGGCCGCCAGCGCGTCGGCCTCGCTGACGCTGCCGAACACCACGTACAGGCGTTCACCATCGGCCAGGGGATTGGTCGCGAGCCAGGCTTCGGGGGTGAGGGCTTCACAGTTCACAGGCGCCCTCCTTGCACCGCTCGCACTCTTCGCAGAACGCGGCGTTGCGGCGGAAGGTGTCGAGCTGCGCCTGGGTCAGCGGCCGGCCTGTCACCGCCTGCTCGGCCTGGGCGGTGGCGCCCGGCGGCAGCGGCATGGCTGGGGTGCCACCGGCGACCTGTCCGTTGGCGTCGACACAGTAGGCTTTGCTAAGTGTCACGCCACTGGCATCGACCCGCAGGAAACCGCCACCGGCGCGCAGCACCACCTCGCAGCCGGCATCGAGCACCAGCCGCCTGCCGGCTGACAGGTGGACCTCCTGCCCGGCCTCGACCAGCAATGCCTGGCCGAGCTTCATGTGCCGGGAGTTGGCGATGCTCAGGTGATCGTCGCCGCGCAACTCGGTCTTGCGGTCGCCATGCACGGTGCGGTGTTGCTGGGCGTGGTACTCGCTGTGGACATCGCCGTGCACAGCGTCGTGACGCTCGTTGCGGACCTGAACGCGCTGGTCGTTGCCAACGTTCTGCTCCCAGTCGCGCTGGGCGTGAATGAAGATCTGCTCCTGCCCCTGGCGGTCCTCGATGCGCAGTTCGTTGCTGCCCTCAGCCCCCGGCGAGCTGGCCGTCTTGAACACGCTGCGGGTCTTGTTGGCGGGCAGTTCCAGGGGCGGCAGGTGCGCGGCGTTGTACAGGCAGCCGGCGACCACCGGCCGGTCGGGGTCGCCGTCGAGGAACGCCACCAGCACTTCCATGCCAACCCGGGGAATGACCAGGCTGCCGTAGCCGTTGCCCGCCCAGTTGCTGGCCACGCGCAGCCAGCAGCTGGTCTTTTCGTCGCGCTGGCCGTCGCGGTCCCAGTGGAACTGCACCTTGATCCGGCCAAACGCGTCGCAGTGGATCTCCTCGCCTGCCGGGCCGGTCACCCTGGCGGTCTGGGCGCCGTGGATGCGTGGCCGTTGGCCGGGGGCCGGTGGCCGATAGGGAGTACCCCAGGGCAGCGCCTTGAACTGGTTGCGATAGCCCTGCCAGGTCGCCGCCCCGCCTTCGCCGCCGGCCTCTTCCAGGACCTGTGGCTGATGGCCTTCGTGGGTGACCTCAGCCAGCAGCCACAGGGCATTCCAGGCGTCCCGGGGATGCGCTTCAAGCGTGAAGAAGTAACCACTGCGCAGGGCCGGCTGGTCGCTCTTGCCCTCGGCTTGCAGGTAGTCGGCCCGAAGGCTTTCGAGGGATCGCTGGCTCACATGGCGAGCGCCGTCGCGGTCGGTGAAATCCCCGGGAAAGCCGTAGTCCTCGACGTCCGGCTGGGGCACGGGCAGCTCGGGTTGATGCGCGCCGTGCAGCACCAGGTTGGGCTTCTCGAAGTCGTAGCCGCGCCGGCTGGCCCGGGCGGTGCGGGCCGCCACCCGCGCGCCGAACTGGTTGACCACCGGCTGGTCCCGCGCCTGACCACTGTCAGGCGCGAAGCGGGTCGGCCGGGCCAGGCGCGGGAAGGCGCTCTGGTCGTCGCCGAACACCAGCAGGTGGCCGTCGGGGCTGTGCTCGAAGTGGTAGTGCAGCCCCTCCTCCGCGCACAGGCGCTGGATGAACGCGAGGTCGGTCTCGTCGTATTGGGTGCAGTAGTCGCGCTTGGAGTAGACCGTGGGGCCGAGCTGGAAGCGGTAGGCGTCGGCGAGGATGCCGTGGGCCTTGAGCACTGCGGCGATGATCTGCGGCACGGTCTGCTGCTGGAAGATGCGCAGGTCGCGGTTGTGTTCGAGGTAGGCCAGGCGTGGGACCAGCTCCAGCCGGTAGTGGGTCAGCCGTGCGCCGGTGTCGCCCTGGGAGACGCAGGCGATCTGCCCGTGGATGCACTGGCCGTCGCCGCCGATCTGCAAGGTCGCCAGTTTGTGCAGCAGGTGTTCCAGGTCGATGGCCGGGTCTTCGCTGACCAGTTCGACTGCAAACAGGTAAGGCGTGCCGAGCGCCTCCTTGCCGGTGAAACGCAATACTTGCAAATCCGTTTGAACACCGTGGATCTGCAAGGTGAATCGGGGCTGATCTCCTGATCCGAACATTCGCCATCCTTATGCCAGGTACGCTCACGGCGCCGCACCCACACGAAAGTGCAAGTACGGGGCGCGTTGAAGCCGTTGAGAAGTACCTGAAGCATAAGGCAATGAAAGTGCGCAACCTTTGCGCACCCACACACAAATAAATGATTTTAAAAGAGAAACACGAATTTATTTCAATTTGTTTTTATATTAAATAACGCCAAATAGATACCCGTACAAAATAATCAATAAGACGCTTCCCAACACAAAGTAGGAGGCGTCCCACAAACCTAAAAATATCTAAACAAACTTATAAACAAAACAACGCACAAGTTCGCGCCACACATCCGCAACGAGCACTCAAACGGATGCAGCGAGAATGAATTCGCGATAACCGGAGACAATCACATACACCGCGAAATAGCAGAAAATGGCCGCCGACAGCAGGTAGGACCACGTCAGCAGCCGATCACCGAGCAGGCGCCCGCCATGGCTGGCGATGCCGCACAGCGACAGGCACCAGACCAGCCCGGCGGCGAAGAAGCCCCCCAGGAACAACCCAGCGTCGAGCAGGCTGCCGCCACCGGACCTGGAGATCAGCACCCCACCCACCGCCGCGAACCAGAGGATGGCGCTGGGCGAGGACATGGCCAGGAAGATCCCGCGCAGGAACTCGCGCCAGCCCGACTCCACCACCACCTCGCCCCGCGACTCCAGGTGCCCGCCGCGCCAGGCCGCCAGCAGCATCTTCAGGGCGAACCACACCAGCAGTGCCGAGCCGCCCAGCCACAGGGTCCAGCGCACGCTTTCGAACTGCAGCAGCACGGTCATGCCGGCCAGCGCGGCAATCGCGTAGACCAGGTCGCCGACACAGGTGCCCAGGCCCAGCCAGAACCCCTGGAGGAACCCGCGCTGCATGGCCAGGGTGATCATGGCGATATTGGCGATGCCGATATCCAGGCAAAGGGACAGGCTGAGCAGGAAACCGTTGGAGAAGGGCATGGCACACTCTGGACGAATTCAGGGGAGCCCATTGAACCCGAGGGTGTGCTTGCCGTACAGGAAGAAATTGCACGCAGTCAGCGGGGTTCCAGCTTGATGGTGCAATCGGAAAGATAGTCGTCTACGGCTTGTTGAAATGCCATGTGCAACCCAGGCAAGGTGCTGGCGTGAAAACTGATGATATCGACCACGCCGAGTACACGACCGACGAATATCTGGTCATACGCATCGTATTCAACACCGGCATCGTAGCCTTTGTAGTGCATGCAACCCATCATCGTTCTCCTGAAACACATTGCGAACGGGCAAAAATGCTACCAAACCGGGAAAGCACTTTTGCCCCAACATTCATTCAGGATTTTTCATCCCCCGCCAACACCTGCGCATACCGCCCCCGGTCCACATTCGCCCCACTGAGCACCACCGCGACACGCTTGCCGGCCTGGCGCTCGCGCTCCTGCAGCAACGCCGCCAAGGCTGCGGCGCCGGCGCCTTCGGCCGTGTTGTGAGTGGCTTCATGGTAAAGGCGCATGGCGGCCGCGATCTCACGGTCATCCACCCGCACGATGCGCGCGGCATTTTCGCGGACCAGGGCGAAGGCCTCCGGATGGGGCACGCGGCAGGCCATACCGTCGGCGAAGGTATCGGCGGTGGCGGTGGTGACGATGCGCCCCAGCTCGAAGCTCTGGGCATAGGCGTCCGCAGCGCTGGAGACCACGCCGACGATCTCGGTGTCCAGCCCCAGCAGGTTGCGCGCCTGGATCAGCCCGCAGATACCCGAGCCCATGCCGATCGGTACGTACACGCAATCCAGTCCGCTCACTGCCTCGAACAGCTCCAGGGCATAGGTGGCCACGCCGCGCACCAGTTCCGGGTGGAACGACGGCACCATCGCATAGCCACGGGCCTCGGCGATCCTCGCCGCTTCCTCCCGAGCCACATCAAAGTCGACGCCGTGCTCCACCAGTTCGGCGCCCAGTGCGCGCATGGCGGCGTTCTTCTCGCGGGAGTTGCCTTGCGGCACCACGATCACCAGCGGCAGGCCGGCCTGGCGCGCCGCCAGGGCCATGCTCTGGCCGTGGTTGCCCCGGGTTGCGGTAACCAGCCCGCGCGGCACCTGGCCGCTGGCCAACAGCGCGCGCACGTAGACCAGGCCACCGCGCACCTTGAAGGCACCGGTGGGCGCATGGTTCTCGTGCTTGACCCACACCTGGCAGCCCAGCCGCTCGGCCAGCAGCGGCCAGGCATGCTGCGGGGTTGGCGGAACGTGCTGGTGGACGAATGTGGCGGCTTCGCGCAGGGCAGGCAGGTCGAACATGGCGGGCATCCTTCATCGGTTGGGGTTGAACCGATGCTAAGCGCCGGGCATTGTATGGGTCCAAGGATATATTGCATGGGTAGCAATTTCGTGTGGACGCCAACACTGCCGGACAACAGCCAGCCCCGCTATCTCGCGTTGGTCGACGCCATCGCCAGCGCCATCGAGCGCGGCGAGCTCACGGTCGGCCAGCGCCTGCCACCGCAACGGCGCCTGGCCTGGGCCTTGGGGCTGAACCCCAGCACCACGCAGCAGGCCTACCGCGAAGCGGCGGCGCGGCACCTGGTCTCCGGTGAAGTGGGCCGCGGCACCTATGTGCTGGCGGGGAGCAAGGAGGCGACGCTGTTCCGCCTCAAGCAGCCTGATCACCAGCACCCGCTGATCGACCTGTCGACCAACGTGCCTGTGGCCGATCCGCACAATCGCGACCTGGAGCACAGCCTGCGCGTCTTGCTCGAACAGGGTGAAACCGCCCTGCTCGACCATTACCTGGGGCCCGACCAACTCATGCTGGGGCGAATCCAAGGCGCCCGCTGGCTGGCCAATCGCGGGCTGGACCTGGCACCGGAGGAGGTGCTGCTCTGCGGCGGTGCCCAGCAGGCGTTGACCCTCGTGTTGCAGTCGTTGTGCCAGGCGGGTGAGCCGGTGATGGTCGAGGCGCTGACCGCACCGGGCATCAAGGCCGCCTGCCGCCAGCTGCGCCTGCCGGTGCATGGCGTGGCCCTGGATGACCAGGGCCTGCGCCCGGATGAACTGGACCGTGTCGCCCGGGCAAGCGGTGCAAGGATTCTGGTGACCACCCCGACCCTGCACAATCCCACCGGGGCCTGCATGGACGAAGCCCGGCGTCGGGCGCTGGCGGAGGTCGCCAAGCGTCATGAGTTGCTGGTGATCGAGGATGATGTGTATGGCGCACTGACTGATCGGCCACCGCTCTACCCGTTGCTCGAAGGCCGTGGCGTGCTGATCAGCAGCTTGTCCAAGACCGTGGCTGCCGGCCTGCGCCTGGGCTGGATCGCGGCCCGGCCCGCGTTACTGGAGCAGATCGACCCTTACGCCCAGGCTACCCACTGGTCGGTATCACCCTTGAACCTGCGCATCGCCTGCCAGTGGATCGCCGACGGCACCGCCGCCCGGCGCCTGGCCTGGCAGCGGGAGGAACTTGGCGAACGCTGGCGCCTGGCGCGGGCGCTACTGGGGGATGCGCTGCCGATCGCCGGCGTGCCGTCGCCTCATGCCTGGCTGGCCACGCCAGGAGACGCCGAGGCAGTAGTTGCCCGGTGTCGGGCGCAGGGGGTGGAGATCGTGCCGGCCAGCGTGTTCGCGGTGGGCACGGACAGCGTACGGGCGGTGCGGGTCAGCCTGTCGGCGGCGCACAGCCGGGCGCAGTTGAAGCAGGGGCTGGAGCTCGTGGGAGCAACTGCCTTGCAGGGAGTTCGGGATTAACGCCTGAGTCTGTGGGAGCGGCCTTGTGTCGCGAAAGGGCCGCAAAGCGGCCCCGGCGACCTTTAAGCCAACACTGGAATCTGGGGCTGCTACGCAGCCCTTTCGCGACACAAGGCCGCTCCCACAGGGATTGCACAAGGCTCGAGGTTAACTCGCTCCCAAGAACCTTTTTTGTACGGCTCAATTCAACCGGCAACCCTCGCCCAGGGCGCGGTACTGGAGGGTATGCACCTGCCCCTGATGGTCCTCGTAGGTCATGGTGGCAGGCACCACTTCACACACGTTGGGGATGGTCGACAAGCTGATCACACGCTTGATGTCGAGGTTGGTGGAATAGTCGTACTGCTCGACCGCGGGTTGGGTGTCTGCGGTCTTGGCCTGGTCCGCGAAGGCGAACGGGGACATACCGACCAATGCAAGAATCAGTAAGGCTTTCATGGATATCGACCTTGATGGCTATCAAGCTGATCGCGTGACTTCTGATGCCGTCAATGGCGCGGAGAAGTTGTCATCGACTGCAGGGATGACACGAAGTACCGATCCCGCTTTATCGTACTGCCGGGGGGATGAGGGAAAGTCTACTCCCCGTTCGGAATAGTTGAACCCTTAGGTCGGATATTCACCCTTGCCGGATTTGCAACAATCTGCGACAAAGCTCGGCCTGACGTTCAGGGGCCGAATGGGTAGGTGCCTGTTCTGGCGCATTCGCCGGCAAGCCGGCTCCTACGGTGAGAACACTTTTGACCGCGCTGACCTGCATCCCTCTTCCACAGTTGCAACGCCGCCTGCTGGAGCACTTCTATCGACAGCACGGCTCGCGCATGCGCGCCAACGGCGAGGGAGAGCTGTGGGTGGCACGTGCCGATGAAATCGTTGGAGGGATGAGCCTGCAGGCCGAGGCTGACGGACACTGGCTTACCGGCCTGTTCGTCGCGCCACAGTGGCGTGGGCGGCAGGTCGCGTCACGCCTGGTCGAGGCGGCCTTGACGGCGCGCCCGGGCCCAACCTGGCTGTTCTGCCATCCGGACCTGGAGGGGTTCTACCAGCGCCTGGGCTTCACGCCCACCAGCGACCTGCCCGAAGCCCTGGCCTCGCGCCTGGCCCGCTACCAGCGCAGCAAGCCACTGTTGGCGATGACGCGGGGTCAGTCCTCGGCCACATCCAGACCGGGGAACAGCACCTCGGTGTAGCCGAACTTGCTGAAGTCCTGAATACGCGAGGGGTACAAACGGCCGATCAGGTGATCGCACTCATGCTGCACCACCCGCGCATGGAAGCCATCGGCAAAGCGGTCGATCGGGTTGCCGTCGGGGTCGACACCGGTATAGCTGATGTGCTTGTAGCGCGGCACCACGCCACGCAGCCCCGGCACCGAGAGGCAACCTTCCCAGCCGTCCTCGACCTCGGTGGACATCGGCGTGATCACTGGGTTGAGCAGGATGGTCCGCGGCACGGCTTCGGCATCCGGGTAGCGTTCGCTGCGCTCGAAGCCGAAGATCACCAGTTGCAGGTCGATGCCGATCTGCGGCGCGGCCAGGCCCACGCCACCGACGTGGGCCATGGTTTCGAACATGTCGTCGATCAGCTGGCGCAACTCTGCGCTGCCCAGCATGTGCTCGGGGACCGGCGGGGCGATGCGCAGCAGGCGTTCATCGCCCATCTTCAGAATGTCACGGATCATCAGGTATTCGGCTCGCGGGTCTGGGGGGCGTGTTCGACAGGGTGCTCATGGCCAAGCACGGTGATGGTATCCCGGTGCTGGTCGCCCGCGAAGTCCTTCTCGCCGGGGTTCTTGCCTTCGGCCGACAGGTGTTCGATCACCGCGTTCATCTCCGCCCCCAGCAGCAGCACGGCGGCAGAAATGTAGAAGTACAGCAACAGCACGATGATCGCACCGATGCTGCCGTACATGGCGTTGTAGTCGGCGAACGTCTTCACGTAGTAGGCAAAGCCCAGGGAAGCGACGATCCACACCACCACCGCCAGCACCGAGCCGGGGGTGATGAAGCGGAATTTCTGCTTCACATCGGGCATGACGTAGTAGATCAAGGCCACCGCCACCATCATCAGGATGATGATCGCCGGCCAGCGCAGGATGGTCCACACCACCACCACCGCCTCTTCCAGCCCCACCTGCGAAGCGATCCACTCCATGACCTGCGGCCCCAGCACCATCAACGCGGCCGCCGCCAGCAGCATGCCGGCGATGCCAACGGTGTAGATGATCGACAAGGGGAAGCGCTTCCACACCGGCCGCCCTTCCGGCACGTCGTAGGCGGCGTTCATCGCGCTCATCATCAGGCGCACGCCGGCCGAAGCGGTCCACAAGGCGATCACGATACCCACCGACAGGAGGCCGCCTTTCGATTGCTGTAATTGGTCGATCACCGGATTGACCTGCTCCAGGGCCTGGGGTGGCAGCACCAGTTCGGATTGCAGGCGCAGCCAGGAGAAGAAGTCCGGCAGGTGCAGGAAACCGATCAGGGCGATCAGGAACAGCAGGAAGGGGAACAGCGAGAACAGCATCTGGTAGGCCAGCGCAGACGCATAGGTGGACATCTCGTCATCGAGGAATTCCTTGACGGTGCGCACCAGCACGCGGTGCAGGGGCAAGCCGCGCAGGTCGGGGAAAATCATAGCGTCTCCTTTCGCCGCTTTGATCGTCGTGGCAATACGGACAAGTCTAATAGACCACGCCGCCGCTGTGACTACTCAACGCCAAATGCAAGAAAACGGCTACATAGGAATGACGAAACCGTAGGAGCCAGCTTGCTGGCGAACAGCACCTTCATGCCCGTTCGCCAGCAAGCTGGCTCCTACAGATCGCGTGGATCACCGGTTTATCAAGGCTTCTTCACCGCGTCCTTGACCTTGCCCACCGCCTGCTGCGCTTCGCCCTTGATTTCCTGGGCCTTGCCTTCGGCGCGCAGGCGGTCGTTGCCGGTGACCTTGCCGACGCCCTGCTTGATGTTGCCCACGGCCTCGTTGGCCAGCCCTTTCGCTTTGTCTTTGGTACCGCTCATGGGAAAACTCCTTGCGGGAAAGACACGGGAAATCGTGTCGACAACCGATCGACCCGCAGGCTTGCGCCAGAGTTTCAAATTGTTTGAACAGGGCCTGCCGAATGGCAAACAGGGGCATGTTGGTGTGTTGACTATACCGGCGCTTTCGCCGGCAAAGCCGGCTCCTACAGGTTCGGCGCTTGCCGCGCCCCGCGCCACCCAGCACAATGGCAGGCCTTTCTAGCGTCAACCCGCAGGAACCTGCATGAAACTCGACAAACCCACCGCCATCGCCTGCCGCAACGCGGCGCTGACCCGGCCGGTGCTCGACCGCGACAACACCCTGTTCGCCATCCTCGACAAGAAGCGCAACCTGTGGTGGTTCGAAGTGCCGGTGGCACTGCTGCGCAAAGGCCAGCCCGACTGGGTCAACCTGCTGCTGCACACCCCGGAAACCGACGAATTGCAGCACCTGAAGGTGCCGGTCAACTTCCTGCGCGCGCATCAGGAGCAGATGGAGGTGCGCCACCCCGGCAAGCGCCGCTCCACCATCAGCCTGGCCCTGAGCGCCGACCGCGATTCGCTGCTGCGCGACACCCGACCGGGTGGCGAGCAGCTGGACTTCCGGACCTTCGTGCAGGCCTGATCAGGCCCGTTCGATGCGATCGTCATGGATGACGATCCGGCCCTGCTTGAACAGCGCGCCGATCGCCTTCTTGAAGTTGCCCTTGCTGACATTGAACATCTGGCTGATCACCGCCGGGTCGCTCTTGTCGCACACCGGCAGCACACCGCCGGCCGCCTCCAGGCGTTGCATGATCTGCTCCTGCAGGGTGTCGGCCAGCGCCTCGCCGACCGGCTGCAGGCTCAGGGCGATCTTGCCGTCATGGCGCACTTCCTTGATGAAGCCCTTCTCGTGCATGCCCGAGCGCAGGAACTTGAACACCTCGTTCTTGTGGATCAGGCCCCAGTGGCGGTTGTTGATGATCGCCTTGAAGCCCATCGGTGTCTCGCCGGCCACCAGCAGCTCGACCGGCTGGCCGGCCTTGTAGTCCACCGGGGTGCGGTCCAGGTAGCGGTCCAGCTTGGCGGTGGCGGTGATGCGCCGGGTGCGCTTGTCGAGGTAGGCGTGGACCACGCAGTAGTCGCCGATCTTCAGCGGCCTGGACTCTTCCGAGTACGGCATCAGCAGGTCCTTCGAGAGGCCCCAGTCGAGGAAGATGCCGGCGCCGTTGATGTCCTTGACCTTGAGGCTGGCGAACTCGCCCACCTGCATTTTCGGCTTTTCGGTGGTGGCGATCAGCTGGTCTTCGCTGTCGAGGTAGATGAACACGTTGAGCCAGTCGTCGAGCTCCAGTTCGGCGTCCTTGGGGAAGTAACGCCGTGGCAGCAGGATTTCGCCGTCGGCGCCGCCGTCCAGGTACAGGCCGAATTCCACGTGTTTCACGATTTGCAAACTGTTGTAACGCCCAAGCAGAGCCATTTCCGAAGATCCTCAAGACAAGGCGGCTATTCTAACACCTGACCCGCCCGGCCGCCCGAGCGTCCATTCGCTCAGAACTGCCGCGCCCCCCTTGCATCCCAGCCCAGCAGGGATCCGCCCATGCTCAAGCGCCTGCTCATCGCCGTTGCTGTCGCCATCGCCCTGGCGGCCTGCAACCGCATCGACGTGGCCTACCGCAACCTCGACCACCTGGTACCCTGGTCGCTGGGCGACTACCTGGACATGAACCGCGAGCAGAAGCGTTTGCTCGACGAACGGCTCAAGGAGCAACTGGCCTGGCACTGCCGCACGCAGTTGCCCGGCTACCTCGACTGGCTCGACCAGGTGCGCTCGATGGTCGCCAACGACGCGGTGACCGATGGCGCCTTGCAACAGCGTGCCCGGGAGGCGCGCCAGGCCATCGGCCGGGTCGCCGTGGCCATCACCCCCTCGGCCACCGAACTGCTGCGCGGCATGAACGACGAGCAGGTGGCCGAGATGCGCCGGGCGTTTCGTGCCGACATCGCCAAGCGTCAGAAAGCCTACGCCGATACGCCGCTGGTCAAGCAGATCGAGCAGCGCGCCACGCGCATGCAGAAGCGCCTGGAGCCCTGGCTGGGCGAGCTCAGCACCGAGCAGCATCAGCGGGTGATGCGCTGGTCCCAGGCCCTGGGCGACCAGAACCGCCAGTGGATCGCCAACCGCGCCCACTGGCAGCAACAGCTGGTGCTGGCGCTGAACCAGCGTGGCGACGCCAGTTTCGAGCCGCGCCTGGCGCAGTTGCTGCAGCGCAAGGAGAGCCTGTGGACGCCGGAGTACCGCCAGGCGTTCCAGACCAGCGAGCAGGAGGCGCGCAGCCTGCTGGTGGACCTGATGAAACAGAGCAGCCCGGCGCAGCGTCAGTACCTGCAGCAGCAGTTGGGCAAGGTACGGGCGGATTTCAGTGAAATGAAGTGCCTGAAGCGTTGAGTAAGGCCTCTGTAGGAGCGGCTTTAGCCGCGATCACCCGCGAAGCGGGTGCCAGGCACCGCGTTGTCTGCATCGCGGCTGAAGCCGCTCCTACAGGGGATCCACGCCGGCGAACCGCTATCAACGCGACTTACGCCGGTAAGGAAACACATCGATCACTTTCCCGGCACGAATGGCCTCCTGCAGCCCCTTCCAGTAATCAGCGTCATACAACTCCCCATGCAACCGGCTGAACAACCGCCGCTGGCCGATATCGGCGAACAGGAACGGCGGGAACTCCTCGGGAAATACATCGTGCGGCCCGATCGAATACCACGGCTCCCCGGACATCTCGTCCTCGGGGTAGCGCGGCGGCGGGATATGCCGGAAGTTGACCTCCGTAAGAAAGCTGATCTCGTCGTAGTCGTAGAACACCACCCGGCCATGGCGGGTGACACCGAAGTTCTTCAGCAGCATGTCACCCGGGAAGATATTCGCCGCCGCCAGTTGCTTGATCGCCAACCCATAGTCCTCCAGCGCCTCCAGCACCTGACCCTCGCTGGCATGCTCCAGGTACAGGTTGAGCGGGGTCATGCGCCGTTCGGTCCAGCAGTGGCGGATCAGCACCGTGTCGCCTTCCAGGCTCACGGTGGAGGGCGCCACCTCCAGCAGTTCGGCCAGGCATTCGGGGTCGAACTTGCCCTGCGGGAAGCGAAAATCGGCGAACTCCTGGGTATCGGCCATGCGCCCGACACGGTCGACGCTTTTTACCAGGCGGTACTTCTCGATCACCGTGGCGCGGTCGACGGTCTTCGACGGCGAGAAGCGGTCCTTGATGATCTTGAACACGGTGTTGAAGCCCGGCAGGGTGAACACGCTCATGACCATGCCACGCACCCCCGGGGCCATCACGAAACGGTCGTCGCTGTTGGCCAGGTGGTTGATCAGGGCGCGGTAGAACTCCGACTTGCCGTGCTTGTAGAAACCGATCGAGGTGTACAGCTCGGCGATGTGCTTGCCCGGCAGGATGCGCTTGAGGAAATTGACGAACTCACCCGGCACCGGCACGTCGACCATGAAGTACGAGCGGGTGAAGGAGAAGATGATCGACACTTCGGCTTCGTCGGTGATCAGCGCGTCCGCCTCGATCCCGTGCCCTTCGCGGTGCAGCAGCGGGATCACCAACGGCCACTGCTCGTCGGGGGTGTACAGACGGCCGACCAGGTAGGCGCCTTTGTTGCGGTAGAGCACCGGGGTGAACAGTTCGATCTTCAGCTGCGGGTCCTTGCAGACCCAGTCGGGCAGGCACTCGCGCAGTTGCTCCTCCAGGCGTGACAGGTCGGCCTCCAGGTCGCCATAGGGCACGTCGAACGCATAGTCGGCGAAGATTGCCCGCAACAGCCCCTTGAGCCTGTCCGTCAGCGCATAGGTGCGCGTTTGCGCCGCACGCTCATGGACGCGCATCGAGGGCCGGGTGGTGTGGATGAACATGCAGCCGTCGCTGATCTGGTCATGGCTGAACAGGCTGCAGAACAGCGAGTTGTACCAGGTCTCCGACAATTCATCGTCCAGGCGCGGGTCGATCAGGCGGATATAGGCGTTCTTGACCAGCGGCCACTGCTCGACATCCAGCAGCACTTGCCCTTCGAACCCTTTGCGCAGCCAGCCGTTGACCTCGGCGACCTTCTCTTCATACAGGTTGATCCGCGCCGCTGCCGCGCGCTGGATGTCCTGCCAGCGTGCCTGCTCGAAGCGCTCGCGGGCACCGAGGGTGATGCGGCGGAAATGCTCGCGGTAGTCGTCGAAACCGTCGAGGATCACGCGGGCGATCTCGGCGGCGGGCCAGGGTTGGGACATACGGGGCCTCCGGTGCTGGGTGCAGCGCTGAGCTTAGCCCATTCCATTCACCGGCAAGCCAGCCCCCACAATCCAGTAGGAGCCGGCTTGCCGGCGAACAGCCTCCCCGTTTACACAGCAAGAAAGCACAAGAATCCCGCCCATCCCCTGACGTACACTCGCGCCCCTGCCCTACCGCCGGAGAATACCGTGAGCCCTACCGCCCTAGCCCGCCTGCTGACCCTCGCCGCCGTCTGGGGGGCAAGCTTCCTGTTCATGCGCATCATCGCCCCTGAGCTCGGCACGGTGCCGACGGCGTTCTTCCGCGTGTCCATCGCCTGCCTGGGCCTGGTGGCGATTCTGGCCGCGGCACGGGTGCGCTGGGACTTCCAGGGCAAGCTGGGAGCCTGCCTGGTGCTGGGGATGATCAACTCCGGGATCCCGGCAACCTTCTATTCGGTGGCCGCACAGGTGCTGCCGGCCGGTTACTCGGCGATCTTCAACGCCACCACGCCGTTGATGGGCGTGCTGATCGGGGCCTTGTTCTTCCGCGAGGCGATGACCCTGCCCAAGCTGTGCGGGATCTTCCTCGGCCTGTTCGGCGTCGGGATCCTCAGCGGCGCCGGCCCGGTGGCGCTGGACATGGCCCTGGTGCAGGGCGCCCTGGCATGCCTTGCGGCGACCACCTGCTATGGCTTCGCGGGCTTCCTCGCCCGGCGTTGGGTCGCCGGGCTGGACAGCCGGCTGTCGGCGCTGGGCAGCATGCTGGGGGCCACGTTGCTGCTCAGCCCGCTGTTCGCCTGGAGCGCACTGACCCAGCCACCGGCCAGCTGGGGCGGTTGGGAGGTGTGGCTGTCGTTGTTGGGCCTGGGGCTGCTGTGCACCGCGTTCGCCTACATCCTGTACTTCCGCCTGCTGGCCGAGATCGGGCCGGTCAAGGCCAGTACCGTGACCTTCCTGATTCCGGTGTTCGGGGTGCTGTGGGGGGCGTGGCTGCTGGATGAGCCGCTGTCGATGGCGCATCTGTATGGCGGGGTGTTGATTGGTGCGGCGCTCTGGCTGGTACTCAAACCTGCCAGAGCATGATTCGTCCTTGTAGGAGCCAGCCTTGCTGGCGAAGGCGGCCGCATTCGCCAGCAAGGCTGGCTCCTACAGGTTTACGCCTCGGCTGCGCGTAGCGCCGGCTTGCGGAACACGAACAGCAGCCCGACCACGATCAGCCCCATCCCCAGCAGGCTCAACGGCGCCAGGCGATTACCGAAGATGATGAAGTCCATCACCGCGGTCACCGCCGGCACCAGGTAGAACAAGCTGGTGACGTTGACCAGGTTGCCCTTGGCGATCAGCCGGTACAGCAGCAAGGTCGCCAGCAGCGATACCACCAGCCCCATCCACAACAAAGCGCCGATGAAGCTCATGTTCCATTCGACATGCAACGCCTGGAACGGCGCGAACACCGCGCACAGGGCAAACCCAGCCAGATACTGCAGAGGCAAGGTCCCCATGGGGTTGTCGGTGATGCGCTTCTGCAGGATCGAGCCCAGGGTCATGCTGGCCAGCGCCAGCAGGGCGAACAGCATGCCGGCGAGCGACACCCCGCCCAGGTTGATGCCCTGGTAGACCACCATCACCAACCCGGCCAAGCCAAGCCCTAGCCCGAACAAGCGGCTGAAGGAACGCTGGCGCTCCATCAGGACCACGGTGAGGATCGGCTGCACGCCCATGACCGTGGCCATGACACCCGGGGTGACATGGGTGTTCAACGCCAGCAGGTAGAAGATCTGGTAGGCGCCGAGCAGCACGCCCCCGGTGCCCAAGGCACGCAGGATCGCGCCGCGACCGCGCGGCCAGCGCAGCCCGAGCATCGGGCTGATCAGCAGCAGGCCGCACAGTGCCAGCGCCGAGCGCAACAGCAGGAAGGCGAACGGGCTGGCCTGGGCCAGGCCAAGTTTGGAGACGATCGCCCCGCTGCTCCACAGCAGGACGAACAGGCTGGTGGTGGCCGCCGAGGCCACGGATGCTTTGGATAAGACAGACATGTATTGCCACCTGTATACGGGCAAATGAGCCGTACGGAGGGCCTATCGCATAACGAGGGGATGGCCGACCGTGTTCAGTAGGGTGCGCGTGCGGTGGGGAGACGGCCAGCGGCCGGTCAGCCCAGCACCACGACTGCGCGAGTGGGCGGAGCTACGCCGCCTACGACGCCACTGACAGGTGGTGGGTAGTGACTGATCATGGCCGGCTGCTGGCTGCCACGCACGACCACGCCCGCGACAGGCGCGAGAACGTAAGCGGTGGTGGAAGGGATGGCTGGCATGAACAGGTCTTCTGGGAAGTGAGTCGTTCGGAATATAGCGGTGAATCGAGGCTTGGGCAATACGCCTTGTCGGCCTTGTTCGCCGGCAAGCCGGCTCCTACAGGGGTAGCGCATTTCTGTAGGAGCCGGCTTGCCGGCGAAATGTCAGAACAACCAGCGGTACAGCGCGTAGGCGACGACGACCGCCAGCACCGGCCGCAGCACGCGGTAGGCCTTGGGGTTGGCGCGCTTGAACTGCTTGACGCGGGTGCTGATGACATTGCTGAAGCGCTTGCTCCAGGCGTAGGCCTGGTTGATCCCGCCGACGCGTTCGTCATCGGTGTTCTGCGGCGCGGTGGCGCGGCCGAGGAAGGCGCTGACCTTGCGGTTGATGCGGGTCATCAGCGGGCTGTTGAGCGGGCGCTCGACGTCGCAGAACAGGATCACGCGGGTGACTTCGGTCTCGTTCTTGACCCAGTGCACGAACGTTTCGTCGAACATCACGTCCTCGCCGTCACGCCAGGCGTATGGCTGGCCGTCGACGTAGATGCGGCAGTTGTCCGAGTTGGGGGTGGACAGGCCCAGGTGATAGCGCAGGGAGCCGGCGAACGGGTCGCGGTGCGGGTTCAGGTGGCTGCCACCGGGCAACAGCGCGAACATCGCGCCTTTGACATTCGGGATGCCGCTGACCAGTTCGACGGTCTTCGGGCAGAGCGCCTCGGCCGACGGCAGCGGCTTGTCGTACCACTTCAGGTAGAAACGCTTCCAGCCCTTCTTGAAGAAGGAGCCGAAACCGGCGTCGTTGTCTTTTTCCGCGGCGCGGATGTAACCCTCGTCGAACAGGCGCATGGCCTCCTCGCGGATCACCTCCCAGTTGTCCTTGAGCACGTCCAGCTCCGGGAAGCGCTGGCGGTCCAGGTACGGTTTGGAGGGCACGCCGGAGAACAGGTACATCAGGCTGTTGTAGGGGGCGAACAGCGCCGAATGGTTGACGAACTGGCGCAGCACCGGCAGGCGCGCCTTGCCGCGCAGGTGCACGAACAGCACACTGCCGAAGAACACCAGCAGGACACCTGCCTTGGCGACGAAGGAAAAGGTCATGCAACACTCCTTGGAGGGGAAATCTGGCCATCCCCGGATAGCCGGACATCATAAACCCATCCTGCCCGGGTAAAAACAACCGGGGCAGGATCGCAGTGTTAAGGATTGTGCAATAAAGGTCTGGATCCGGTATTGCGCCGGATCATCGGTGAAGTGGAAATCCTGGGGACGCTGCGCGTCCCTTTCGCGACACGAGGCCGCTCCCACAGGAGTGCACGATCTGTTGTGGGAGCGGCCTTGTGTCGCGATGGGCTGCAACGCAGCCCCTCAAGGTTACTGCTGGTTTTCCTGCTCGGTGAACATGTCGCTGAACAGCATGCTCGACAGGTAGCGCTCGCCCGAGTCCGGCAGGATCACCACGATGGTCTTGCCCTGCATCTCGGGCTTCTCGGCCAGGCGCACGGCCGCCGCCATGGCCGCGCCGCAGGAGATGCCGCAGAGGATGCCCTCCTCCTGCATCAGGCGGATGGCCATGGCCTTGGACTCTTCCTCGGTGACCGTCTCGACCTGGTCGACGATCGACAGGTCGAGGTTCTTCGGCACGAAGCCGGCGCCGATGCCCTGGATCTTGTGCGGGCTGGGCTTGAGCTCCTCGCCGGCCAGGGTCTGGCTGATCAGCGGCGAGTTCACCGGCTCCACCGCCACCGACAGGATCGATTTGCCCTGGGTGTGCTTGATGTAGCGCGACACACCAGTGATGGTACCGCCAGTGCCGACACCGGCCACCAGCACATCGACCGCACCATCGGTGTCGTTCCAGATTTCCGGGCCGGTGGTCTTCTCGTGGATGGCGGGGTTGGCCGGGTTGTCGAACTGGCCTGGCAGGAAGTGCTGGGCAGGGTCCGAGGCGACGATCTCGTTGGCCTTCTCGATGGCGCCTTTCATGCCCTTGGCCTTGTCCGTCAGCACCAGCTCGGCGCCCAGCGCTTTCAGTACCTTGCGTCGCTCCAGGCTCATCGAGTCGGGCATGGTCAGCACCAGCCGGTAGCCACGGGCGGCGGCGACGAAGGCCAGGCCGATGCCGGTGTTGCCCGAGGTGGGTTCGACGATGGTCATGCCCGGCTTGAGCTTGCCGCTGCTCTCGGCGTCCCAGATCATGCTGGCGCCGATCCGGCACTTCACCGAATACCCCGAGTTGCGCCCCTCGATCTTGGCCAGGATGGTCACCCCGCGCGGGGCGATGCGGTTGATCTGCACCAGCGGCGTGTTGCCGATGGAATGGGCATTGTCGGCGTAGATACGGCTCATGGCAGGGGTCCCTTGAATGCATGGACGGGCGGATTGACCTTCAAGGGTAAGCCTGCCTTGCCAGGGCGTAAAGCCCGTTCCAGGGCGCGGGGTGACGGACCATTCAGGGACTGAATACCCGGTCTGCGTTTGCAGCCGCCAAGTGCGGGGTTATAGTCGCTGACAAATCACCAACATGTGTTGCCCGCCCCGCCCCTTCCGCCGACAAGCCAGTTCCCGTAGGAGCCGGCTTGCCGGCGAAAGGGCCCGCGCGGCCCCCCGCAGAGGATCGGTTCATGAAGTTCGAAGGCACCCGCGACTACGTCGCCACAGACGACCTGAAGCTGGCGGTCAACGCGGCCATCACCCTGGAGCGCCCACTGCTGGTCAAGGGCGAGCCCGGCACCGGCAAGACCATGCTTGCCGAGCAACTGGCCGCCTCCTTCGGCGCCCGCCTGATCACCTGGCACATCAAGTCGACCACCAAGGCCCACCAAGGCCTGTACGAGTACGACGCGGTCAGCCGCCTGCGCGACTCGCAGCTGGGCGTGGACAAGGTCCACGACGTGCGCAACTACCTGAAGAAGGGCAAGCTGTGGGAGGCCTTCGAGGCCGACGAGCGGGTGATCCTGCTGATCGACGAGATCGACAAGGCCGACATCGAGTTCCCCAACGACCTGTTGCAGGAACTCGACAAGATGGAGTTCTACGTCTACGAGATCGACGAGACGATCAAGGCCAAGCAGCGCCCGATCATCATCATCACCTCCAACAACGAGAAAGAGCTGCCCGACGCCTTCCTGCGCCGCTGCTTCTTCCACTACATCGCCTTCCCCGACCGCGCCACGCTGCAGCAGATCGTCGACGTGCACTACCCGAACATCAGCCAGTCGCTGGTCAGCGAGGCGCTGGACGTGTTCTTCGACGTGCGCAAGGTCCCGGGCCTGAAGAAAAAACCGTCCACCTCCGAGCTGGTCGACTGGCTCAAGCTGCTGATGGCCGACAACATCGGCGAAGCGGTGCTGCGCGAACGCGACCCGACCAAGGCCATCCCGCCGCTGGCCGGGGCCCTGGTCAAGAACGAGCAGGACGTGCAGCTGCTCGAGCGCCTGGCCTTCATGAGCCGGCGCGGCAACCGCTGACAGGAGCCGGGCCATGCTGCTCAACCTGTTCAATGAAATGCGCGCGGCCAAGGTGCCAGTATCGGTACGCGAGCTGCTCGACCTGCACCATGCCTTGCAGAAGGGCGTGGTGTTCGCCGACATGGACGCGTTCTATTACCTCGCCCGGGCCATCCTGGTGAAGGACGAGCGCCATTTCGACAAGTTCGACCGGGCATTCGCCGCCTACTTCAAGGGCCTGGAGAACCTCGACCGGCATATCGAGGCCTTGATCCCCGATGAGTGGCTGCGCAAGGAGTTCGAACGCTCGCTGACCGATGAGGAGCGTGCGCAGATCCAGTCCCTCGGTGGCCTGGACAAGCTGATCGAAGAATTCAAGAAGCGCCTCGAGGAGCAGAAGGAACGCCATGCCGGCGGTAACAAGTGGATCGGCACCGGTGGCACCAGCCCGTTCGGCTCGGGGGGCTTCAACCCCGAGGGCATCCGCGTCGGCGAGGCCGGCAAGCGCCAGGGCAAGGCCGTGAAGGTGTGGGACCAGCGCGAATACAAGAACCTCGACGACCAGGTCGAGCTGGGCACGCGCAACATCAAGCTGGCGCTGCGCCGCCTGCGCAAGTTCGCCCGCGAAGGCGCCGCCGAAGAACTCGACATCGACGGCACCATCGACCACACCGCCCGTGACGCCGGGCTGCTGAACATCCAGATGCGCCCCGAGCGGCGCAACACGGTGAAGCTGCTGTTGCTGTTCGACATCGGCGGCTCGATGGATGCCCACGTCAAGGTGTGCGAGGAGCTGTTTTCGGCCTGCAAGACCGAGTTCAAGCACCTGGAGTACTACTACTTCCATAACTTCATCTACGAGTCGGTGTGGAAGAACAACATGCGCCGTACCTCCGAGCGCTTCGCCACCTTCGACCTGCTGCACAAGTACGGCGACGACTACAAGGTGGTGTTCGTCGGCGACGCGGCCATGGCGCCCTACGAGATCACCCAGCCGGGTGGCAGCGTCGAGCACTGGAACGAAGAAGCCGGGTACGTGTGGATGCAGCGCTTCATGGAGAAGTTCAGGAAGATCATCTGGATCAACCCTTATCCGAAGCAGGCCTGGGACTACACCGCCTCGACCCACCTGGTGCGGGACCTGATCGAGGACAGGATGTTTCCGCTGACCTTGCAGGGGTTGGAAGACGGGATGCGTTACCTGTCCAAGTGATAGTGCCAGTACCGGCCTCTTCGCCGGCAAGCCGGCTCCTACAGGTTCGCCGCCAATCCTGTAGGAGCAGGCTTGCCGGCGAAGCGGCCGGCAGCCTCACCGCCAACGTTGCAGATAGCCCTGCTGCTCCCGCCACGCCTCATCCTGCACCACCGCCCTGAACCGCACCGCCGCCCCCGGCATGCACTGCGCCAGCCGCGCCAATGCCAACGGCGTCAACGCCCCCAGCCGTGGATAACCGCCAATGGTCTGCCGGTCATTGAGCAGCACGATCGGCTGCCCGTCAGGCGGCACCTGCACCGCCCCCAGCGGGATCCCCTCGGAAATCATCGGCGCGCCCTGGTACACCAGCTGTGGCCCGAGCAGGCGAATGCCCATGCGGTCGCCCCGGCTGTCCAGCGTCCAGTCACTGTTGAACGCCTCGAACAGGCTGGTGCCGCTGAAATCGCCGATCTGCGCGCCCATCACCAAGTCCAGCAGTGGCTTGTCGGCATACACCGGGCGCAGCGCTTCAGGCACTTCCCGTAGCACTGGCAAAGCTGCGCCGAAGGCCAGCACCTGTTCCTTGGCCAATGCCCTGCCCTGCCCATCGAGACCACCCAGTGCTTCGCGCACCACCGTTGCACAACTGCCCAGCACTGCCTCGCCCTGGAACCCGCCCGGCGCCGCCAGGTAGGCGCGCACGCCGTGCCGTGGCTGGCGCAGGCTCAGGCATTGGCCCTTGCTCAGGCGGAAACTGCGCCACGGCGCCAGCGGCTGGTCATCGATGCGGGCGTCCAGGTCGGCACCAGCCAACGCCAGCATGCAATCCTGCTCGGCCACTATCCTGAAACCACCCAAGGCAACCTCGACCACTGCATTGTCCAGGGCGTTGCCCAGCAGCCAGTTGGCCCAACGCATCGCCACCCAGTCCAGCGCGCCGCCTTGGGTCACACCCAGATGCCGCACACCAAAACGCCCGGCATCCTGCAACAGGCACAGCGCGGTGCTGGCCTCGATCCTCAACTGGCTCATGCCTGGGCCTCCAGCGGGCTGTCGTCACCGCCCAGGTTGATGAATTCCCTATGCTCGACCGCCACGAAACGCACCCGGTCGCCGGGCTGCAGCAGGCTGTTCCCTTTCCTGTCGAACAGACGCACCGGGGTGCGGCCAATCAGATTCCAGCCCCCCGGCGACACGGCCGGGTAGGCGGCGGTCTGGCGCTCGGCAATACCGACGCTGCCCGCCGCCACGCGCTTGCGTGGGGTGCTTAGCCGCGGCGTGGCGAGGCGCTCGTCGACCAGGCCCATGAAACCGAAACCCGGTGCGAACCCCAGGGCGAACACGGGGTAGTCACGCCTACTGTGCAGGCGGATCACCTCGGTTTCGCTCAGGCCTTCGCGGGCTGCCAATACCGGTAGCTCCGGGCCGACACTGGCGTGGTACCACACCGGAATCTCGTGCCGACGCCCGGCATCGCCGGCATCCGGCTGCAAGCCTTCCAGCGCTTGCAGGATCAGTTGGCGCGCCTCACTCGGCGCCAGCTCGAACTGCACCATCAATGTGGTATAGGACGGCACCAGGTCGATCAAGCGTTCACCGAACGCCGCCCGCAGACGCTGGCTGGCGGCAAGAATCCACGGCATGTTGGCTTCGTCGATGCGGTCGAACAGCCGCACCATCAGGCTGTCGATGGCGACCACTTCCAGACGTGCCTTCATGGCTGCTCCAAAGCATCGAACGCCTGGCGGATCTGGCGCACCGCAGCCACGGAGCTGTCGTTGTCACCGTGGACACACAGCGTACGCGCCTGCAAACGCACGGCACTGCCATCGTCGGCCACCAGCGTTTCGCCACGGGCCAGACGCACGGCCTGCTCAACCACCAATGCCGGGTCGTGATGCACCGCGCCGGGCAGGCGTCGTGACACCAGGTGCCCGCTGGCGGTATAGGCACGGTCGGCGAACGCCTCGAACCACAGCGGCACGCCGATCTCGTCGCCCAGTGCCTGGGCCGCACGGTCATCGGCGGTGGCCATCAGCATCAGCGGCAGGCCGGAGTCGTAGGCCGCCACGGCCTCGAGCACCGTGCGCAGCTTTTGCGGGTCGGCCATCATGTCGTTGTACAGCGCCCCATGGGGCTTGACGTAGGCCACCCGCCCCCCGAGTACCTTGCAGATGCCGTCCAGCGCGCCGATCTGGTAGTGCAGCAAGTCACGGATTTCGTCGTTGCTGCAGGCCATGGAGCGGCGCCCGAAGCCGACCAGGTCCGGGTAGGCCGGGTGGGCGCCGATGGTCACGCCGTGCGCCAGCGCCAGCGCCACGGTGCGGCGCATGGTGCCGGGATCGCCGGCATGGTAGCCACAGGCGATGTTGGCGCAGTCGATGTAGGGCATCACCTCGGCATCCAGGCCCATGCGCCAACTGCCGAAGCTTTCACCCATGTCGCAATTGAGTAGCAGGCGTTTCACCTGGCGGACTCCCGTGTCGATGTTCATGTGGCCTACCTTAACGCGCCTGGAGTTCTTTGCCGCGGGTTTCCGGCAGGCTCAGCGCCGCCAGGATCACCACGCCGTAGGAGACTGCGGCGAACGCGCCAATGCCCAGGCCCAACGGCACTTTTTCGCCCATCAGGCCGATCATCAATGGGAACAGCGCCGCGATGACTTTGCCGATGTTGTAGCAGAAGCCTTGCCCCGAGCCCCGGATGCGGGTGGGGAACAGCTCGGTGAGGAACGACCCCATGCCGCTGAAGATGCCCGAGGCGAAAAAGCCCAGCGGGAATCCGAGCCACAGCATCACGCCATCGCTGACCGGCACCTGCGTGTACAGCAGCACGATGACGAACGAGCCCACGGCGAACAGGATGAAATTCTTGCGCCGCCCCAGCAGGTCGCTGAGGTAGGCACTGACCACATAGCCGATGTAGGAACCGACGATCACCATGGCCAGGTAGCCCCCCGTGCCCAGCACGCTCAGGCCACGCTCGTTCTTGAGGAAGGTCGGCAGCCACGAGGTGATGGCGTAGTAGCCACCCAGCGCACCGGTGGTCAGCAACGAGGCGCGCACGGTGATCCAGAGCATGCCTGGGGCGAAGATCTCGTAGAAGTGCGAAGGCGCCTCGGCGGTTTCGGCGGCCTTGGCTTCGCGATACACCTCCGGGTCCTTGACCAGGCGGCGGACAAAGATCACGAAGATCGCCGGCAACAACCCCAGCAGGAACAGCGCGCGCCAGGCCTGCTCGGCCGGCAGCCAGGAGAACAGCAGCGCATAGAGGATCGCCGTCAGCCCCCAACCAATGGCCCAACCCGATTGCACCATGCCCACCGCCTTGCCACGGTCCTGGGCGCGGATCACCTCGCCGATCAGCACCGCGCCGGCGGTCCACTCGCCACCGAAACCGAAGCCCATCAGGGTGCGGGCGATCAGCAATTGTTCGTAGCTCTGGGCAAAACCGCAGAGGAAGGTGAAGAAGGCGAACCACAGCACCGTCAGCTGCAAGGTGCGCACCCGGCCGATGCGGTCGGAGAGAATGCCGGCGACCCAGCCGCCCAGGGCCGAGGCGATCAATGTGCTGGTGTGGATCAGCCCGGCCTCGGCGGTGGTGATGCCCCAGAGCATGATCAGCGTAGGGATGACGAAGCTGAGCATCTGGGTGTCCATGCCGTCCAGGCCGTAGCCGATCTTGCAGCTCCAGAAAGTGCGTCGTTGCTGGGAGTCGATGTCGCGGTACCAGGCGAAGGGGCCGCTCGAAGAACGGGCGGGGGCCTGCTGCTGCACGCCGGTCGGGTTCATGGATGCCTCGGCTTGTTGGTATTGTTTTATGGGCGACGTCGGGCGTCGCGGCCTGAGTATCATGTTCGAAGGGCGCGCCACTCGCGTCCAACGAGAAAAACAGCCGGTCTGGAACAAGAAAAACTGATCATGAACCTACGTTTCCTCGAAACCTTCGTCTGGGTCGCCCGGCTCAAGAGCTTTCGCCTCACTGCCGAGAAGCTGTTCACCACCCAGGCCTCGGTGTCCAGCCGCATTGCCGCGCTGGAGGCCGACCTGGGCGTGAAACTGCTGCTGCGTGATTCGCGTGGGGTCAGCCTGACGCCCGAGGGCGGCAAAGTGCTGGAATACGCCGAGCGCATGCTGGAGACGGCCAAGGCGATGAAGCAGTCGCTGGACAGCGACCGAGCCAAGACCGGGCGTATTCGCCTGGGGGTGATGGACACGGTAATCCACACCTGGATGAGCGCCCTGGTGGCGGAGCTCACCGAGCGCTACCCGCAGGTGGAGATCGAACTGGTGGCCGACACCGCGCTGAACCTGCGTGAGCAGCTGCAAAAGGGCTTTCTCGACGTGATCCTGCAGACTGACCTGTTGCGCGAGCAGTCCATCCGCAGCCTGGACCTGGCGCGCTACCCGATGGGCTGGATCGTGGCAGCCGGCTCGCCGCACCATCGCACTTATCCGTCGCTGGCGGAGTTGGCCCGCGAAAGGATCGTCACATTTTCGAAGAACTCGCGACCGCACCAGGAGGTGCTCAGCCTGCTGCAAGGCGCCGGGGCAGAGGCGCCGCGATTGAACTGCGTGAACTCGGTGGCGGCCATCACCCGGCTGCTGCGCGACGGCTTTGGTATCGGCGCCCTGCCACCGGCGTTGGTGGATGGCGAGTTGAGCCGGGGCGAACTGGTGTTGCTGGAAGGCTTGCAACCGCCGCCGAGCCTGGAGCTGGTGGTGGCCTGGCAGACTGGGGTGGCATTGGTGGACGAAGTGGTAACGGTCTGTCGCCAGGTGCTGGAGCGCTATGCGCGGGATGTAGGTGGGCAGCGGATCGTGCTGGTCTGAAAGGCCCATTCGCCGGCAAAGCCGGCTCCTACAGGTTGGGCGCGGCCCTTGTAGGAGCCAGCCTTGCTGGCGAATCGGCCCCTAACGCCAACTCTCTTTCACTGCCTTGCGCCGCCCGCCGAGAATTACCCAGCCCACCAACAGCAACAGGCTCTCGACCACGAACGCCAGCACGAACCCGGCGCCGATGCCCCAACCGATCGCCTCGGGCACCAGCAGGATCTGGTAGCTGTAGCCCTTGAGCGTCTCCTCACGCAACGCAGGCTCCGGTTGCACCAGTACATGCCAGGTGCGGCTCACCCAAGATCCCTGCAACGCCTGCCACTCGTGCTCGAGCAGTTGGTTGCGAATCAGCAGGCTCTCGATGCTGTTGGCATCGCTGTTGAACACCGGATCGTCACTGCTGCGGTAGTGCCGCACCAATGCCTGCAAGTCGCCATTGAAGAACCGCTGGGCAGTCTGACGGAAACCGTCGAGCGCCTGGCGCGATTCGAACAGGTGTGCCTCGACGCGCTGGCTGTAATCCTTGACCAACCCCGGGACCTGGATCCCGGCCAGCAGCCCAAAGGTGAACAACAGCAAGCGCAGGTAGCTTCTGAACATGCGGGGCGTCCTTAGCTCTGCCCGTGGGCGACGCACTCACCGTGGCGCCACAGGGCCCATTGGCCCGGCTCATAGCGGTGCCAGGTCTCGTTTTCAGTCAGGGCCTCGGTGGCGATCACCGTGACCACGTCGTTGGGGGTGGTCTCGGTGTGGAAATCAACGATCAGGTCGACATCCTTCAACCGGGCGGCGCCGAACGGCGCACGGCGGGTGATGTGCACCAGCTTGGTGGAGCAGAAGCAGAACAGCCAGTCGCCATCGCTGAGCAGGCAGTTGAACACGCCCTTGCCACGGTATTCAGCACAGGCCTCGACCAGCACCGGCAGCAACTGTTCGACCTCGACCGGTTCGGGGAAGGTGGCGCGCACGCGGTTGAGCAAGTCGCAGAACGCCGCTTCACTATCGGTGTCGCCCACTGGCCAGTAGAACGTACGCTGGCCGCTGAACTCGCCCAGCTGGCCGTTGTGCGCGAAGCACCAGTTGCGCCCCCACAGTTCGCGCACGAACGGGTGGGTGTTGGACAGGCAGACCTTGCCGACGTTGGCCTGGCGGATATGGCCGATGACCACTTCGCTCTTGATCGGGTAGCGCTGCACCAGGTTCGCCACCTCCGACTCGCTGCTCGCGGCCGGGTCCTGGAACAGGCGCAGGCCGCGCCCTTCGTAGAAGCCGATGCCCCAGCCATCGCGGTGCGGGCCGGTGCGCCCGCCGCGCTGCATCAGGCCGGTGAAGCTGAAGACGATATCGGTGGGGACGTTGGCGCTCATGCCCAGCAGTTCGCACATGTTCGCGGCTCCTGGCTTACAGACGGGGTTCGACGCGGCCCTGGCCGGGGCCGGGGCGACGTGCGGGCGCGGGGGCCGGGTCGTCGCGGTAACGGTCGCGGCGATCGGCGGCCACCGGGGCCTCGACCATCACTTCGTCGTCTTCCTTCGCCTGACGCTGGGCGGCAGCTTCCTGGGCGGCACGACGCTCACGAGCGCGTTTTTCCAACGGCCAGCGGATCAGTACGAAAACAATGTACAGGGCAAAGGCGATCATGCCGTACATGGCCAGGTCGGCGGCGGCGCGCAGCTCGTTGCTGCCCACCTTGAACGCTACATCGAGCGCGCCGATTGCGATGGCCGGGGCGAAGCTGTCCTTGACCGGGTCGACAATAGTGGGGGTGAACAGCAGGACGGCGACCAGCACCCGCAGCGGCTCGCGCAGCCAGCGCCACATCCAGCCGGTCAGCTTGAAGGCCACCAGCAGGCAGCCCAGGGCGGCAACGGCGTACAGGCCCCAGGCCAGCGTATAGTCGTGTTCGGTCATGGTGTTGGTGCATGCCAGGCAAAGAGACGCCTATGATAAACACTTTTACCGGCGCAGGCTGCCCCCGAGCGGCGCAGTGAGCCTGTCAGGGCCTCTTCGCGGGTAAACCCGCCTCCACAGGGATATCGCTGCACCTGTAGGTAGGAGCGGATTTATCCGCGAAGAGGCCAGCAGCCCCAACCAAGAGATCCCCAATGCCCAACGCCCCTCGCCCCCCCATTGCCCGCCCGGCCGAAGGCACCGACCCCTACGCCTGGCTGCAGAACCGCGACGCCCCCGAAGTGCTGGCCTACCTGAACGCAGAAAACGCCTACCAGGAAGCCTGCCTGGCCGACCAGGCCCCACTGCGCGAACAGCTGTTCGAAGAGATCAAGGGCCGCATCCAGGAAACCGACCTGTCGCTGCCCTCCCCTTGGGGCCCATACCTCTACTACACCCGCACCACTGCCGGCGACGAATACCCGCGCCACTACCGCTGCCCACGCCCGGCCGACGACAGCAACACGGTCGACGAAAGCCGCGAAGAGCTGCTGCTCGACCCCAACGCCCTGGCCAACGGTGGTTTCCTCGCCCTCGGCGCGTTCAATGTCAGCCCCGACCACCGCCTGCTGGCCTACAGCCTCGACACCAGTGGCGACGAGGTCTACACCCTGTACGTCAAGGACCTGGCCAGCGGCGCGCTGACCACCCTGCCCTTCGACGACTGCGATGGCAGCATGACCTGGGCCAACGACAGCCAGACACTGTTCTTCACCGAGCTGGACGACACCCACCGCCCCTGGCGCCTGCGCCGCCACACCCTGGGTGAGACCGGCGCGAGCACCGTGTTCGAGGAGCCCGACGGGCGCTTCTTCCTGCACTGCTACCGCGCCAGCTCCGAACGCCAGCTGGTGCTGCTGCTCAACAGCAAGACCACCAGCGAGGCCTGGGTGCTCGATGCCGCCACGCCGCAGGCCGCATTCACCTGCCTGGCAGCGCGGGTCGAAGGCCATGAGTACTATCCAGACCATGGCCAACTCGACGGCCAATGGCGCTGGTTCATCCGCAGCAACCAGGACGGCATCAACTTCGCCCTGTTCCAGGCGCCGGCGGACAGCGTGCCAGCCCGCGCGCAATGGCAGGTGCTGGTGCCGCACCGCGACGACATCATGCTCGAAGGCGTCAGCCTGAACGCCACGGCGCTGTCCCTGAGCCTGCGAGAAGGTGGCCTGCCGATCATCGAGGTGCACCCGCAAGGGTTGCCGGCCTACCGCGTCGAGCTGCCGGACGCCGCCTACAGCCTCTACGTGCAGGACAGCCTGGAGTTTGCCAGCACACGTATCCGCCTGCGTTACGAAGCGCTCAACCGCCCAGCCCAGGTGCGCCAGCTGGAGCTGGCCACAGGCGCCCAGCAGGTGCTCAAGCAGACCCCGGTGCTGGGCCCGTTCGATGCCGACGACTATGTCAGCCAACGCCTTTGGGCGGTGGCCAAGGACGGCACCCGGGTACCGATCAGCCTGGTGCGCCGTCGCGTCGACCTGGACAAGACCGTGCCGCTGTACCTGTACGGTTACGGCGCCTATGGCGAAAGCCTCGACCCATGGTTCTCCCACGCCCGCCTGAGCCTGCTGGAGCGCGGCGTGGCCTTCGCCATCGCTCATGTGCGCGGCGGCGGTGAGCTGGGCGAGGCCTGGTACCGCGCCGGCAAGCAGGAACACAAACACAACAGCTTCGGCGACTTCATCGCCTGCGCTGAACACCTGGTCGCCGAGGGCATCACCGCCCGTGATCGCCTGGCCATCAGCGGCGGCAGCGCCGGCGGCCTGTTGATGGGCGCGGTGCTCAACCTGCGCCCGGAGCTGTTCCGCTGCGCCATCGCCGAAGTGCCGTTCGTCGACGTGCTCAACACCATGCTCGACCCGGACCTGCCGCTGACCGTCACCGAGTACGACGAATGGGGCAACCCCGAGGAGCCCGAGGTGTACGCGCGGATCAAGGCCTATGCCCCCTACGAGAATGTCCGCGCCCAGGCCTACCCGGCCATGCTGGTGGTCGCCGGCTACAACGACAGCCGCGTGCAGTACTGGGAAGCGGCCAAATGGGTGGCGCGCCTGCGCACCCTCAAGACCGACCACAACCCGCTGTTGCTCAAGACCGAGATGGGCGCCGGGCACGGTGGCATGAGCGGGCGCTACCAGGGGCTGCGCGACGTGGCGCTGGAGTACGCGTTCGTCTTCAATGAACTGGGCGTGGTGTAAAACGCGTTTTTCGTTGTCATAGGGATCGGTCACCCCACCTGAAGGTGACGCGCTCCCTACGGGAGAAACTGTATTGCATTGCCTGCACTGGCCCATTCGCCGGTAAGCCGGCTCCTACGCGTTCAGCGCCATACCTGTAGGAGCCGGCTTGCCGGCGAATGGGCCAGTGCAGCCAGCACAAGACAGTTGCCCCCACAGGGTACCGCGGCGCTTTCCCGACATGCGAAGAAGAACAACACATGCCCGACACCCAGCACCTGAACGCCGAGATCCGCGACATGCTCATGGACTGCGGCTTGTTCGACACCCTGCAGCCTGGCGATTTTCTCACCGCCGCCGGTTACTTCAGCCTCACCGCCGTCGATGAAGGCCAGGCAATCTTCAACGAAGGCGACGCCGGCACCTTCATGTGCATCCTGCACCGTGGCGTAGTCTCGGTACGCAAGCGCGACGCCAACAGCACCTCAGTGGAAATCGCCACCCTGCGCAAAGGCCGGGCCTTCGGCGAGATGGCCGTGCTCGACGGCGAGCGGCGTTCGGCCACCTGCGTGGCGGCCAGCGACTGCCAGTTGCTGACCCTGGGCCGCGATTCGCTGGACAAGATGATCAACGACGCCCCGCGCATCGCCGCGCGCATCATTCGCGCCCTGGCCGTGGCCTTGTCCAAACGCCTGCGCATGCAGGACGGCCAGCGCCTGGCGCAACAGATCTAATCGTCGTCGACCGGCCCCTTGGGTGTCGGTGGTTGCAACCCAGGCAATGGCTGATCCTTGGGCGGCCCCGGCAGCGGCATGGGCGGCAGCAGCGGCGCGCCGGGCTGGTTGTCGCCTGCCTTGGGCGGCGTGCTGGGCGTGATCTGCGGGTAGGGGGTGGGCGTGGGCGTGCCAGGCGTGCCCGGCACCGGGGTCAAGGGCCGCTGTTGCAGGCCGGCGGCGTCGACCGCGGGCGCTGCGCCAAGCAACAGTGCGGCAAGAATCACAGGCAACATCTGCAGCCTCCCGTCTGAACCTTCCTACAGACTAAGCCCAATGCCACGGATTTGCCTGTCCGCCCGCCCCACAGGCGCGCTAGACTCGATGGCATAACCGTCATTCGCCTGAACCAGAAAAAAGGTCACACCATGAGCTCCACCTCCGACGCCACCGCCCGCCTCGACCGCATCCTCGCCGACGCCAAGCGCGACAAGGAAATGGGCTACCGCGACAAGGCGCTGAAAATGTACCCCCATGTCTGCGGCCGCTGCGCCCGCGAGTTCTCTGGCAAGCGCCTGTCGGAGCTGACCGTGCACCACCGCGACCACAACCACGACAACAACCCCCAGGACGGTTCGAACTGGGAGCTGCTGTGCCTGTACTGCCACGACAACGAGCACTCGCGCTATACCGACCAGCAGTACTTCGGCGAAGGTTCGCTGAGCACGCCGAAAACGTCGGTGGCCACCCACAACCCGTTTGCCGGGCTGGGCGCGCTGATGAAGAAGGACTGACCGTCGATTCACGCCCCTACCAGGTCCGCGAGCCCGTATAATCGCGCTCTTTTTTGCGAAGGGCCCCACAGGTGGCGAACAAACGGTACAGCTGCATTGGGTTGTTCAACCCCAAATCGGCGGAGAACGTCGGCTCGGTGATGCGCGCCGCGGGCTGCTATGGCGTCAATTCGGTGTTCTACACCGGCAAGCGCTACGAGCGCGCCCGCGACTTCGTCACCGACACCAAGCGGGTGCACTACGACATCCCGCTGATCGGCATCGACGACCTGCAGCGCATCATCCCCCTGGGTTGCACGCCAGTGGCCGTGGAACTGGTGGAAGGTGCCCGGCCGCTGCCGGAGTACACCCACCCCGACCGCGCCATCTACATCTTCGGCCCCGAAGACGGCTCGCTCGATGCCGACGTGCGTGCCTGGTGTGAAGAGACCATCTACATCCCCACCGAGGGCTGCATGAACCTGGCGGCGACGGTCAACGTGGTGCTCTATGACCGCATGGCCAAGGGCCTGAACACTCGGTCGGGGCCCAAGTTCAAGTAATTGGCAGGGGTGGCACCGGCTACGCCGGTGTTCGCCGGCAAGCCGGCTCCTACGGGGTTGCGGTGAAGCGCTGACTCAGTGCAGCAGCTTGCTCTGCAACACCTCGGACTGGCGCCCCAGCACGTTCTCGGCGATCTGCACGAACTCTTCGGTGCTGACACTGGACAAGCGCATCAGTGCCCGGGCGACGTCGTCCAGCGAGCGTTTGTCCTGGTTGTGAAGACGAATTTCGCGGTCCAGCGCCTGGAGCAGCAACACGCCCCGGGCGACCTGCGCGGCGTCGGCCTTGGCCCCCTTGAGTTGGGTGACTTTCGCGCCCTGCTTGTGCAGGCGGGCCTGCAACGCCTCATAGCGGTCATCGCTGATGCCGCCGGCCCTGCGCAGCAATTCGGTGGCGTAGTAGTCAGTGAGGCTTTCACCCAGCCAGTCGCTGCCATCGCGGTCGTTGATCTGGGCGAACAACTGCACCAGCTCACGTAACACCGGGCTGGTGCCATTCTCGTTGATCAACGGACGACCACTGTGCAGGTACAGCGAGTTGTTGCCGCCCAAGGCGCCGCGCCACATCTCGTCACGGGCACCGACCAGCAGCAGTTTGGGGGGATTGCGCGGGAACACCACTTGCAACTGCGGCCAGACGAACGTGAGCAAGGTCAACGTATCCATACGCCGCATGCCCTGCCCTTGCGGCGCGGCGACGGTCACTTCGGTTTCGCCCAGGCGCGCACGGCGGCTGCCGAGGTTGCCGGCGAGCATCCAGCCGGTGGGACGGTCGAACAGGCGTGATACGTCGTCGATGCGAAACTTCTGCCGACCGATCCGCGGCCAGGCGGTCTCGACACTTTTCCAACCCGGCGGCAGGTCGAAGGTCAGGCGTGCCACCAATTCAGTGCCGTCATGTTGGTCGAGCCGCGCCGGTGGCACCAGCTGGTCGCCGCGGAACAGGGCCCAGTGTGGGGTGATGCGCGTTTCATGGGCCGCACCTCGGGGCTGCTGGTCCAGCAGCACCCGATAGCTCAGGCTGGTCTTCCCGGCAGCCGGATGCCAGACGCCACGGCCACCCTGCACCTGCCACTGGCCATCGGCCAGGAAATCACTGTAGGCACCGCTTTTACCCAGGTCGAAATCCAGGCTGCGCACCACCGCGCCATCGGCCAGGGTCAGGCGCACTTCGGCCTGGCCACTCTGTGGCAGCAAGCGAACTTGATAATCAATGTCGACTTTCTTCGCCCAGACCTGAGCACTGGCCAGCAGGCCAAGAACCAACAACAGCGGGTGACGCATACAGAAACTCCTTGTTCCCCAGAGGCGGATGGCGGCTAGGCTGGGCGCCTCAACCGGCGCGGAAAATCAGATGGTCTTCCCAGTCATCCTCATCCACGTCGTTCTCGCTGAGCATGCGCCCCGAACGGGAGATCCGCTGCTCATGGACCTGCGTGCGGTCACCGCTGACCAGGTGGTGCCAGGCTGGCAGGTCCTGCCCTTCACTGACCAGGCGATAGCCACAGGTCGGCGGCAGCCACTTGAACTGGTCGGCCTTGCCCGGGGTGAGCTGGATGCAGTCGGGCACGTGCTTGAAGCGGTTGGGGTAGTCGCTGCACTGGCAGGTCTGCAGGTCCAGCAGCTTGCAGGCGATGCTGGTGTAGTAGACGCTGTTGTCTTCTTCGTCCTCGAGCTTCTGCAGGCAGCACAAGCCGCAGCCATCGCAGAGCGATTCCCACTCCTTGCTGTCGAGCTGGTCGAGGGTCTTGCGCCGCCAGAAGGGCGCGGTGTCAGCGTTCATCACACGTGTTCCTGCAGTCAACTTGAATCCGCGGCGCGCGGCGGCGCCAGTCTAGAGGCAGTCCGGCGGCAACGCCAGACCGCTTGTCAGTGCTCGCCGGACGCAGTAGCGTGCGGAGTTTCCCCCCGCCTCTCGCAGGAGCACCCATGAGCGCCAACCCTCGCATCGCCGACTACGCCATCAACGAGCAGTTCATCAACCGCTGGTCGCCACGCGCCTTCACCGGCGAGCCGATCAGCCAGGAGACCCTGCTGAGCTTCCTCGAGGCCGCGCGCTGGGCACCTTCGGCCTACAACTCGCAACCTTGGCGCTTCCTCTACGCCCGCCGCGACACGCCGAACTGGGAGCGCCACCTGAGCATTCTCAACGAGTTCAACCGCAGCTGGGCGCAGCATGCCTCGGCGCTGGTGCTGATCATCTCCAAGACCACCTTTGCCGCCCCTGGCTCCGATGAAGAGAAGCCTGCACTGTGGCACACCTTCGACACCGGCTCGGCCTGGGGCCACCTGGCGCTGCAGGCCAGCATCAGCGGTTGGCACACCCATGGCATGGCCGGTTTCGACCAGGAGCTGGCGCGCCGTGAGCTGAAGATCCCCGAGGGGTACGTGCTGCACGCGATGGTGGCGATCGGCAAGCTGGGCGACAAGGCGACCCTGGCCGAGGGGCTGCAGGCCCGTGAAGTACCGAGCCCGCGCCGGCCACTGAGCGAGCTGGCCGCAGAAGGCGAGTTCAGCCTGTAACGAGGGGGTTCGCCGGCAAGCCGGCTCCTACAGGTTTGCGTAGGAGCGGCTTGCCGGCGAACACTCAGTACCCCCGCGCGAAATCCACCTCGCCACGCAACCCCTGCCCTGCCTGGTACGCCCGCACATTCTCGACGAACAAGCGCGCCATCGCCGCCGGCGAGGTCGGTGCCGAGCTGTGCCCGGTCAGCAGCAACCCCCAGGCGGTCCAGAACGGATGGCGCTGGGGCAGCGGCTCCTGGCGGCACACGTCGATCACCGCGCCGGCCAGGTGGCCTTGCTTGAGCGCCTCCACCAGGTCGGCATCGACCACCGCCACGCCACGCCCGGCGTTGATGAACAACGCGCTGGGCTGGAAGCACTTGAACAGCGTCGCGTCATACAGGTCATGGGTGGACGGCGTATCGGGCAGCAGGTTGAGCACGTAGTCGGCCTGGCCGACCATGCGCGGCAACTGGTCCAGCCCCACCACCTCGGTGAACGGCGCCTGCTCGCGAGCGCTGCTGGCCACGCCATACAGCGTCACGCCAAATGGCACGAGGAATTCGGCAACCCGCTGGCCGATGTCTCCCGTACCAACGATCAATACCCGCCGCCCTTCCAGGGTTCGACCTGGGCGATCATCCCAACGCCGCTCTACCTGGCTCACCAGACGCGACAGCACCTCGCGCTCGTGCACCAGCATGTAGGTGAGCATGTACTCGGCCATCACCTGGCCGAAGATGCCCACTGCCCGGGTCAGCCGGTAGTCGCGCGGTAGCCCCTTGGCGAGCAGCGGGGTGATACCGGCCCAGGTCGATTGCAGCCACTGCGGCTTGTGGCCCTGGCGCAACAGGCTCGCCAGCAGGTCCGGCTGCCCCAGCCACACCGGGCAGTCGCAGGCCAGACGCGCCAGTTCGGCGGAATCGCCACTGGTCAGGACCTCCAGGTCCGGTGCCGCCTCGCCCAGCAGGCGAGCATAGTTGGCATGATCCTGTTCAGCGATCAGAACGCGCATGTGAAACACAACCTTGGCAAACAACGAAATGTGGCCCGGCAAGCGGGCCACGACAAAGAAAGGCGCTGCGGATCAGGCCGGGTCGTTGCGGCGCAGCAACTCTTCGGGCAGGTGCTCGATGTAGTCGTCGTCCGGTGGTGGCATCTGCAGGTGGTAGCCCTGGCTGTCGAGGTTCTCCAGCACTTTGGCGATGTCTTCGCGGGCCAGCTTGCGCTCGGGGCTGAGCACCAGGTCGAAGGCGTGCACGGGGGTACCAAAGAACGGCAGCAGCCCCTCGGGCACGCGCTCCAGGCCGTCGGCCTTGAGCACGTAGAGGTACATCTCGTTCTTGCGCGGGCTCTTGTAGATCGAACAGATACGTTTCATTGCTTGTCTCCGGCGCCCGCCAGGTCGTCCAGCAGGGCCTGGCCCATGCGCTCGCGGCGCCAGCCACGCAGCGACTCGGGCAATTGATAGGGGCCATTGGGGAAGCCGCTCTTGAGCAGGGCTTCGAGGGTCTTCTTGCGCAGCATCAGCTCCGGGGCGATCTGCAGGCGCTCGCCTTCGGCCTGGCCGATGGCGCGCAGGCGCTTGAGGATGCCGGAGGCCTCGATGGGCAGCGGCTCGGGCAGTGGCGCCGGCCATTGATCCTGCGGCAGGGCGGCGGCGCGCTTGATCAGCTGGATGAGGAACTCACCATCCTGGCGGATGGTGCGCGGGTGCATCTCGTCGATTCGCCCCAGCGCCGGCAGGCTGTCGGGCTGGCTCTTGGCCATCGGCCACAGCGAGTGCTCCTTGAGAATGCGGTTGCGCGGCACATCCCGGTTACGCGCCTCACGCTCGCGCCAAGCGCACAGCTCACGCAACACGGCCAATTGCTGGCGGCCGAGCTTCCAGGCCAACTTGACGTCGCGATACAGCGTCTCGGGATCGACCTCGCGGCGCAGCGCTGCCACCAGTTCGGCGCCGTCGTCCAGCACCCAGGCGAACTTGTCGTCCGACAGCCGCGGGCGCAAGGCGCTGAACAGCTCGGCCAGGTGCACGGCGTCTTCCGCGGCATAGCTGACCTGGGTTTCCGACAGCGGGCGCTGCAACCAGTCGGAGCGCGTTTCGCCCTTGGGCAGCTCGAGGCCCAGCACCTCTTGCACCAGGCGCGAATAGCCCATCGAGAAACCGATGTTCAGGTAGCCGGCCGCCAGTTGCGTGTCGAACAGCGGCTGCGGCAGCTTGCCAGTCAGGCGCAACAGTACTTCGAGGTCTTCGCTGCAGGCATGCAGCACCTTGACCACGCCGCTGTCGTCGAGCAGGTCGGCAAGCGGCTGCCAGTCACTGATCAGCAACGGGTCGATGAGGAAAGCCTGATTACCGTCGCCGATCTGCACCAGGCCGGCTTTCGGGTAGAAGGTGTCGACCCGCATGAATTCGGTGTCGAGCGCGACGAAAGGCAGCTTGCGCCAGCGTTGGCAATGCTCGGCCAGGGTCTGGTCGTCACGGATCCAGTGAATTTCGATGGCCACGAGGCTCTCCCACTTACATTGGCGCGCAGTATATACGGCGCGGGCGCTCTGGGTGAAACCTCGCAAGCCACGCCATCCTTGGTGCCGACCGTTGGTACGGTCAGCGGCCGGCTGCCAGCCATGGGCGGCAGCTGGCGAACATGTCCAGCGATTGCTTGTAGACCTCGGTATGCACCTGCAGCAAACCCAGCATGGAGTGGAACAGGTTGTCCTGCGACAGCGGTGCGTCGCGCAGCTTGGCCATGCAGTCGGTGTCCAGGCCGAAGTCCTGGGTGTAGCTGTCGGAGAACCAGGCCAGCAGCGGCACATGCTTCTGTTGATCCGGCGCCATCACGTAGGGGGTGCCGTGCAGGAACAGGTTGTACTCGCCCAGCGACTCGCCATGGTCGGAAAGGTAGATCATCGCGGTGTCGACCTTGTCCTGTTTGCTGCGCAGGGTGTCGATCAGCGAGGACAGCACCTTGTCGGTGTAGGCCAGGGTGTTGTCGTAGCCGTTGATGATTTCTTCACGGCTGCACTGGTTCAGGGCATTGCTGCGGCACACCGGGGTGAACGGCTCGGCAGCGCCGGGGTAGCGCTTGAAGTATTCCGGGCCGTGGCTGCCCATCTGGTGCAGCACCAGCACGGTGTCCTTGTCGAGGTTGTCGATCAGCTCGGCCAGGCCCTGCAGCAGGATCTCGTCATGGCATTCGCCGTCGGCACACAGGGCCGGGTCCTTGAGGTTGCTGACATCGATGAACTGCACGCGGTCGCAGGTGCCCTTGCAGCCGGACTGGTTGTCGCGCCACTGCACGGCCAGGCCGGCGCGCTGGAGAATGTCGAGCAGCCCCTCGCGGTTCTTCGCCACACTGGCAACGTAGTCCTTGCGCCCCATGCCGGAGAACATGCACGGCACCGACACGGCGGTCTCGGTGCCGCAGGAGTGGACATCGGTGAAGCTCAGCAGCCCCTGCTCCTTCGAAAGGTTTGGCGTGGTATCGCGGGCATAGCCGAGCAGGCCGAAGTTCTCCGCCCGGGCACTTTCGCCCACCACCAGCACGGTCAGCGACTTGCGCTCATGCTGCTGCCAGGCCACATCACGACGGGCATCCTCGCCATAGGCCTGGAACGGGTGCGCGGCGGTGCCGATCTGCTCGCGGACATAACCGATGGAGGCGCCGACGATATTGCTCGGGGTGAGCATCAGGCGCAGTTCGTGGTGATTGCGAAACAGCGAGGACAGCCCTTGGTAGTTGACCAGCGCCACCGACCCCAGCGCCGCCACGCACGCGCCGCTGACCACCAGTTTGCCGAACAGCTCGCGGTGCCAGGGGCGGTAGGCGATGGGGGCTTTCCATACCAGCAGGGAGGGCACGACACCGAGCAGCAGGATATACAACGCGAACTTGATCGACAGCAGGTCGCGAACTTCCGCGATATTGGTTTCGGCGACATTACGGAACATGCCCGCATCGATAAGCACGCCATATTGATTCATGAAGTAAGCCACGCCCGCGCCACTCATGAACAACAGGATCAATACCGGTTTCAATACATAACGGAAGGCCAACAACGTCAACACGAGGTTGAACGCGAACAACATCAGCACGGCGAACGCCAGGCTCAGCCACAGCCCCACCATGCCGGGCGGCACAATGGTTTCGAGGTGTTCCCAGAGAAAGGTGTTCAGGCCGATCAACAGGTAAAGGCTGGCCAGCAGCGTGACCCATTCAGTCCGCAGGGATTTGAATTTCAGCATGGTGTTCGCAGTGAGAGTTGTCAGCGGCCAGCGCGCCGGGAAGGCACTCTGGGAAGTTGGCCGAACTCTAGAAAGCGTAGCATCAATTTTTTGTGAAAAAGACGCCAACAATTGGTGGGAAGGCGTCTTTCATCGATTAAACAAGTTTCATTCAGCGATTGTTCAGCCAGGCAAGTGGAGCTTGGCGTACGGCTCACGATCAATATCGATTACTTCGACGCACAACTGGATATCCAGCCCGGCTTCGGCGGGAAGGGCTTCGTGGAGCACCTCCAGCAGGCTGCTGGACAGTTGCTGCTTGATCTGCTGAGAACGCCCGCTGAGGATCGCCAGGCGCACATGGGCAAAAGCACGCGCCCCCGGCACGGTACCGACACGGTACTGGGCGAAGGCCTGGGCGCGGCTCTTGATGTCCAGTTCGTCGGCGAACTGGCCGCTGCCGACCAGGGCGTGGTTCAGACGCAGCAGCAGTTGATCGACATTCAACTGGCGCAGGTTGTCGCTGTATTCCAGGTTCAGGTGAGGCATGGCGCGGGTTCCGGTCGCGGGAGAATGTGCGACAGCCTACCCCAGTCACGCAAAGCGGCAAAGGCGGCTATCCTCATGGTTCAGGCTCGTCTACCAACCCCTGAAAGAGGTGAACAAATGCCAGTTCCGCATGATTTGCTCGCAGACCTGCACGTTACCGCCGACCAGTTCCAGGCCCTCATCGACAAGAACCACGACCTGCACAAGCTGCACAAGGAATACAACGCCAAGGACAAGGAAGTGGTGGCCGCCGAAGGCAACGGCACCAACGACGACACCGTCAACCTGCTGCGCAAGGAGCGCCTGCTGCTCAAGGACAAGATCGAGCGGATCGTCCATCCGCCCAAGGCCTGATTACCCGATATCGATACCATCGCGGGGCAAGCCCGTTCCCACCGCTGCCGTGGGAGCGGGCTTGCCCCGCGATGTTTTCAGTTCAGGCCGACGCCTTGAGCGCCGTATCCAGGTCCTCGATCAGGTCGCGGTAGTCCTCGATCCCCATCGACAGCCGCACCAGGTTCTCGCTGATGCCCATCACGCCCTTCTGCTCCGGGCTGAGCGAGTTGTGCGACATGCTCCAGGAGTGGTTGATCATGCTCTCCACACCGCCCAGCGAGTCGGCCAGGACGAAGATCGACAGCGCCTCGACCAAGCGATTCACCGCCGCCCGGTCGCCCTTGATGCGCATCGCCACCACGGCCCCGCCGGTACGCATCTGGCGCTTGCTCAGCGCGTGCTGCGGGTGGCTTTCAAGGCCTGGGTAGTACACCTGCTCGACTTGCGGATGATGTTCAAGGAACTGCGCCACGCGCAGGGCGTTGGCGCTCTGACGCTCCATGCGCACGTCGAGGGTCTTGAGCCCACGCAGCGCCAGGTAGCAGTCGAACGGCCCCTGGATCGCGCCGACCGCCATGCTGATCTTGCGCAAACGGCCCAGCAGTTCGTGGTCGGCCGCCACCACCACGCCGCCGGTGAGGTCGGAGTGGCCGCCGATGTACTTGCTCGCCGAGTGCATCACCAGGTCCACGCCCAGGGTGATCGGCTGCTGGTTCCACGGCGAGCAGAAGGTGTTGTCGATGCAAGTCATCACGCCATGGGCGCGGGCCAGGTCGCACACCGCCTTGATGTCCACCAGGTGCAGCAGCGGGTTGGTCGGCGACTCGATCCAGATCAGTTGCGTGTCGGGGCGGATCGCCGCGGCCACGGCGTCGATGTCGTTCAGATCGACGTAGGTAGTGGTCAGCCCCGAAGTGCGCCCTCGGTAATCTTCCAGCAGGCGGAAGGTGCCACCGTAGACGCCGTTCATCACCACCACGTGGGCGTCCTTGGACAGCAGTTCCAGTACCGTGGCGGTGGCACTGACGCCCGAGGCGCAGGCGACCGCGCCGACGCCCTCTTCCAGCGCGGCGACGCAGGTTTCGTAGGCGTGCCTGGTCGGGTTGCTGACGCGGCTGTAGGCGTATTCGGGGTTGTCGTCCAGGCCGCGCTTGATGAACGAGCTGGAGGTGACGATGGCCGGGAAGATGGCATTGTCGGCGACGCTGGACTGCTCGCCAGCGTGGATGGTGCGGGTGGCGAAATTGCGCGGCTTGTCGGACATGGTCGGGTCCATTGACTGAGTGGAAAACCGCCACTATCTCATATCCATGACGGGCAGGTGCCGCCGGGAACGATCATTTCATCCTTGAGAGTGATCAGGTTCCAATGCATTCGCGCAACCGCTAATCTCTGGAAACTTTTTCCCGATTCGAGCCCCGCCACGCCATGGACAGTTTCGACCAGAACATCCTCACCCTGCTGCAGCGCGACGCCTCGATTTCACTCAAGGACCTGGCCGAGGCGGTCAACCTGTCGACCACCCCCTGCTGGAAGCGGGTCAAACGCCTGGAGGAAGAAGGCTACATCCGTGGCCGTGTCGCGCTGCTCGACCCTGAGCGCCTGGGGCTGGGCCTGACCGTGTTCGTCCAGCTCAAGACCCAGCGCCACGACAGTGCCTGGCTGGCGCAGTTCGCCGCGACGGTGACGGCGTTCGAGGAAGTGATGGAGGTGTACCGGATGTCTGGCGACTGGGACTACATGTTGCGGGTGGTGGTGGGCGACATCGCGGCGTACGACCGTTTCTACAAGAAGCTGATCACCAGTACCGACGGGCTGTCGAACATCACCTCGAGCTTTGCCATGGAGCAGATGAAGTACACAACGGCGTATCCGGTGTATCGCTGATTCTGGTGATCGAATCATTCGCGCTAACTTGTAGGAGCGGCTTCAGCCGCGATCACCCGCAAAGCGGGTGGCAGATACCGCGGTGCCTGCATCGCGGCTAAAGCCGCTCCTACAGAAACGGCGTTCAATCCGTGGATGATGCCTGGATCAGGTTGCCGGCCTTGGCCTTTTCCAGCTTGATCGCGACGAACTTTGAGGTCGGCGTGTAGGTGCCCTCGCCATAGCTCTCCAGCGGCACCAGCGGATTGGTTTCCGGGTAGTAGGCCGCCGCCTGGCCTTCAGGCACGTCATAGGCCACCAGGCGGAACCCCGACACCCGCCGCTCGCGGCCATCCTCCCACAGTGACACCAGGTCCACCTGCTCGCCCGGTTCGAAGCCCAGCCGGCGAATATCCGCCTCGTTGACGAACACCACCTCGCGCAGGCCGAACACGCCGCGATAGCGGTCATCCAGCCCGTACAACGTGGTGTTGTACTGGTCGTGGGAACGCAGGGTCTGCAGGATCAGGTCGGGCTTGTCGCCACGGGCCAGCACCTGCGCGTTGACCAGTTGCTCCGGCAACGGGCTGGGCGTGAAACGTGCCTTGCCGGTGGCGGTGCGGAAGTTGCGGTCGGCGGCGTTGTTGCCCAGGTGGAAGCCGCCGGGATGTTGCAGCCGCTCGTTGAATTCGCTGAAGCCAGGAATGACGTCGGCGATCATGCTGCGGATGCGACCGTAGTCGGCAATGGCGTATTCCCAGTCGATCGGCTTGTTGCCCAAGGTGGCCTTGGCCATGCCCGCGACGATCGCCGGCTCCGAACGCAGGTGGGGCGAGCGCGGTTTCAACTGGCCGTGGGAGATGTGCACCATGCTGAAGGTGTCCTCCACCGTCACGCCTTGCGGGCCTTCGCCCTGGATATCGATCTCGGTGCGCCCCAGGCATGGCAGGATCAGTGCATCTCGCCCGGTAACCAGGTGCGAACGGTTGAGCTTGGTGGAAATCTGCACGGTCAGCTCGCAGTTGCGCAGCGCCGCGTGGGTGCGCGGGGTGTCCGGCGTGGCCTGGGCGAAGTTGCCACCCAGCCCGATGAACACCTTGGCCCGCCCCTCCTCCATGGCCTTGATCGCCAGCACCGCGTTGTGCCCGTGCTCGCGCGGCACCTTGAACTGGAAGCGCTTTTCGATGGCGTCGAGCAGTTGAGCCTTGGGCTTCTCGTCGATGCCCATGGTCCGGTCGCCCTGCACGTTGCTATGGCCACGTACCGGCGACAGCCCCGCGCCCGGCTTGCCGACATTGCCGCGCAGCAGCTGCAGGTTGACGATTTCCTGCACGGTCGGCACCGAGTGGCGGTGCTGGGTGACGCCCATGGCCCAGCACATGATCACCCGCTCGGCCTTGCGGTACATGCACGCGGCCAGCTCGATCTCGGCCTTGCTCAGGCCGGACTGCTCGACGATGTGTTCCCAGGGCGTGGCGTCGACCACGGCCAGGTAGGCCTCGACACCGCTGGTGTGCTCGGCGATGAAGGCGTGGTCGAACACGGGCGGCTCATCGTTCAACTGCGCCTCGCGCTCCCACTGCAGGAGGTACTTGGCGATCCCGCGCATGGCCGCCATGTCACCGCCCAGGGCCGGGCGGAAGTAGGCGGTGTTGGTCGGCTCGGAGCCGTTGCTGAGCATCTCGAACGGGTGCTGCGGGTGCTGGAAACGCTCCAGGCCACGCTCCTTCAGCGGGTTGAAGCACACCACCTGGGCACCGCGCTTGACCGCCTCGCGCAGCGGCTCGAGCATGCGTGGGTGGTTGGTGCCGGGGTTCTGGCCGATGACGAAGATCGCGTCGGCCAGTTCCAGGTCGTGGAACACCACGGTGCCCTTGCCCACGCCCAGGGTTTCGGCCATGCCCACGCCACTGGCCTCGTGGCACATGTTCGAACAATCGGGGAAGTTGTTGGTGCCGTAGGCGCGCACGAACAGCTGGTAGAGGAACGCCGCCTCGTTGCTGGCCCTGCCGGAGGTGTAGAACTCGGCCTGGTCGGGCGACTCGAGGCCGTTCAAGTGTTTGGCGACCAGGGCGAAAGCCTCGTCCCAGCTGGTCTCGATATAGTGGTCGGTGGCCGCATCGTAGCGCATCGGGTGGGTCAGGCGGCCCTGGTACTCGAGCCAGTAATCGGTCTGCTCGAGCAGGGCGCTGACGCTGTACTTGGCGAAGAACGCCGGGTCCACCGAGCGCCCGGTGGCTTCCCAGTTGACCGCCTTGGCGCCGTTCTCGCAGAACTTGACCATGTCGCTTTCCGGCGACTCGCCCCAGGCGCAGCCGGGGCAGTCGAAGCCGCCGTTCTGGTTGGTCTTGAGCATGGCCCGCAGGTTCTTGAAGGCGTTCTCGCTGCCCAGCCAGCTCTTGGTCACGCTCTTGAGCGCGCCCCAGCCGGCGGCCGGCCCCTTGTAGTCCCTGATGTGTTCGTCCTGGCTCATGTTCTGTGTGTTCCGCGCGGTGTTTTTTCCAGCCTAAGAACCCACCTCGGGTGCGTCCAATCGAAATAAGTGAAGGCGTGATAAACCGTCTCGATCATGGCGCCGAAGCCACGGCCTGCAGGGCCTGGGGCCGTGATAGAGGAGACTGATCGAATGGTCGGGGAAAGCAATTTGACGCCAGGGGACGCAAGTAATAGCTTGAACCTTGTCTGCGGCTTTTCGCCGCCCCAACTCCCTTCACAGCCGAGCGCGAACGTGGAAAAGAACCCCCAGGCCCTGGTCGACGGATTCAACCGCAAAGTCGATTACCTGCGGATGTCGGTTACCGACCGCTGCGACTTCCGCTGCGTCTATTGCATGGCCGAGGACATGCAGTTCCTGCCGCGCCAGCAGATCCTTTCGCTCGAGGAGCTGTACCAGGTCGCCGAACGTTTCGTCGCCCTGGGCACCCGCAAGATCCGCCTGACCGGTGGCGAACCGCTGGTGCGTCAGGGCATCGTCGAACTGTGCGGGCGCATCGCCGCCCTGCCCGGCCTGCGCGAACTGTGCCTGACCAGCAACGGCTCGCAGCTCGGCCGCCTGGCCCAGCCCCTGTTCGATGCCGGCGTCTCGCGCCTGAACATCAGCCTCGACAGCCTCGACCCGGAACGCTTCCGTGCCCTCACCCGCACCGGCGACCTCAAGCAGGTGATCGCCGGTATCGACGCCGCCCGTGCCGCCGGTTTCCGCCGCACCAAACTCAACGCGGTGGTGCTCAAGGGTCGCAACGACGACGAGATCGTCGACCTGGTGCGTTTCGCCATCGACCGCGAGCTGGACATCTCGTTCATCGAGGAAATGCCGCTGGGGGTGATCAGCGAGCATGAGCGTGGAGAATCCTTCTGCTCCAGCGATGATGTGCGCAATCGCCTGGCCGAGCACTTCACCCTGGTCGAATCGGCCGAATCCTCCCAGGGCCCGGCCCGTTACTGGCGCCTGGCCGAAGCGCCCAGTACCCGGGTCGGCTTCATTTCGCCCCACAGCCACAACTTCTGCGCCACCTGCAACCGCGTGCGCCTGACGGTCGAAGGCCGCCTGCTGCTGTGCCTGGGTAACGAGCATTCCGTGGACTTGAAGCAGGTCCTGCGCCAGCACCCTGGCGACAGCGCACGCCTGGAAAAGGCCATCCGCGACGCCATGCAGCTCAAGCCCTACCGCCACCATTTCGAGGTGGGCGGCGAGGTGCAGATCCTGCGTTTCATGAACATGACCGGCGGCTGACCGGCCGCCTCTGGAACCGCCTTGATCGTCCACCCACGCCCCGACATGCTGCGCGTGCTGTTCACCCTCAAGGGCTCGATCGTCCAGCGCATCGCCCTGCGCTGCCTGGCAGTGACCCTGCTGGCGGCGCTGATCGTGCTTATCGAACGCCACTACCCGGCGCTGTTCTATCCGGTCAGTGCCACGCCCTTCACCTTGCTCGGCCTGTCGCTGTCGATCTTCATGAGCTTTCGCAACAACGCCTGCTACGACCGCTGGTGGGAAGGGCGCAAGGCCTGGGGCAAGATGATCATCGAAGTGCGGTCATTCGTGCGCGAAAGCGTGGTGATCGAGGATGAACAACTTCGCACCCGGATGTTGCGCAGCCTGTGCGGCTTCGCCCATGCCCTCAACGCCCGGTTGCGCAACGAAGAAGAATTGCCCCTGGCCCGCACCTGGCTGGCCGAGGACGCGCAGGTCACGGCACACAATGTCTGTGATGGCATCCTGCGCGATATCGGCAGGCAGTGTTCACAACTCGCCAAGGACGGTGCAATCAGCGAGTTCCGCTACACCATGCTGGAGCAGCGCCTGAACGGCTTGTCCGAGGTGCAGGCCACTTGCGAGCGGATCAAGGGTACTCCGCTGCCGTTCCCCTACACCCTGCTGTTGCACCGCACCATCTATATCTTTTGCCTGCTGCTGCCATTTGCCCTGGCCGAGCCGTTGGGCTGGCTGGCACCACTGTTCACCACCATCGTCAGCTACACGTTCTTCGGCCTGGATGCGATCGGCAACGAGCTGGAAGACCCCTTCGGACGCGACGAGAACGACCTGCCGACCGACGCCATGGTGCGCACCATCGAGCGCGATGTGCTGGCAGCGCTGGGGCATGAGCCGCTGCCGCCGGCGCTGGTGCCGGTGGATCATGTGCTGAGTTGATGCAGCCATTCGCCGGCAAGCCGGCTCCTACAGGTCATGTGTAGGAGCCGGCTTGCCGGCGAACCACGCTCACGGTCAGCCGCGGCTCTCGCAGGCCGCGATCGGCTTCAGATGCGCCACGAAGTTGCACGGCCGATGCCGCGCATCCAGCTGCTCGGCCAGAATCCCCTCCCAGGCCGTCCGACAAGCCCCGGTCGAACCCGGCAGGCAGCACACCAGAGTACCGTTGGCCAATCCGGCCAACGCCCGGCTCTGCACGGTCGAAGTGCCGATATCGAGGATCGACAGCGCGCGGAACAATTCGCCAAACCCATCGATACGCTTGTCCAGCAGGCAATCCACCGCCTCGGGCGTGCTATCGCGACCGGTAAAGCCGGTGCCGCCGGTGATCAGCACCACCTGCACCTGCTCGTCGGCGATCCAGGTGGCGACCTGGGCGCGGATCTTGTACAGGTCATCCTTGAGCAGCACCCGGTCTACCAGGCGGTGGCCAATTTGCACCGAGCGCGTGGCCAACAGCTCGCCGGAGGTGTCGTTATCGAAAGTACGGGTATCGCTGACCGTCAGCACGGCAATGTTGAGCGGCACGAACACCGCGTCCGGTTTCACACTCATGGGGTCTGCTCCAGGCTTGTCATCGCGCCACGTTAGAACCAAGCCCCGGCAGCGTCCAATCGATAAGGCGTACTGCATGATCAAGAGTGTCTATCACGGCGTGATCAACACCCTCTATCAAGCGGTCACCATTAAAGATTGGCCAGCCCGCGCGGAGTTGGTTAAGGTCGCGGGACCCGCCCACCCCGCTCGCCAGGCCGCCCCATGGACATCAAGCAGCTCAAGTTCCTCATCGCCCTCGACCAGACCCGCCACTTCGGCCAGGCCGCAGCGTTGTGCCACATCACCCAGCCGACGCTGTCCATGCGCCTGCGCAATCTCGAAGACGAGCTCGACCTGGTGCTGGTCAAGCGCGGCCAGCGCTTCGAGGGTTTCACCGAAGCCGGCGAACGCATCCTGGCCTGGGCCCGTACCCTGCTCGCTGCCCATGACGGGCTGCAGGCCGAGGCCGCCAGTTGCCGTGGCCAGGTGGTCGGTAGCCTGCGCCTGGGCACCGTGCCGCTGGCCAGCTTCAACCCCATGCAACTGCTGATGCCCTTGCGCGCGAAATACCCCGAGCTGAACTTCCAGTTGTCGTCGCTGAGCTCGGAACAGATCATCGACGGCCTGAGCCGCAACCAGCTCGACCTGGGCATCTGCTACCTCGACCAGGTCAATGCCAGCTTCTTCGACGTGATCGAGTTGAGCACCACCACCATGGGTCTGCTGCACGACACCCGGCACTTCGGTTTCGATACCGACACACTGCGCTGGGATGAACTCGGCGAGATCCCTCTGGGCTTGCTGAGCAAGGGCATGCACTACCGCCAGTCCCTGGACTTGAGTTTCCGCAGCCGCGGCCTGGAGCCCAACGCGGTGCTGGAAAGCGACTCGACCTTCCAGCTGATCCAGGCCATCAACGCTGGCGTGTGCTGTGCGGTCATGCCCCTGGATTGCGGGCTGGAGGAACTCAGCGAGCACATGCGCATCATCCCCGTGGCCGACGCCAGCATCCACAGCCCGGTCGGCCTGTTGCTGCGTCGCAGCGAACCTCGGTCGGCGATTGCCGAGCAGTGCTTCGACGAAGCTCGCGCACTCTTTCAGATTTCCTGACCTGTCGTAGCCTGCCGGTATTGCCTGGGGGTGAAACCGGTCAGTTGCTTGAACTGCCGGCTGAACGCGCTGTGGTCGGTATAGCCGCAACGCAGCGCCACGTCGATGATCGGCAGGTCGCTGTGCAACAGTTGGTGGGCGTGTTCCAGGCGGGCCTTGTGGATCATCTGCCGGGGCGTGAGGTGGAATACCCGCTTGCAGTAACGCTCCAGCTGCGCCACCGAGATCCCGGCGAGACGCGTCAACTCATTCATGCTGATCGGCTGGTGGAAGTGTGCACGGATATACGCATCCACGGCGGCCAGGCGCTGGTAGGCGGGGTGGGTGTCGGCGGCTGATTGCAGGTCGATGGAAATGCCCACCAAACCGATGATCCTGCCAGAAGGGTCATGCAATGGCCGTTTGTGGGTCAGGCACCAACCCGGCTCGCGACTGCCATACAAGTGCAGCTCCAGCTGATCCTCCAACACCAGCCCCTGCTCCAGCACCCGACGGTCCTGCTCGGTGTAGCCGGGCCCCAGCCGTGCCGGGAACACCTCGGCACTGGTCTTGCCCAGCAAGGGCTGCAACTGCTTGAGGCCACAGCGCTGGACCAGCGTGCGGTTGGCCAGCACATAGCGGGCCTGGTTGTCCTTGATGAAGATCGCCGCGTTGGCGATGACGTCGAGCATCGGCAACAGCCAGACCACACCGTTAAGCAAGGCCTCCAGGGATTCGGGGCGGTGCTGGTCGAGGGTCTGGTAAAGGGATATCAAGGGATTGTCGGGCATTCAGGCCTTACTCCGCAGATCAACGCACCCATTCGCCGGCAAGGCCGGCTCCTACAGGCATGGAGGACGATGCGTGACCTGTAGGAGCCGGCCTTGCCGGCGAATGGGCCAGGACTGACTGGCACAGCAGCAAGTGCTGCAGCCTATTCCCCCTCTCGGCATCCCTGCCAGCACTTTCGGCAACTATGCCGATTTCGTCATCTACCTTGGCGAAAACCATCAAGAACCCCGACCTCGATCGGTCCACTCTATGCCCCACGCAAGCCGCCCCACGACCTACAAGAGCGCGGCCGACCAAGCCGCATCGTGACATCAGACCTGCCTATCCAAAACCTACAAAAAGGCGCAACCATGTCAGGCAAATTCAAGAAACAGCTGTCATTGCTGGACCTCACCTTCATCGGCCTCGGCGCCATCTTCGGCTCCGGCTGGTTGTTCGCCGCCAGCCACGTCTCGGCCATCGCCGGCCCCGCCGGCATCCTCTCCTGGTTCCTCGGCGGCTTCGCCGTGCTGTTGCTGGGCATCGTCTACTGCGAACTGGGCGCCGCCCTGCCCCGCGCCGGCGGCGTGGTGCGTTACCCGGTGTACTCCCACGGTCCGCTGCTGGGCTACCTGATGGGTTTCATCACCCTGATCGCCTTCTCCAGCCTGATCGCCATCGAAGTGGTCGCCTCGCGCCAATACGCCGCGGCCTGGTTTCCCGGGCTGACCAAAGCCGGCTCCAGCGACCCGACGGTGCTCGGCTGGCTGGTGCAGTTCGCCCTATTGTTGCTGTTCTTCGCGCTCAACTACCGCAGCGTGAAGACCTTCGCCAAGGCCAACAACCTGGTCAGCGTGTTCAAGTTCATCGTGCCGCTGCTGGTGATCGGCGTGCTGTTCACCTTCTTCAAACCGGAGAACTTCTCGGTGCAGGGCTTCGCCCCGTTCGGCCTGTCCGGCGTGGAAATGGCCGTGTCGGCCGGCGGCATCATCTTCGCCTACCTGGGCCTCACGCCGATCATCTCGGTGGCCAGCGAAGTGAAGAACCCGCAGCGCACCATCCCCATCGCGCTGATTCTCTCGGTACTGCTCTCCACCGCCATCTACGCCCTGCTGCAACTGGCCTTCCTCGGCAGCATCCCGACCGAGATGCTGGCAAACGGCTGGGCCGGGGTGACCAAGGAACTAGCCCTGCCCTACCGTGACATTGCCCTGGCCCTGGGGGTCGGCTGGCTGGCCTACCTGGTGGTGGCGGACGCGGTGATCTCGCCCAGCGGCTGCGGCAACATCTACATGAACGCCACCCCACGCGTGGTCTATGGCTGGGCGCAGACCGGCACCTTCTTCAAGTACTTCACCCGCATCGACGAGCAGTCCGGTATCCCACGCCCGGCGCTGTGGCTGACCTTCGGCCTGGCGGTGTTCTGGACCCTGCCGTTCCCATCCTGGGAGGCCCTGATCAACGTGGTGTCGGCCGCCCTGGTGCTGAGCTATGCCGTGGCCCCGGTGTCGGTCGCCGCCCTGCGTCGCAGCGCCCCGGACATGCCTCGGCCGTTCCGGGTCAAGGGTATGGGCGTGCTTGGCCCGCTGTCGTTCATCATCGCCGCGCTGATCGTCTACTGGTCGGGCTGGAACACCGTGTCCTGGCTGCTGGCCCTGCAGATCGTGATGTTCGTGCTCTACCTGCTGTGCCGCCGCTTCGTGCCCACCGAACACCTCTCGCTGGGGCAGCAGGTGCGCTCGTCGGCCTGGCTGATCGGTTTCTATGCCGTGACCATTTTCCTCTCCTGGCTGGGCAGCTTCGGTGGCCTGGGGGTGATCGGGCATCCGTTCGACACCTTGGTCGTGGCTGCCTGCGCGCTGGGGATCTACTACTGGGGCGCGGCCACTGGCGTACCGGCGCGGCTGGTGCGGCTGGATGGGGAGGATGAGAGCGAGGCCAGTGCGCAGCCACAAGCAGCCCATCGTCCCGCAGTCATTGCTTCATGAACCGTGTGGGCCCTGTTCGCCGGCAAGCCGGCTCCTGTAGGAGCGGCTTCAGCCGCGAAAGGGCCCGAACAGACAGCACAAGACATTGCTCAATTCCAAATGGACACACTCATGAAACAACTTCATGTCATCGACTCCCACACCGGCGGCGAACCCACCCGCCTGGTGATGAAAGGGTTCCCAGCCCTCACCGGCCGCAGCATGGCCGAGCAGCGCGACGAGCTGCGCGAGCTGCATGACCATTGGCGCCGCGCCTGCCTGCTGGAGCCGCGCGGCAACGATGTGCTGGTGGGCGCACTGTACTGCCCGCCGGTCTCGGCCGATGCCACCTGCGGGGTGATCTTCTTCAACAACGCCGGCTACCTGAACATGTGTGGCCACGGCACCATCGGCCTGGTCGCCTCGCTCCAGCACCTGGGGTTGATCGAGCCCGGCGTGCACAAGATCGACACGCCGGTCGGGCAGGTCAGCGCCACCCTGCATGAGGACGGCGCGGTGACCGTCGGCAACGTGCCGGCCTACCGATACCGCCGCCAAGTGGCAGTCGACGTGCCCGGCCACGGCGTAGTCCACGGCGACATCGCCTGGGGCGGCAACTGGTTCTTCCTGGTCAGCGAGCACGGCCAGCGCATCGAACTGGACAACGTCGAAGCCCTCACCGACTACACCTGGGCGTTGCTCAAGGCGCTGGAAACCCAGGGCATCCACGGTGAGCACGGCGCGCTGATCGACCATGTCGAACTGTTCGCCGACGACGCCCACGCCGACAGCCGCAACTTCGTCATGTGCCCCGGCAAGGCCTACGACCGCTCGCCCTGCGGCACCGGCACCAGCGCCAAGCTGGCGTGCCTGGCCGCCGACGGCAAGCTCGCCGAAGGCCAGGTCTGGACCCAGGCCAGCATTACCGGCAGCCAATTCCAGGGCCGTTATGAACGCGAGGGCGATCACATCCGCCCGTTCATCACCGGCCGCGCCCACATGACCGCCGACAGCACCCTGCTGATCGACGAGCAGGATCCGTTCGCCTGGGGCATCTGACCCCGTTCATTTCCCACTGAATACCGCCAGGAGTGACAACAATGACCGACAATATCTTCACCGGCACCATGCCCGCCCTGATGACCCCCTGCACCGCCGAGCGCAAGCCGGATTTCGACGCCCTGGTGCGCAAGGGCCGCGAACTGATCGACGCCGGCATGAGCGCGGTGGTGTACTGCGGTTCGATGGGCGACTGGCCGCTGCTGACCGAGGCCGAGCGCCAGGAAGGGGTCGCACGCCTGGTGGCTGCCGGTATCCCGACCATCGTCGGCACCGGCGCGGTGAACACCCGTGAAGCCGTGTCCCATGCCGCCCACGCCGCCAAGGTCGGCGCCGCCGGCCTGATGGTCATCCCCCGGGTGCTGTCCCGCGGCGCCTCGCTGATCGCCCAGAAGCATCATTTCTCGGCGATCCTCGCGGCCGCGCCGAAGCTGCCGGCAGTGATCTACAACAGCCCCTACTACGGTTTCGCCACCCGCGCCGACCTGTTCTTCGAACTGCGTCGCGCCTACCCCAACCTGATCGGCTTCAAGGAGTTCGGCGGCGGCGCCGACCTGCGCTACGCCGCCGAACACATCACCTCCCAGGATGACGCCGTGACCCTGATGGTCGGCGTCGACACCCAGGTGGTGCATGGTTTCGTCAACTGCAACGCCACCGGCGCCATCACCGGCATCGGCAACGCCCTGCCCCGCGAGGTGCTGCAACTGGTCAGCCTGAGCAAGCGCGCCGCCAAGGGTGACGCCAAGGCCCGGCGCCAGGCCCGGGAGCTTGAGTCGGCGCTGGCGGTGCTGTCGTCGTTCGATGAGGGCTGCGACCTGGTGCTGTACTACAAGCACCTGATGGTGCTCAACGGCGACCGCGAGTACAGCCTGCACTTCAACGAAACCGACGCCCTGAGCGATGCCCAGCGCCACTACGCCGAGCAGCAGTACGCGTTGTTCCGCACCTGGTACGCCAACTGGTCGGCTGAGCAGAACCTGGCCTGACGCATCCCCATCGATTTGGCGTGACCTCTGTAGGAGCGGCTTCAGCCGCGATCACCCGCGACGCGGGTGCCACGCAGCGCAGTGCCTGCATCGCGGCTGAAGCCGCTCCTACAAACGCCACAGCGCATCCACGAAACTGCGAAGGAAGCCCCATGACCCTGAAAGGCAACCTGCTGATCGGCCAGACCAGCGTTCCCGGCAGCCGCGAAGCTGTCCGCGCCATCGACCCGGCCACCAACCAGGCACTCGAACCCGCCTATGCCGGCGCCAGCGCCGAACACGTGGCCCAGGCCTGCACCTTGGCCTGGGCGGCATTCGATGAATACCGCGAAACCTCGTTCGAACAACGCGCCTGCTTCCTCGAAACCATCGCCGAGCAGATCGAGGCCCTGGGCGACACGCTGATCGACCGCGCCCATGCCGAAACCGGCCTGCCCAAGGCTCGCCTGCAAGGCGAGCGCGCCCGCACCTGCAACCAATTGCGCACCTTCGCTCGCGTGGTGCGTGCCGGCGAATGGCTCGACGTGCGCATCGACCACGCCCAACCTGAGCGCCAGCCACTGCCACGCCCGGACCTGCGCCAGCGCCAGGTGGCCCTGGGCCCGGTGGCGGTGTTCGGCGCCAGCAACTTCCCATTGGCGTTCTCGGTAGCCGGCGGCGACACCGCCTCGGCACTGGCCGCCGGCTGCCCGGTGGTGGTCAAGGCCCATGGCGCCCACCCCGGCACCAGCGAACTGGTCGGCCAGGCCGTGGCGCGGGCGGTCAAGCTGTGCGAACTGCCCGAAGGCGTGTTCTCGCTGCTGTACGGCGCCGGCCGTCAAATCGGCATCGCCCTGGTCAGCGACCCCCGTATCAAGGCGGTCGGCTTTACCGGGTCGCGCAGTGGCGGTATCGCCCTGTGCCAGGTGGCCCAGGCGCGCGCCGAGCCCATCCCGGTGTATGCCGAGATGAGTTCGATCAACCCGGTCTTCCTGTTCGAGGCCGCCTTGCAGGCCCGCGCCGAGACACTGGCCCAGGGCTTCGTCGCCTCGCTGACCCAGGGTGCCGGCCAGTTCTGTACCAACCCAGGGTTGGTGATCGCCCGCCAAGGCCCCGCACTCGAGCGATTCATCACGGCCGCCCGCGACCACGTCCAGCAGACGATATCGCAAACCATGCTCACTCCCGGCATCGCCAGCGCCTACGCAAACGGCGTCACGGCGTTGAGTACCAACAGCAACGCCCAGGCAGCGGCCCGCGGTCAGCCCGCACAAGGCCCGAATCAGTGCCAGGCGCAGTTGTTCGTCACTCAAGGCCAGGCGTTCCTCAGCGATCCGGCGCTACAGGCCGAAGTCTTCGGCGCGGCCTCGCTGGTGGTGGTTTGCGACAGCGACGAAGAGATGCGCCAGATCGCCGAGCACCTGGAAGGTCAATTGACGGCCACGCTGCAGCTGGATGCGGGCGACCTGCCCAACGCCCGCAAGCTATTGCCCACCCTCGAACGCAAGGCCGGCCGCATCCTGGTCAACGGCTGGCCGACCGGGGTCGAGGTGTGCGACGCGATGGTCCACGGCGGCCCCTTCCCGGCCACGTCCGATGCCCGTGGTACCTCGGTGGGCACTGCGGCGATCCTGCGTTTCCTGCGCCCGGTGTGCTACCAGGACTTCCCCGACGCACTGCTGCCCAGGGCGTTGAAGCACGGCAACCCGCTGCTCCTGCGCCGGCTGCTCGACGGCAAGCGGGAAGGCGCATGAGCAATACCGATACCGACATCGCCGTGGTCGGCGCCGGCATCGTCGGCGTCGCCTGCGCCCTGCAACTGGCCCGCCAGGGGCAGCGGGTACTGCTGGTCGATCGTCAGGCCCCCGGCCACGGCGCCTCCTATGGCAACGCCGGGCACCTGGCCACCGAGCAAGTCTTCCCGATTGCCGATCTGTCGATCCTCAAGCGCCTGCCAGCCATGCTGATGGACCCGATGGGGCCATTGCGCCTGGACTGGAAGTACCTGCCCCGGGCCATCCCCTGGTTCACCCGCCTGTTGCTCAACCTGCGCCCGGCGCCCTTCCAGCGCAGCGTGGCCGGCATCCGCGCCTTGAACGAAGCCAGCCTCGGCGCCTGGCAACGCTTGCTCGGCAGCCTCGGGCGCAGCGACCTGCTCCGCGAGGATGGCTCGTTGCTGGTATTCGAACGTCCGGCGTCACGCCCGGCACTGGAGGCCCTGCAAGCGCGCCTGCAACAGCAGGCGGTGCCGGTCGACTTCTGGCCGGCCCGGGCGGTGCGGCATGCGGCGCCGCAGTTGAGCATGCAGATCCAGGGAGGGCTGTTCTTCCCCCAAACCGGCCATTTCCTCGATCCGTACAGGGTCGTCAATGCGTTGTTCGAAGCGGCCCAGGCGGCGGGCGTGCAGTTCGCCAACCGGGACATCCAGGACGGCCGATTGCACAGAAGCGGAGTGACGCTGAAAAGCAGCCAGGGCGAAGTGGATGCCAAACAGGTGCTGGTCGCCTGTGGCGCGCATTCGGCAAATCTGGTTGAAAACCTGACCGGCATCCGTGTCCCCCTGGACACCGAGCGCGGCTACCACCTGATGCTGCCCAACGAACAGCAGCGGCTGCCGTTCGCGGTCACTTCGCTGGAGCGCAAGTTCATCATGACGCCCATGGCCGATGGCCTGCGCCTGGCCGGCACGGTGGAGTTCGCAGGGCTGGACGCGCCGCCGAGCATGCAGCGGGCGTGGCAGTTGCATCGTTTGAGCCAAGGCTTGTTCCAGCGTGACCTGGATGCCCAAGGGGCGACGCCGTGGATGGGCTTCAGGCCTTCGCTGCCCGACTCTCTACCGGTGATCGACCGGGTAGCGGAGGGCCGGGTGCTGTTGGCGTTCGGGCATCAGCACCTGGGGTTGACCCAGGCGGCGGTGACGGCGGAATGGATTGGGCGGTTGGCGCAGCACCCTCGTGATGCGCATTTGGACGCGTACAAGGTGGATCGGTTTTGAGGGCGGGTTCGCCGGCAAGCCGGCTCCTACGGGGGCGACATAATTCCCGTAGGAGCCGGCTTGCCGGCGAACAGCGCACTCAGCGATAACGCTCAAGCCAGTGGGCGTAAGGTGCCGGCAACGTCCAGGAGGCCTTGTCCACCCCCAGTGCCTTGGCGGCGAAATATGGCCAATGCGGGTCGGCCAGGTGCGCACGCCCCACCGACACCAGGTCGAGCTGATCGGCCTTCAGTGCCCCTTCCGCCAGCTCCGGCGTACCGAAGCCCCATGCCGAGGTCACCGGAATGTCCGCCTCTCGGCGCACGCGTTCGGCGATCGGCCCCATGAACGCTGGCCCCCAGGGAATGTTCGTCTCGGGAATGGTGAACCCGACGCTGACACTCAGCAGGTCCAGCCCGCCCGCCTTGAAGCGGCGCGCCAGCTCGATGGACTCTTCCAGCGTCTGTTCGTCACGCCCGTCGTACTCCAGCACCCCGAAGCGCGCCGTCAGCGGCAGGTGCTCCGGCCAGACTTCACGCACTGCGGCCAGGGTTTCCAGGAGGAAGCGGCTACGGTTGTCGAAGCTGCCACCGTAGGCGTCGGTGCGCTGGTTGGAATGTTCGGAGAAGAAGCTCTGGCCCAGGTAGCCATGGGCGAAGTGCAGCTCGATCCACTCAAAGCCCGCGTCACGGGCGCGGCGAGCGGCATCGACGAAGTCCTGGCGAACCCGGGCGATGTCATCCAGGGTCATGGCTCGCGGCACCTTCGGCAGGTGCGCGCCAAAGGCGATGGCCGAAGGAGCGATGGTCTGCCAGCCACGGGCGTCATCGGCAGCGATATGGTCGTCGCCTTCCCACGGGCGGTTGGCGCTGGCCTTGCGTCCGGCGTGGGCGATCTGGATGCCCGGCACGGAGCCTGCGGCCTTGATCGCCTGCACCACCGGCACGAAGGCCTGGGCGTGGGTGTCGCTCCAGATGCCGGCGCAACCGGGGGTGATGCGCCCTTCCGGCGACACTGCGGTAGCCTCGACCACCACCAGGCCGGCGCCGCCACGGGCCAGGCCCGCCAGGTGCACATGGTGCCATTCGTTGATCAGGCCATCCTCGGCCATGTACTGGCACATCGGCGGGATGGCGATGCGGTTGCGCAGGGTGACGTCTTTGAGGGTGTAGGGTTGGAACAGGGCTGACATGGCAATTCTCCGGGGGAGATTCAATTACGGTAGTTCGATCATATTCGAACTATGGCAATTTATGAAACCCCCGTTATCATGTCGAGCATGCGAGCCTATACCCACCCCAACCCCGAAGACCTCACCCTCGAGCGCCTGCTCTACGCCCTGAGCGACCCTGTGCGCATGGAAATCGTCCGCCACCTGGCCGGCGTGCCTGAAGCCAGTTGCGGCGAACTTGACGGTGGCCGGCCGAAGTCCAGCATGTCCCATCATTTTCGCGTGCTGCGCGAAGCGGGGCTGGTGTTTACCCGCAACATCGGCACCACGCATATGAATTCGCTGCGTGGCGAAGAACTCGAGACGCGTTTTCCCGGATTGCTCGGCAGCATTCTCGGACAGCGCTGAGGCACACCCGGCCACACCAATCTCAAGCCTTGCGCGATCCCTGTAGGAGCGGCCTTGCGCCGCGAAAGGGCTGCGTAGCGGCCCCGGCATTTCGATGTTGAGCAAAGATCGCTGGGGCCGCAAGGCGGCCCTTTCGCGGCGCAAGGCCGCTCCTACAGGGGTAGGCGTAAATCCCTTGCCCGATTCTCGGGCATAAAAAAACCACGAGGCCGCCGGTGGCGACGCTCGTGGTGGGTGTTGCCGGGCTAGCCCGGCAAACCGTCTGGCCTTACAGCGCCATGTCGTTCGCAGGCTTGCTCTCGACCGGTGCGCGTGGCACGACGGTGGTACCGACGCTCTGGTCGATCACTGGCGGTTTTTCCAGCTGCAGCACTTCGGCGGTGTAGTTCCACTCTTTCTGGGTGGCAGCGGCCGAATCGTTCAGCTTGGTACCGTAGCTCGGGACGATCTCCTTGATCTTGGCCTGCCACTCAGGGGTGGCGACCTTCTCCTTGAACACGGTTTCCAGCACGTTGAGCATGATCGGCGCGGCGGTCGAGGCACCTGGCGAGGCGCCCAGCAGGCCGGCGATGGTGCGGTCCTGGGAAGCGACGACTTCGGTGCCCAGCTTCAGCACGCCGCCCTTCTCTTCGTCACGCTTGATGATCTGCACGCGCTGGCCGGCCTGCCACAGTTTCCAGTCTTCCTTCTTGGCGTTCGGGAAGTAGGTCTGCAGGGCGGCGAAGCGGTCGTCGTCAGACTGCATCAGCTGGCCGGCCAGGTATTCCACCAGTGGGTACTGGTCGATACCGACACGCGCCATCGGCCACATGTTGTGGGTGGTGGTGCTGCTCAGCAGGTCCAGGTACGAGCCGTTCTTCAGGAACTTGGTCGAGAAGGTGGCGAATGGCCCGAACAGGATCACGCGCTTGCCATCGAGCACGCGGGTGTCCAGGTGCGGTACCGACATGGGTGGCGCGCCGGTCGAGGCGATGCCGTAGGCCTTGGCCATGTGCTGCATGGCAACGGTCGGGTTCTCGGTCACCAGGAACGAGCCGCCCACCGGGAAGCCTGCGTATTCCTTGGCTTCCGGGATGCCCGATTTCTGCAGCAGCTTCAGCGCGCCGCCACCGGCACCGATGAACAGGAACTTGGCGTCGGTGGCCGATTCGGTACCGTCCTTCAGGTTCTTGTACTCGACGTGCCAGGAGCCGTCTTCGTTGCGGGTGATGTCCTGCACTTCGCTGGACAGCTTCAGGTCGAAGTTCTCTTTGGTCTTCAGGTGACCCACGAACTGGCGGGTGATCTCACCGAAGTTGACGTCGGTGCCGATCGGCGTCCAGGTCACGGCCAGCTTCTGGTTCGGGTCGCGCCCTTCCATCATCAGCGGCACCCACTTGGCGATCTGCGCGTGGTCTTCCGAATACTGCATCGAACGGAACAGCGGGCTGGCCTGCAGGGCCTCGTAGCGCTGCTTCAGGAACTTGATGTTGTCATCGCCCCAGACGAAGCTCATGTGCGGGGTAGTGTTGATGAACGAGTGCGGGTTCTGCAGCACGCCCTGGCGCACCTGCCAGGCCCAGAACTGGCGGGAGATCTGGAACGACTCGTTGATCTCGATGGCCTTGGTGATGTTGACCTTGCCGTCTTTGTCCAGCGGGGTGTAGTTGAGCTCGGCCAGCGCGGAGTGGCCGGTACCGGCGTTGTTCCAGCCGTTGGAGCTTTCTTCGGCGACGCCGTCCATGCGCTCGACCATTTCCATCGACCAGCTTGGTTCCAGCTCGTTGAGCCAGACAGCCAGGGTGGAACTCATGATGCCGCCGCCGACCAGCAGCACGTCGACTTTCTTGGTGTCTGCGGCGTGCGCTTGCATGAAGCTCGCCGCGACTGCCAGACCCAGCAAGGTCTTGCCAGCTTTCTTGAACATTGATCGATTCCAGTCAGTAGAACGGAGGGTGGGCCTGTGGCTGGCCCTGGTTTCCATGTTCTTCAGCGCAGGCTTGTTGTGATCATTGTTCAGCAGCCAGAGAGACATTGGACGCGCCAGCCTTTGGTCGGATTGACCGACAAGGCTGAAACGATTTACGGATTGTAACCGAATTGCCAGCACAAACAAACGCGGGCCGGGGCGTCAATACGACAGGTTGCCACGCGACAAGGCGCCACGCAGGACGGTGGCGAATCGCTGCGTCGAAAAACAAAAACCCCCGGCCAAGTCCTTGGCCGGGGGTCTTGGATCAAGCCGTAATCGGCCTGATCAGGGGTATCCCAGGATTACTGCTGCTGAGGCAGTTTATCGATCGGGCCGCAGCCGCCGATCATCTTGGAGATGGAAACCGATGGGTGGAACAGGTAGTCGTACGAGCAGTTCTTCGGCTGGTTGTAGACTTGGCCAGTGCAACCGGACAGCAGGGCAACGCCCGAAACAACAGCGACAGCAACAGTAGCTTTGATCAGCTTTTTCATAAAAATCCTTTAAGTCCATGATCCACCATCATTCTGATGGCGCGCGGATCATACGGGAAAATGGTAGTTGAATGAAAGGCATTAGCACACCTGCACTAGTTGCAGGCCATGAACTAGTGAGTTTTCAGCGCTGCAACTAAGCCTGCTAAATCGTTACAGGTTGCCTAATTTGGCATGAATCTGTAGGCAATCGATTTACAACAGGGTCATCTGTAGGAGCGGCTTTAGCCGCGATGCAGGCAACGCGATTTCTGGCACCCGCTTCGCGGGTGATCGCGGCTAAAGCCGCTCCTACAGAGGTCGCGCCAAATCAAAGAAATATGTTGTGCTCCATGAGCGCGCGTTTACCGGCAAAGTATCGAGAGCTGCCAAGGCAGATAAGGCTGATTGCAAAGATCAACTTGGCTGGTTATTCCTTCGCCGTCCTACAAGACCATCATCAGACTTTCCTGATTACATGTAGTCCATTTCCGAAGCACACTTCTGCCCCTTTCAAGCCATTGCAGCCACACGATGCGCGGCCTAGTCTCGACCCGTCGTTGCCAACTCAACGACCGGCTTTGACAGGCCGAATCTCTCCGAGCACGTGCGCCCCTCATGGCGGCAGTACGTGGGGCACCTCGTGTGCGCCGGGTCTCGGAGTCCTCGGTCTGTCAACCCACGTACCGCTGCCACCCTCTTGTTTGACAGCAAGCCTGTTGCAGCACCACCGACTCCGGAGATGCATATGCGCAAGATGGTTCCAGATCCGCCGACACACCTTGGCAACTCCCCGCATCAGATCGAAGACTTGCTGGTTCAAATTGCTGAATACCTTGTCTGTGCCCTAACCGCCGCCCAGCACGCCGCGATGATCCATACCAAACCACCTGGCCAGGTCATGGCATTGACCGCCGTCCACGAAATCGACAGCGCACGCACTTTGGTCGAGATGGCCTTGAGCCGTGTACAGGCAAGGCACTGATCGCGCCCCCCCCGCGAACAAGGAGAATCGGCATGAGCAACGAAAGGCCCGTTACCACTATCGGCATCGGAAGTTTTGGCGAAAGCGGTGAAATCAACAACGAACAACCGCTGTTTCGAGTCGTACCCGGCCACGCCCTGGACTACGTACTGGAGCACTCCACAACATTGATGACCTGTGCCTACACCCTGAGCGATATCGCGCTGACGCAGGACTTGAAGAACGCCCCTACATTGTTAGCCGCCGCACACTATCTCACCGGCATGGCCAAAGCACTGTCGCAAGATGTCTCCCACGCAGTTACAAACAACCCCTCTATTTAATACAAAAAGGCCCCGTAGCGCGAACTACGGGGCTCTCAGCCAAGAAGCAGGACGGGAAACTTGATCCCGTGCCCCCATGCAATGAAGTTCTCTCGAGCGAAAGAGGCGACTCTCTTCAAGGCGCGACAGATACGCAGACAGTAGCACTTAGCCATATCAACACCTTACCTAATAGCCGGTAGTCCATTTCCGAATCGAGCGTTCAGGCCTGCCAACGTATTGCCGCTGGCTGGGTGCTGCTCTAGGCTCTCCCTCGTCGGAGCCCTGGACGTACAGATCAAGGTGCTTCAGGAGCTATTCGTAGTGGAGGGCGCAGATGACTAAAAAAGACACACCAGGCGGTGGGCCGCGGAAACCTTGGGCCAACCATCTTCAGCGACTTCATGCAGCAGGCATGGGTTTGGGCGGGCGTGACAAGCCTGCAGAGTGGGTTGATGCTGCAACCATAAACGACCTGACCCGCGAAGAACTCAATGCCAAGTTCGAGACCATCGAGATCAAGATGGATGCTCGAGTAGAAGCCATTGCTTCGAAAATCGACGGTTTTCTCGGCGCCCAGACAGAACGCGACAAGCGTCTGGATGACTCGATCGCAGGTATACGTCGAGACATTGTTCGACTAGGGAACCTGAAGCTGAATATCTGGGGCGCCACGCTGACCGCTGTTGCGCTTGGTGTAGCGGTGGCAGCACTGAGCGTGACGCTCTATCAAACAGGTAAAGGCGACATCGCCATCCTGCCCCAGTCGTCACCCGCGATACAGGCACCCGCCCTGAGCCACGCCACACCCGACGCTTAGAAACACGCCGCAGCGAGTTTCTCGCTGAGCTTACCCACCTCCAAAACGACGAAGCCCCCGAAAACTTACGTTTTCGGGGGCTTCGACTACTTCGCGTATGGCGGAGAGATAGGGATTTGAACCCTAGGTACTGTTGCCAGTACAACGGATTTCGAATCCGTCCCGTTCGACCACTCCGGCATCTCTCCAATGGCGCGCATCATACCAGCGTTTTCGTTTCTGGCAAACTTTTTTTGAAAAAAATTCGCGTGGTATCAGGCGCTTGCGTGAACGCGCCGCTTACAGCGGCACGCCCAGGCGTTTGGCAACTTCTTCGTAGGCTTCGATCACGTCGCCCAGACCCTGGCGGAAGCGGTCCTTGTCCATCTTCTTGCGGGTCTCTTTGTCCCACAGGCGGCAGCCGTCCGGGCTGAACTCGTCGCCCAGGACGATCTGGCCGTGGAACACACCGAACTCCAGCTTGAAGTCGACCAGCAGCAGGCCTGCGTCATCGAACAGCTTGCTCAGCACTTCGTTGACCTTGAGCGACAGCTTCTTCATCTCGACCAGCTGCTCGGCGGTGCCCCAGCCGAAGGCGACGACGTGGGATTCGTTGATGAAGGGGTCGCCCTTCTCGTCGTTCTTCAGGAACAGCTCGAAGGTGGACGGCTCCAGCTTGATGCCCTCCTCCACACCCAGACGCTTGACCAGGCTGCCGGCGGCATAGTTACGCACCACGCATTCGACCGGGATCATGTCGAGTTTCTTCACCAGGCACTCGTTGTCGCCCAGCAGCTTGTCGAACTGGGTCGGCACGCCCGCTTCTTCAAGCTTCTGCATGATGAAGGCGTTGAACTTGTTGTTCACCATGCCCTTGCGGTCCAGCTGCTCGATGCGCTTGCCGTCGAACGCCGAGGTGTCGTTACGGAACAGCAGGATCAAGCGGTCGGCGTCGTCGGTCTTGTAAACCGATTTGGCCTTGCCGCGGTAGAGTTCGTCGCGTTTTTCCATGATGGGCTCCGCTTGCTTGAGTAGGTGGGCTAGGCGATCTGGCGCCAGTCGAGCCCATGGTCCTGGTTGGCCACCTGGAGCCAGTCCGGGTCGCACCCGAGGGTATCGACAAAGCACTGGCGGGCCAGATGTGGCAGGTTGTTCTTGCTGCTGAGATGGGCCAGCACCAGGTGCTGCAGGTGCTGCCAGCCCAGCTCGGCCACCAGGCTGGCGGCCTGGTGGTTGTTCAAATGTCCCTGGCTGCCGCCGACCCGCAACTTGAGAAAGTTCGGGTAATGACCGCGGGCCAGCAGGTCACGACAATGATTGGCCTCGATCAGCAGTGCGTCCAGCCCCTGGTAGCGCGACAACAGGTGGTAGTCGTAGCTGCCCAGGTCGGTGAGCATGCCGAAACGTCGGTGGCCATCGCTGATCACGTACTGCAAGGGTTCGTAGGCGTCGTGCTCGACCCGGGTGGCGCTGACCTGCAGGTCGCCGACCGGCAGCACATCGCCACAACCGAGAAAACCGGCCACTTCCACCGGCTTTCGCAACCCGCGCAACGTGCCTTGGCTCATGTAGACCGGTACATTGTAGCGGCGCGACAGCAACCCGACCCCATGCACGTGGTCGGCATGTTCGTGGGTCACCAGCACCGCGCTCAGTTGCGAGGCCGACACCCCGAGCAACGCCAGGCGCCGCTCGGTTTCCCGTAGCGAGAAGCCGCAGTCGACCAGGATGAACGTGTCACCACTGGCGATCAGCGTGCCGTTTCCCTGGCTACCGCTTCCAAGAACCGCGAAGCGCACTTAGCCCAGGTGGTCCTGGATCGCGCTCAGCACGCGGCGGGCTACATCAGCCGGGGCCACGGTGTTGATGTTCTTCTCGACAGTCACCTGGACGTTCTCACCCACCTTGCTCAGGCGCACCTGATAACGCTCGGCACGGGCTTCACGCTCTTCCTTGCTGGGTTCGCTGCCGAACAGGCGGCTGAAGAAGCCAGGCTCCTTCTGCTTGTCGTCGGGCTTCTCGGACAGGTTGATGTAGAACAGGCCCAGGCTGCGGTTGATGTCCTCGACGCGCCACTCGCCCTGCTCCAAGGCACGGCCCACGCCGGACCAGGCACGATCGAGGTCGGAGCCCAGGTACAGCACCGGGTTGCCGCTGCCGTCCTCGCTCAGGCTGACCTGGCTCGGGGCGTCGAAGTCACGTGCGGCGAGCAGCGACACCGAACCGCCCTTCTCGGCGTTGCGGTTCATGCTGGCAAGCATTTCGTCGACCAGCAGCGCGTCGGCGCCGGTATTGCTGGAGGTGGACGGGAAGCTCGGCTCAGCCGTGCTGCCGGCCGGGCGCTCGACGCTGACCACGTACACTTCGGAGGTGTTGCGCTGCACGCCCGGCTCCATGCGCACCCGCACACGAACTTCGCTGTCCGAGCTGCTGGAGGCGCTGGCCAGACGCTGGCCGAGGGAGGCGGACAACTCGTCGAAACGCTGCCAGGTGGTGCTGAACTCACCGGTCTGCGGACGCTCTTCGGCGATACGGAAGCCGTTGTCCTCGAAGAACTGGCGAGTCACCGGCCAGACTTCGGCCGGCGAGCGCTGGGCCAGCACCCAGCGGCTGCTGCCGCTGCGCTGCAGGCTGAAATCGCTGACTTCAGCGGTGGCCGACAGCGGTTGTGGGCGCGGCACTTCGAACTCGCCAGTAGCGCGATCATCGGCAACGTTGCGCGGGATCGGCAGCAGCGGGTCCATGCGTTTGACGTTGCTGGCGTCCGGCGGCAGCTGCATCGGCGCGGTGGGGTGCGCCTGCAGGTAGTCGCTGCCGCGGTCGCGGAAATAGCCATCCTCGCCCCACAGCCAGCCACACCCACTGGTGCTGGAAATGATCAGGGCGAGCGTGGAAAGACCAGCCAGTCGCTTCATGCGGTGTACTTCCTCGATTAAACCAGTACGCCGGACTGGCGCAAGGCAGTACGGACTTTTTCGTGACAGCCTTCGCTCAGCCAGGTCAGCGGCAGGCGGATACCCTTCTGCATCAGGCCCATTTCGACGAGCGCCCATTTCACCGGAATCGGGTTGGCCTCGCAGAACAGGTCCTTGTGCAGCGGCATGAGTTTTTCGTTGATTGCGCGGGCCTTCTCGGCATTGCCCTCAAGGGCGGCCTCGCACAGGTCGGCCATTTCGCGCGGGGCGACGTTGGCGGTGACGGAGATGTTGCCTTTACCGCCCATCAGGATGAGCTCGACGGCGGTCGGATCGTCGCCGGACAGGACGATGAAGTCCTTGTCGACGCCGTCCAGGATGGCCTTGGCACGCTGCAGGTCGCCGGTGGCTTCCTTGATGCCGATGATGTTCTTGACCTTCGACAGGCGGATCACGGTGTCGGCCTGCATGTCGCAGGAGGTGCGGCCGGGCACGTTGTAGAGGATCTGCGGGATGTCGACGGCTTCGGCGATGTGCTTGAAGTGCTGGTACAGGCCTTCTTGCGTTGGCTTGTTGTAGTACGGCACGACGAGCAGGCAGGCGTCGGCGCCGGCATTCTTGGCGTTCTTGGTCAGGTGCACGGCTTCGGCAGTGGAGTTGGCACCGGTACCGGCGATCACCGGGATACGCTTGTTGCTGTGCTTGACCCGCTCGACCACGTGCTTGATGACCAGGATGTGCTCTTCGACATCCAGCGTTGCGGATTCACCGGTGGTGCCGACAGCGACGATCGCGTGGGTGCCATTTTCCAGGTGGAAGTCTACAAGTTTGTCGAGGCTGTCCCAATCAAGACGCCCTTGTGCATCCATGGGTGTGACCAATGCCACCATACTGCCCGCAATCATGTAACTGCTCCTGCCGGAAAAAGAGAGCGGTAATGGTACTGGCGCCATCGGCCTTGCACAAGCGAAGCAGGCGGGCGGAGCATTCCCCTTCGCGCCGCTTTTCGCTACCCTTGATCCTTTGATCGTTGCAGCGCGGCCCGCCGGGCCGTCGACAGTGCGCCTCGCCTGCGTCCACAGCCATAGAAACTGGCCGGGGCCCGCTGATACTGGAGGCTTGCCCCCGTCCTGCATCGACCGCTCATCGCTTTAGGAATGCTGCATGTCCACCCCCACCGTTCGCGAACAATTCCTCGTCATCAGCGCCCTGGGCCCCAACCCCATGGAGCTGGCCAACGTCCTGAGCCGCGCGGCCTTCGACAACCGCTGCGCGGTGGTCACCTCGCGCCTGACCCGTCACGGCGAAACCAGCGCCCTGGTGCTGCAGGTCGGTGGCAGCTGGGATGCCCTGGCACGCCTTGAGGCCACCCTGCCTGGCCTGGGCAAGAAGCACGGCCTCACGCTGGACGTGGTGCGCAGCGCCGACCAGGAGGTGCGCCCGCAGGCCCTGCCTTATGTCGCCTATGTCAGCGCCGCCTATCGCCCGGACATCATCAACGAGCTGTGCCAGTTCTTCCTCGACCACCGCGTCGAGCTGGAAGCGATGACCTGCGACACCTACCTCGCCCCGCAAACCGGCAGCAGCATGCTCAACGCCCAGTTCACCGTGATCCTGCCAGCCGGCACTCAGATCAGCTGGCTGCGCGACCAGTTCCTCGACTTCGCCGACGCCCTGAACCTGGACGCGTTGATCGAACCGTGGCGCCCACAGAACCCCGTGTAAGGAAGCTCCCATGGCCGTAGCACTCGACCAACCCATTGCCGATTTCCAGGCACAGGCCACCAGCGGCCAGGCCGTCAGCCTCGCTGGCCTCAAGGGCCAGCAGGTGGTGCTGTACTTCTATCCCAAGGACAGCACCCCGGGCTGCACCACCGAGGGCCAGGGCTTTCGCGACCAGCACGCGGCGTTCCAGGCGGCCAATACCGTGGTCTTCGGCGTGTCGCGCGATGGCATCAAGTCGCACGAGAACTTCAAGGCCAAGCAGGCCTTCCCCTTCGAGCTGATCAGCGACAAGGACGAGGCGCTGTGCCAGCTGTTCGACGTGATCAAGCTGAAGAAGCTGTACGGCAAGGAGTACATGGGCGTCGATCGCAGCACCTTCCTGATCGACAAGGACGGTGTACTGCGCCAGGAGTGGCGTGGGGTGAAGGTGCCCGGGCATGTGGATGCCGTGCTGGCGGCGGCCGAGGCCCTGAACAAGGCCTGAGGCAGTCCATTCGCCGGCAAGCCGGCTCCTACAGGTCGCGATCAAGGTAGGAGCCGGCTTGCTGGCGAAAGCCTCACAACATCGGCGCGACCGACGACTCCTGCCGCGGCCAGGCATCCAGCACGGCCTTGAACAGCGTCGCCAGTGGGATCGCAAAGAAGATCCCCCAGAAGCCCCACAACCCACCGAACAACAGCACCGCGCAGATGATCGCCACCGGGTGCAGGCTCACCGCCTCGGAGAACAGCAACGGCACCAGCACGTTGCCATCAAGCGCCTGAATGATCGCGTACACCGCCATCAGGTAGATGAACTGGTCGCCCCAGCCCCACTGGAACAGCGCGATCAGCGTCACCGGCACGGTCACCACCACCGCCCCCACATAGGGCACCACCACCGACAACCCCACCAGCAGCGCCAGCAAGGCCGCGTAGTTGAGCCCCAGGCTGATGAAGGCGATGTAGGTGGCGATGCCGCAGATCAGGATCTCGATACCCTTGCCACGGATGTAGTTGGCAATCTGCCGGTTCATCTCGTCGCCCACCCGGTTGAGCAGCGTGCGCTGGCGCGGCAGGTAACCGCTGACCCAGCGACCGATCAACTCACGGTCCTTGAGGAAGAAGAACACCAGGATTGGCACCAGCACCAGGTAGATCATGGCGTTTACCAGCAGCGGCAGGCTCGATAACGAGAAGGTCAGCGCCCATTGGCCGAATTTTCCGATCTCGCCACGCACTGACTCGATGGCCCGCAGTACCTGCTCGTCGGACACCAGGTGCGGGTAGCGCTCCGGCAGCAACAGCAGCAGCGACTGCCACTTGCCGAGCATGCCCGGCAATTCGTTGAACAAGGTGATCAACTGATGCCAGAGCAGCGGCACCAGCACCAGCATGAATACCGCAAGGGCGCCCATGAACAAGGTGAACACCAGCCAAACCGCCAACCGGCTCGGCACCTTCAGCCGCTCCAGGGCGTTGACCAGCCCTTGCATCAGGAACGCCAGCACCATGCCCGCCAACACCGGCGCGAGCATGCCGCCCAACGTGAGCACCACGGTGAAGGCCAGGAACAGCAGGACCGCCAGCACCACCGCCTCCTCGTCGGAGAAGTAGCGCTGCATCCAGTCGCGAAGCACTTTGAACATTGACGATCCTTGAAAAAGACTCAGGCCTTGCGCAGCCAGTAGGTGTATACCCCGGCTTCGGCCGTTTCGCGCAGCAGCGTATGACCGGCAAGCTGGGCGAAAGTGCGGAAGTCGCGTTGCGAGCCGGCGTCGGTGGCGATCACTTTGAGCACCGCGCCGCTGGCCAGGCGGTTGAGTTCCATCTTGGCCTTGAGCAGCGGCAAGGGGCAGTTCAGCCCGCTGGCGTCGAGCTCGGCGTCGCAGGTCGGGGTATCGCTCATCAGGTACGTCTCCGGGGCGGGGCAGAAAAGTCCCGTAGGATAGCGCCACTGGTCGGCATCGCGCGACCCGGCTACAGTAAGCCTTTTGACCGACGCGAGCTTCTGCATGAATCTACTGCGCCCCACCCTGTTGACGCTGGCCTGCCTGATGGCCCTGCCCGGCCACGCCGACGACCTGCCGTCACTGGGCGATGCCAGCTCCGCGATCGTCTCGCCGCAGCAGGAACACCAGCTCGGCCGCGCCTGGCTGAGCCTGCTGCGGGGCCAGGTCAACCAGCTGAACGACCCGCAACTCAAGGACTACGTCGAGACCACCGTGTACAAGCTGGCCGAAACCAGCCAGGTACAGGACCGCCGCCTCGAGTTCATCCTCATCGACAGCAAGGAACTCAACGCCTTCGCCGCGCCCGGTGGCATCATCGGGGTCAATGGCGGCCTGTTCCTCAATGCCCAGACCGAAGGCGAGTATGCCTCGGTACTGGCCCACGAACTGGCGCACTTGTCGCAACGCCACTTCGCCCGGGGCGTCGAAGCCCAACAACGCATGCAGCTACCCATGATGGCTGCACTGCTGGCCGGTATCGTGCTGGCCGCCGGCGGCGGTGGCGATGCCGGTATCGGCGTCATTGCCGGCACCCAGGCCGCCGCGATCCAGGAACAACGGCGCTTCTCCCGGCAAAACGAACAGGAGGCCGACCGCATCGGCATCCTCAACCTGGAAAAGGCCGGCTACGATCCGCGCAACATGCCCAACATGTTCGAGCGCCTGGCGCGCCAATACCGCTATGACGCCAAGCCGCCGGAATTCCTGCTGACCCACCCGGTCACCGAATCGCGTATCGCCGACACCCGCAACCGCGCCGAACAAGCCCGCAAGGATGGCACCGAGGACACCTTGCGCTACCAGTTGATCCGAGCCCGCGTGGCTCTCACCTACGAAGGCACCCCAGGCCTTGCCGCCAAGCGTTTCCGTGCCCAGCTCGATGAGAACCCGCAGCTGGACGCTGCGCGCTATGGCCTGGCCCTGGCACAGATCAAGGGCGGCCAGCTCAACGAAGCGCGGGAGAACCTCAAGCCGCTGTTGGCCAAGGCGCCCAACGACATCACCTACAACCTGGCGCAGATCGACCTGGACATCACCAACAATCGCCTGGCCGACGCCCAGCAACGTGCCCAGCGCCTGCAGGGGCTGTATCCGGGCAACTACCCGTTGAAACAGGTGCGCGCCGACCTGCTGATCAAGCAGGGCAAGCCGGCAGAAGCGGAAAAGGTGCTGGATGACCTGGTCAAGAGCCGGCCGGACGATCCGGACGTGTGGTACGACGTTGCCGAAGTCCGCGGCCTGTCGGGCAACACCATCGGCCTGCACCGCGCCCGCGCCGAGTACTTCACCCTGGTCGGTGATTTCGACCAGGCGATCCAGCAGCTTGACTACGCCAAACGCCGTGCCGGCAGCAACTTCCCGCTGGCCTCGCAGATCGACCAGCGCCAGCGCGAGATCATGGAGCAGCAGCGGATGGTCAAGGAGATGATGGGGCGCTAAGCCCGTACCCATTCCTCTGTAGGAGCGGCTTCAGCCGCGATCACCCGCGCAACGGGTGCCAGGCACCGCGGTGCCTGCATCGCGGCTGAAGCCGCTCCTACAGAGGCAACGGCGTCAGGCGTTACCCGACACCTTCAAGCGCGCCGCCTGGGTGAAGTCCAGCATACGGTTCAGCGGCTTGATCGCCTTGGGAATCAGCGCCGGCTCGACGAAGATCTCGTTGCTGCCCTGACGCAGACAATCCAGCACCCGCTCCAGCGTGTTCATGGCCATCCACGGACAGTGCGCGCAGCTGCGACACGCAGCACCGTTGCCGGCGGTAGGGGCCTCGACGAACTCTTTATCCGGGCACAGCTGCTGCATCTTGTAGAAGATGCCGCGGTCGGTGGCGACGATGAAGGTCTTGTTGGGCAGTGTCTGCGCCGCCTTGATCAGCTGGCTGGTGGAGCCCACCGCGTCGGCCAGGTCGATCACCGCTTCCGGGGACTCCGGATGGACCAGGATCGCCGCGTCCGGGTACAGCGCCTTCATGTCGGCCAGCTGGCGCGACTTGAACTCTTCGTGGACGATGCAGGCACCGTCCCACAACAGCATGTCGGCACCGGTCTGCTTCTGGATGTAGCGCCCCAGGTGCTGGTCCGGGCCCCAGATGATGGTTTCGCCGTTGTCCATCAGGCTTTCGACGATTTCCAGCGCGCAGCTGGAGGTCACCACCCAGTCGGCCCGCGCCTTCACCGCGGCAGAGGTGTTGGCGTAGACCACCACGGTGCGCTCGGGATGCTGGTCGCAAAAGGCGGAGAAGGCTTCCACCGGGCAGCCCAGGTCGAGGGAACAGGTCGCCTCGAGGGTGGGCATCAGCACACGCTTTTCCGGAGTGAGGATCTTCGCGGTTTCACCCATGAAACGCACACCGGCCACCACTACGGTTTCGGCCGAATGATTCTTGCCGAAGCGGGCCATTTCCAGCGAGTCGGACACACAGCCGCCCGTTTCCTCGGCCAGCGCCTGGATCACCGGATCACAGTAGTAATGGGCGACCAACACGGCATTCTGCCGCTTCAGCTCTGCGGCGATGGCCGCACGGTAGTCGGCTTCCTGCTCGGGCGTCAGCGGATTGGACTGCTTGGCATCAAGGTGGGCCTGAACCAACAGGCGTTCGGAAATCTGGGTCATGATCGCTGGACCTGCGGGGGCGCGTGGGCGCGTCAGTCGAGTGTATCACCCGGCCCTGGCAGATCGGCTAATGGTGCCGGACGGCCAGCGTCACGGCCCCTCTGCGGGCGCGGATTATTATCGGACGCGAAGGCTACAGGCAATCAGGGCGATGCAAAAGGGGTTTTTGCGAAGGCCAGCAGGGCGATCGGCGTTACGCCGATCGCGGGGCAAGCCCGCTCCCACCATGGGTGAGCGGGCTGCCCCTGCGAGGTCAGCCTTGCGGCGACAGTGCTGCCAGGTGAGCGCTGATCAGCATGGCGAACTCTTCGACGGTCATTTTCTTGCCGTTGAAGTCGACCATGCCATCGGCGTACTGCAGGCTGGCTACGACGTCACTGCCCTGCACCGTGGCCATGCCGCTCTGCACGGCCATCATGCCGACCATTTCACCGGCCTGGCCGGACTGCTGGGCAATGGCTTGGGCATCGGTTTCGCCTTCGAGCAGCGCTTGCAGCGTCGCCAGGTCGCCGATCATCGGCTTGGACACACTCAGCTTGCCATGCAGTTGCGAAATCAGCTGCTTACCCAACTGATCCGGCGGCAGGTCGAAGGAGCTTGGGTTGGCGAAGTCCATCGACAGGCTGAAGCGGCTTTCGCCATTGGCAGTCTTGAACGCCAGGCTCTCCAGCGCCAGCTGAGGCTTGCCGGCGAGCATCTTCTGCAAGTCGCCCTGAACCTTGGCCTGCTCTTCAGGGGTCATGTCGAAGGACGGCATGGCCTCGCCCTCGGCGGCGGCCTGCTGGACCTCCGGCAGCTTGGTCTGGTACCACTCCATCAGCGCCTGCATGGCCGGGATGTCGATGGACTTCATGGTGAAGACCATCTCGCCGCTGCCCACCTTGCGCCCGGCGTAGCTGATGTCAGCGACCTTGTACTCCAGGCGGCCGAACAGCTTGTCCTTCGCTTCACCCTCGGCGTTGTACAGGTTGTTCTGCTGCAGCCCCTTGAGCACCAGCACTTCCTGCTTCGGCCCGCTGGTGATCTGGGCGTCGCCCAAGGCCATGTCGAGGTTGCCGACGTAGATCATGTCGTGGTCGGTCTCGGTGAGCTTGCCACCGATCTTGAAGCCATTGAACAGGATCTTGACCGGTGCCTGCTGCTCGTCGGCGAAGTTCAGTTCCAGGCGCTCTGCGTTGCCGTGGATCGTGACCGCCTTGCCATCGCGATCACTGCCCATCAGCAGTTGCAGGCCGGAGAAGTCCAGAACCTTGTCACCGTCCTGCTCGAGTTTGACCGGAGCCAGGCGGATGTCACTGTCGATGCCGCCGTCATAGCCCAGGCTGACCTGCGCGGTGACCGGCGCCTTGTCACCAGCGGCGGTGAACCAGCCGGCGGTGAAGTCATCCTTCTCCAGCGCGCTGTTGCTGGTGGCCATCACTGGCATCAGCTTGAACGCCTTGACCCGCGACCAGGGGAACGGGCCGTGCTCGATCTGGTCGACCACGCCAACGTCGAAGTTCAGCGCTTCGGCTTCACCGAGCTGCACGTTCTGGGCCTTGAGGCGGTAGTGCGCGGTGCTGGTGAAGAAGTGCTGCTCCAGCGAGGCCAGCTCGATGGTCATGCTGCCGCCGTTGCCGGCCAGGGCCTTCTTCAGTTCTTCGTTACCGCGCGCGACGGAGCGCTCCAGCTCCGCCGGCAGTTGCTTGCCGGTGTACCAGGCGCCAGCGGTGGTTGCGGCGGCGATGGCGACGGCCAGGCCGCAGAGGATGCCTACTGATTTCTTCATGAATAGAACCGATTGCTGTCCATAGGAGGGCGAATACGCGGCCCAGGGAGGTGGCTGCGCAAGGGTGCAAGAATATCACCGAAGGCCCGGGAACGCGGCGCTTTCGCTGGGTTTTCTGTCTGTCTGAGTCTTGCATGATCCTTGTAGGAGCGGCCTTGTGCCGCGAAAGGGCCGCAAGGCGGCCCTGGCGATCTTTGCGGCAACGCTGAACGCCTGGGGCTGCCATGCAGCCCTTTCGCGGCACAAGGCCGCTCCTACAAGGAGCAAGCACGGCCAAAAGATTGTCAATTTTTACGAACACCGAAATCGACTTACGCTCCCTGAAACGACAAAAACAAAGCAAAACGCGACCAAAAAACCCGATACCAATGAGGGGCATCCATCCCTTTGTCATGTTTAACTTGACACCCGCTCCCCCATCGTTTTTATTTCCCCCACCTTGCACGCGCCCCACTCACGAAGAAGAAAAAAGCGCCGCCATGATACCCAATCGCCCCAGCCCCCAAGCGCCGCCTTCCTCGCCCCGGCGCTGCCTGCCCTGATACCCGCGCCCACCCCGCGCACTCCCTTGCTCCAACATAAAAGGTGAACAACATGGAGCCTGTCCGCTCGACCTTGCCGTGCCCGCCGCACGCCGTGCCCGTTGCCCAGGATCAGGAGAGCCGCCCGCATGCAGCCTGACCACAGCGCCCCCGGCAACGGCCAATTCCGCAAATCCCTGCGCCTCTGGCATGTGGTGATCATCGGCCTGGCGTACCTCACGCCGATGACCGTGTTCGATACCTTCGGCATCGTCTCGGGCATCACCGCAGGCCATGTGCCCAGCGCCTACATCCTGGCCCTGCTAGGGATCCTCTTCACCGCAGTGAGCTACGGCACCCTGGTGCGACGCTTCCCGCAATCCGGCTCGGCCTACACCTACACCCAGCGTGCCATCAACCCGCACGTGGGCTTCCTGGTCGGCTGGTCGTCGCTGCTGGACTACCTGTTGCTGCCCATGGTCAACGCGCTGCTGGCCAAGCTCTACCTGTCAGCGATGTTCCCCGAGGTGCCGGGCTGGGTGTGGGTGACCGGCTTCGTCACCCTGATCAGCCTGATCAACATGCGCAGCGTCAACCTGGTGGCGCATTTCAACCTGCTGTTCGTCGTCGTGCAGGTGGCGATCATTGCCGTGTTCCTCTACCTCTGCTGGCGCGGCCTGGGCCACGGCGAGGGGCTAGGCACCGCCTGGAGCCTGGTGCCGTTCGCCGATGACCAGACCCAGTTCGCCGCGCTGGCCGCCGGCGCGACCATCCTGTGCTTCTCGTTCCTGGGCTTCGATGCGGTGACTTGCCTGTCGGAAGAGACCCGCAACCCAGGCAAGACCATCCCCCGGGCGATCTTCCTCACGGCCTTGATCGGCGGCGCGGTGTTCATCCTGGTGTCGTACTTCATCCAGGCCTACTTCCCGACCATGGCGCGCTTCCACGACCAGGAAGCGGCCCTGCCGGAAATCGCCCTGTACGTCGGCGGCAAACTGTTCCAGTCGGTGTTCATCGCCTGCACGGTGATCAACACCATCGCCTCGGGCCTGGCCTCGCAGACCAGCGTCTCGCGCCTGCTGTACGTGATGGGCCGCGACAACGTGATCCCGGCCAGCGTGTTCGCCCGCCTGCACGCGCGCTACAAGACCCCGGTGATGAACATCGCGGTGGTTGGCCTGATCTCGCTGTCGGCGATCTTCTTCGACCTGGTCACCGCCACCTCGATCATCAACTTCGGCGCGCTGGTGGCGTTCAGCTTCGTCAACCTGTCGGTGATCAACCACTGCTATATCCGCGAGGGCCAGAACAAGGGCCTGACGAACAACCTCAAGTATCTGGTGGCGCCGACGATAGGCTTCTGCATCATCGTCTCGCTGTGGCTGGACCTGAACCAGAACTCGCTGCTGTTCGGCGGGATCTGGGCCGCGCTCGGGGTGCTGTACCTGGCCTGGCTGACCAAGGCCTTCCGGGTCGCACCGCCCAACTACGTCGCTGAATGACACCCGCCCACGACAACGCCCGCGCCTGACCGCGGGCGTTGTGCTTGAACCAAAAGGAACGTCACCATGCCGCTGCGTCGCCTCTCCATCCAGTGGAAGATCACCTTGCTGGCCGGCCTGTGCCTGTTGGCCATCGTCGCCCTGCTGGTCGCCACCTCGCTCACCCAGGCCAGGCGCAGCGCGGCGCTGGTCAGCCAGGCCAACGCCGAGATGCTCGAGCACAGCGCGCGCCTGCGCCTGCAGGCCCACGCCGAGACCCAGGCGCTGCGCATCCAGCGTTATTTCATGGATGCCTACCAGTACGGCAACGGCTTCGCCCGGCTGGTACAAGTGCTCAAGGCACGCGGTGACGGCGACCTGCGCGCCACACTGACCGCCCAGGCCCGCAACGCCCTGGCGGGCAACCCTGACCTGACCGGGCTGTACCTGGTCTTCGAACCCAATGCCCTGGACCACCAGGACAGCCGCTTCGTCGCCCAGGCAGAGCTGGGCAGCAACGACAGCGGGCGCTTCTCGCTGTACTGGTCGCAATCGAGCCCTGGCGAGCTGCAAGCGGAAGCCATGCCCGAGTCGATGTTGGCCGACACCACGGTCGGCGCCAACGGCTCCCCCTACAACCGCTGGCTGACCTGCCCGCAACAGACTGCCAAGGCCTGCGTACTCGACCCTTACTTCGACGAGGTAAACGGTCGCCAGGTACTGATGACCAGCATCGCTCTGCCACTGCTCGAAGGCGGCAAGGTGGTTGGCGTGGTCGGCCTGGACATCGGCCTGGACAACTTGCAGCAACTGAGCCTGGATGGCCGCAAGGAACTGTTCGACGGCCAAGGGCAGGTCAGTATCGTCAGCCCTGTCGGGTTGCTGGCCGGCAACAGCCGCGATGCCAGCAAACTGGCCAAGCCCCTGGCGCAAACCGTGGCCGACGGCCTGCTACGCGTCGCCCGACCGTTCACCCCGATTCCTGACGCCGCACCCTGGCAAGTGTTGCTGGAACTGCACGAACAGGTGCTGCAGGCACCGGCGGTAGCCCTCAACCAGCGCCTGGACGCCCATAACCAGAGCGCCAACCTGAGCAGTCTGCTGATCGGCCTGGGCGCGGCAATCGTGGGCCTGCTGCTGGTGTGGCTGACCGCCCGCGGCGTGACCCGGCCGATCCTCGCCGTGGCCGCGCGGCTGAAGGATATCGCCAGCGGCGAAGGCGACCTGACGCGCCGCCTGGACTACGCCCGCGACGACGAACTGGGCCAGTTGACGGGCTGGTTCAACCGTTTCCTCGACAAGCTCCAGCCGGTGATCGCCCAGGTCAAGGGCTCGCTGCAGGAAGCCCGCGGCACCGCCGACCAGTCGGCGGTGATCGCCAGCCAGACCAGCGCCGGCATGCAGCAGCAGCACCGCGAAATCGAACAGGTGGCCACCGCCGCCAACGAGATGAGTGCCACCGCCCAGGACGTCGCCCACAACGCTTCGCAGGCCGCCCAGGCCGCCCGTGGTGCCGACCAGGCAGCCCGCGAAGGGCTGGCACTGGTCGACGCCAATCGCCAGGCCATTGATCGGCTGGCCAGCGGCATGGACACCGCGATGCAGGAAGCACGCACGCTGGAAAGCCGCAGCGAGCAGATTGGCTCGGTATTGGAGGTGATCCGCGCCATCGCCGAGCAGACCAACCTGCTGGCGCTCAACGCCGCCATCGAGGCGGCCCGAGCTGGCGAAGCGGGGCGTGGTTTTGCCGTGGTCGCCGACGAAGTACGCAACCTGGCGCAACGCACCCAGGTGTCGGTGGAAGAGATCCGCCAGGTGATCGAAGGCCTGCAACAGGGTACCCGGGATGTGGTCGAGGCCATGCATGGCGGCCAGCGCCAGGCCCAGGACAGCGCCACGCAGATGGAACAGACCCTGCCCGCCCTGCGGCGCATCGGCGAGGCGGTGGCGGTGATCACCGACATGAACCTGCAGATCGCCTCGGCGGCCGAGGAGCAGAGCGCGGTGGCCGAGGAAGTGAACCGTAACGTGGCCGGAATCCGCGATGTGACCGAGTCGTTGTCGGGGCAGGCCGACGAATCGGCGCGGATCAGTCAGGCCCTGAACCGCCTGGCCAACCAGCAGCAGGCGTTGATGGAGCAGTTCCGGGTATAAGCCGACGCCCATCGTACACCTCTGTAGGAGCGGCTTCAGCCGCGATCACCCGCACAGCGGGTGCCAGACGCCGCGTCGCCTGCATCGCGGCTGAAGCCGCTCCTACAGGGTCGACGCCACACCGAGACTTTCATGTCGCGTTGACGTTCTTTTCACGCAGCCTGCATTAGCGTCGCCTCCCTTACCGCCGCTCGCCGGATCCGGCATTTTCAGGCTCATCGAGGCATACGTGTCGACTTCTTCTACCTCCCCCCGCAAACGCATGGACTGGGCCGGCCTGGGTTGGCTGCTGCTGTTTTTCTGGTACTTCTCCGGTGTTACCCAGGCCCTGCTGCTGTTCAGCGGCACCACTGGCTTCGCCGGCTTCCGTGACGCCTTCATCCTCAGCAGTCTATGGTTGACCCCTGTGCTGTTGCTGCCGCGCCTGACCCGCCCGCTGTCCGCGCTGATCGGGTTGGTACTGTGGGCTTCGTCGCTGGTGGGCTTGAGCTACTTCGGCATCTATCACCAGGAGTTTTCACAGAGCGTCATCTTCGTGATGTTCGAATCGAACACCGCTGAAGCCAGCGAATACTTCAGCCAGTACTTCAGTGTCACCCTGTGCCTGGCGCTGTTGCTCTATACGGTCGTTGCCGTATTGCTTTGGCGACGCATCCGACCGGTCACCCTGCCCCTGCACACTCGCCTGCCACTGGTCATCGCACTGCTGGCCGCGCTCCTGGTCTACCCCTTCTACAAGCAGATGGTCACCCAGGAACGCTCGTTCGCCGATGCCCGGGAAAAGGTCGAACAGCGCATGGAACCCGCCGTGCCGTGGCAACTGGTGGTCGGCTACCGGCAGTACCGCCAGCAACTGGACAACATGCAGGAACTGCTTGACCAGAACGCCGCACTGCCTCCGCTGCAAGGCCTGAAGGACAACAATGGCGACACGCCTCGCACCCTGGTGCTGGTACTGGGCGAGTCCACCACCCGCGAACACATGCACCTGTATGGCTACAACCGCGACACCACCCCCAACCTCGATGCCCTGGCTGCCAGCGACAAGGGCCTGACGGTATTTCGCAACGTCGTCTCGCCTCGCCCCTATACCATCGAGGTGATGCAGCAGATCCTGACCTTCGGCGACGAAGAGCACCCTGACCGCTTCCTCACCGATCCGTCACTGATCAACCTGATGAAACAGGCAGGCTACAAGACCTTCTGGATCACCAACCAGCAGACCATGACCAAGCGCAACACCATGCTCACCACCTTCTCCCAGCAGACGGACGAGCCGGTGTACCTGAACAACCAGCGCAACCAGAATGCCAGCCAGTACGACGACGTGGTGCTGCCTCCCTTTGAAAAGGCCCTGCAGGACCCGGCGCCGAAGAAGCTGATCATTGTCCACTTGCTCGGTACGCACATGGACTACCGCTACCGTTACCCGGCGCAGTACGAGCACTTCAAGGACAACCAGGGGGCACCCACGGCGCTGTCGCCTGACCAGGTCGAAACCTACAACTTCTACGACAACGCGGTGCGCTACAACGACTTCGTGGTGTCCAGCCTGATCAAGCGCTATTCGGCGAGCACCCCGAACGGCTTCCTGCTGTACCTGTCCGACCATGGCGAGGACGTCTACAGTTCGGGCAACCACGACCGCCTGGGCCGCAATGAAGGCGATCCGACCCGGCCGATGTACACCATCCCGTTCCTGCTCTGGACTTCACCGAGCTGGCAAGCCAGCCACCCACGCGACCTGCAGGCGGCAGCCGCACGCCCGTACAGCAGTGCGCACCTGATCCATACGCTGTCCGACCTGGCCGGCCTCAGCTACGACCTTTACGAGCCGGCCAAGAGCGTGGTCAACGATCAGTTCGTCGCCACACCGCGCTGGATCGGTAACCCCTACGCGAAGAATGGCCTGCATGACTTCGACCAGTTGCCTACCGGCAAGGCCGACAAGCAGCAGACAGTCAGCAACGACATGCCGAAGCCGGGCAAGATCTGAGCGGGAAGGTGGCGCGGAGCCTGGCACCGGCTTTGCCGGTGTTCGCCAGCAAGGCTGGCTCCTACGGGGGCGGCGTAATGCCTTTGATCAAGGCGTGGAAACTTCCTGGCGCTTGCGTGCGTAGTCGAGGAAGGCGTCCAGGTCGCCACTGCTGAGCATGCGCGCCACCGCCTTCACTTCATCGACCGGCCAATCCCACCAGGCCGCCTCGAGCAGCGCCTCGCGTACCGGCTCGTCAAAGCGCCAGCGGATGAACTTGCAGGGGTTGCCCCCCACCACCGCGTAAGGCGGCACGTCGCGTGTGACCATGGCGCCGGCAGCAACGATCGCGCCATGACCAATGGTCACCCCGGAGAGAATCATTGCATTGGTGCAGATCCAGCAGTCGCTGCCGATCACCACATCGCCCTTGCTTGGGGCATAGTCCTTGATATCGTCCAGCCCCTTGATCATGGCCGGAAACGGATAGGTGGTCAGCCAGTCCGTGCGATGCTCACCGCCCAGCAACACCTGCACTCCCGCGGCAATCGAGGTGTAGTTGCCGATACGCAGCACCGCATCGTCACCGAACTCGGTGACCACCGGCGTGCCATAGCTGCCCACGCCCACGCTGGCGCGGGGGTAGCTCAAGCGGATCTTCTCCGCCGCCCGGTCGAGTTTATCCATGGCGCGCAGGCGTTTGCGCTCCCGGCGATTGATCAGTTTCTGCCAGAAATTCAAGAAATGTACCCAGGAGCGAAGTTGGAAGGAATCATCAACGGTGGAACAACAGGCGTTTGATACGCCTGAAGGTGGTCTTGTTGTAATGGCGCAGCGGGATGCCACGCAGCAACTTCCAGGCGTAACCCTTGTCCGACACCACCGCGTACTTCAAGGCTTTGTGCACCAGCACCGAACGCCCCCAGGCGTAGGCCGGGTGTTCGCGATACGGGGCGATGGTCTTGAGGTCGGCCTCGAGCAGCACCTTGAACTTGCGCGACAGGTTGTTGGGATGACGCCGGTAACGTGTGACGCACACTGGAAGCTCGTGGATCTCGTAGCCCTGCGACGCAATGCGCAGGGTCATCTGGAAGTCCTGGACCTTGATCGACGGATCATAGAACTTCGCCGCCCGCATGGCTTCCATGCGGTACAGCGATGCCGGAGCGCCGATCACCACGGCATCGCGCAGGATCTGCTCGAAGCTGAAGGTCTTGATCTCGCTGCGTTGCTGCACCTTGGTATCGCGGCCTTCCGTGTCCATGTAGGTGATCAGCGCGCCCACGCAACCGACTTGCGGGTGCTCGTCCAGATAACGGGCACGCACGCTGAGCGAATGCGGCAGCATGATGTCGTCCAGGTCCGGCGTCGACACATAGACGCCACGGGCATGGGCAAGCCCGGTATTCAGTGCACCGCTGACGCCCTGGTTGGCCTGGGTGAGGAGCGTGAAGTCGTAGGTCTTCTGGAGTTCGCGCAGCATTTCCACGCTACGGTCGCTCGAGCCATCATCGACGATTATGACTTCGAAGTTCGGATAATCCTGAGCAAAGATACTCTGCAGGGCTTCCAGCAGGTACTTCTCGGCGTTATAGCAGGGTGCCACGACAGAGATCAGCGGGGGCTGGGGCTCGGAGTGGTGCTCGCTTCCATGTGTCATTGATCTGAGGCGCCTCTGGCCGCGGTGGAATGGCCTCCCGACGGGCAACATGGCAGTGTTGCGCCGGGCGAATGAGAGTATTCGCGATCAGACAGTGAACACGACAAAGCCGGCATATGCAATGCCGCCCACGGACATCCGTCCTGTGGGGGAGGATCGTCACTGCCCCAGTTGCCCCAGGTCCGCCGCCAACTGCAGCCTCGCGGTATACCATTCGACCACCGAACTGACCCGGCGCTGTTGCGCGCTCGCCAGGTCGTTTTGCGCATTCAGCAGCTCGATGATGCTCCCGACACCTGCCTTGTAGCGCCCCAATGCCACCCGATGCGACTGGCTGGCACTGTCGACCAGGCGCCGACTGATGGCCAGGGCCTGGGTGCGCGCCTCCAGGGCCTGGCGGCTGCGCCACACACTCAGGGCAATGCTGCGCTCGGCTTGCTGCAAGTCTTGCTCGCGCGCACCGGCTTCATATTCGGCGGCGCGGGTTCGGCGCCGGGCAAGGAAACCGTCGAAGATCGGCACGGTGACTTGCACGCCCACCGTCCAGGTTTCGATCTGCTGGCGCGAAGCTACCTGTTCCACGGGTGTATCGTCATGCCGATAACTGCTGTACAAGGCGATCTTCGGGCGCCCCTGGGCGCGTTCCGCATCAGCCCTGGCCAGGCTCGACGACCATTCGGCGCGGGCCTTCGCCACGGACGGATGGTTGAGCCTGGCCTGCTCCATCAGGGCATCGACGCTGGCCATGAAGGCCGCTTCCTGCCCCTCGGGCTCATTCAGGGCCTCGAGTTGCAGCGGCGTGGATGGCGAAAGGCTGAGCGCACTGGCAAGTACCCCCCGGGCCGTGGCCAGGTCACCCTCGGCCAGCACCCGCTCGAGCCGGGCCTGTTCGTAGGTAGTCTGCGCCTGCAAGCGGTCGGCCTGCTCGCCCGCGCCAGCCTGGTGCTTGGCGGTCGTCACCTTGAGGCTGTCGGCGGCCAGCGCCTCGATACTGCGCCGCGCTTCGAGCAACGCGCCATTGGCCTGCACCTGGTAGAACGCCTTGCTGGTGTCGAGCACCACCTGCTGGATCTTCGCCACCCGGCTGCTGCTGGCTGCATTGAGCAGTTGCCGGGCACTTTCCACCTTGGCTTCGCGCAAGCCGAAGTCGTACAGCACCCAGTTGAGGTTCACGCCATAACTGCTGGTACGCGCATCCAACGTGGAGTTGGCGTCGGAAAAGCCCTCGTAACGGGTCTTGCGGTTGGCCCTGCCACTGCTGACGACGCCCTGCAGCGTCGGCCAGTAGGCCGACTGCTCAGCCGCCATGCTGGCCTGGCTGCTGAGCTGCGTACGCCAGGCCGCTTCGATTTCAGGGTCGGCGCACAGGGCCATGGCCACCGCCCGCGACAGCCCCAGCGCCTCACCCGACCGCAAAGGCCCGGGGCACGCCTGCAATGATTCCCCAGCGGCCAGGCATGGCAGGCTGGACAGCGCAAGCACTGCGGCCAAGCGAAGCCCCAGGCTCATGGCGCGGCGTCTTGCCGAGGACCATTGCCGGCCAACCGACCATTGACCAGGACCACCACGCGCTGGGCCGAACGTATGGTGTCTGGTCGATGGGCAACGATCACCCGCGTGATGTTCAACGTTTGCAGGGCCTGGTTCACCGCGTTCTCGCGCTGGATGTCCAGGTGACTGGTAGCTTCGTCGAGAAACAGCAACCGGGGTTTGCGATAGAGCGCACGCGCCAGCAGGATGCGTTGCTTCTGGCCGCCCGACAGTACCGTGCCCATGTCCCCAACCAAGGTGTTGTAGGCCATCGGCATGCGCACGATATCCTCATGCACTGCGGCCAGCCGGGCGCATTGCTCGACCCAGGCCTGGTCGACGTCACTGGCGAAGAAGCTGATGTTGTCGCCGATGGAACCGGCGAACAGCACGTCGTCCTGCAGCACCGTGGCGCTGATACTTCGCAGCCGGTCGAGGTTGTTCGCGTCCACCGGTTCACCGTCGAGCAGCACCTGCCCCTCGACCGGTGGCAGGATGCCAAGCATGACGTTGAGCAAGGTGGTCTTGCCACACCCGGACGGCCCGACAATGGCCAGCGATTCGCCCGGCTCGACGGTCAGCGACAAACCATCGAGCACCCAAGGCTCATGGTCTGAATAACGAAACCGCAATTGACGCACTTCCAGCCGCGGCACCGGACTATCCGGCGGCACATCCACCAACCCTCCCCGTCCCTCGGCCTGCTGCAGCACGATGTCTGCCAGACGCTCGCCGTGCAGGCGCAGCATCACCACATCCACCAGCTTGTCGATCAGGCCCGCCACCCGACCATTGAACTGGTCCTTGTAGGCATTGAAGGCAATCAGCATGCCGGCGCTGAACACCCCCTCGATCACCTGCCGGGCGCCCAGCCAGATCACCAGCAACGTCACCGTGCCGAACAGCAAACCGTTGAACGCGCGATAAAACAGTTGCAGTTTCTGCGGCCGCAGCCCGGCATTGATCTCGTCAACCAGCAAGCCCCCCCAGACGGTGGCGCGCTGCTCCTGGCGAGCAAACAGCTTGAGCGTGCGCACCCCGCGCATGGTTTCCAGGAAATAGCTCTGCTGCCGGGCGGCTCTCACCAGTTCTTCCTCGCTGGCCCGCCGCAATGGGCCGAACCAGGCCCAGCGCGCCAGCGCATAGAGCAGCATGGCGGCGACCGCGATCAAGGCCAGCGGCGGGCTGTAGAGAAACATCAAAGTCAGGGTGACCACCGTCATCACCCCATCGAGCAAGGCTTCGATGAACGACGTGGTCAGGGTGCGCTGGATCGCCTTGAGCGAGCCGAACCGCGAGACGATATCGCCCAGGTGGCGGCGCTCGAAGTAGGCCACCGGCAAACGCACCAGGTGGTTGAACACATTGATCTGCCACTGGCTGCCGAGCAAGGTGCCGAGGTACATCAGCGCCCAGGACCGCGCCAGCGACAGGGCCTGCTGGGCCACCAGCAACAGGCCGAAGCCGAGCGCCAGCACCGCCAGCAGGTCGCGGTCGGCACTGACCAGTACCTTGTCGATCACCGTTTGCAGGAAGAACGGCGTGAGGATCATGCACACTTCCAGCGCCGCGCCCAACGCCAGCACATGCCCCAGCACCCCGCCAAAGCCCTGCACCCGGCCGAGCAAACGCCGCAGCGGCAACGGGGTCTTCGTCTCACCGAGCTGAAAATCGCTGTGCGGCCACAGTTCAAGGGCAACGCCGGTAAACGCCTCGGACACCGCCTGGCGGGTCAGCCGGCACACGCCACGCGCCGGGTCGTGCAGCGTCACCCAACGCGGGCCGACTTCCTTGAGCACCACGAAGTGGTTGAAGTTCCAATGCAGGATGCAGGGCAGCTTGAGTTGCTCCAGCGCCTCCAGCTCCAGGCGCAGGGGCCGGCTGGCCAGGCCCAGCTGCGCCCCCATGGCCATCAACTGCTTGAGGGTCGCCCCCTTCATCGAGGGTGACAGTTTCTGACGCAGCGACGGCAGGTCGTGAACCTGCCCGTGGAAGGCCGCGATCATCGCCAGGCAGGCCTGGCCACACTCGGCCGCCTCGACCTGGAGGATGACCGGCAGCTTGCGACCGACGCCGAAATTCAAGGATTGGGCAATGCTCACAGTCGTTTCCCTATGCCGCGCAGCGGTTCGAGCAGCCATTCATAGAGCGGCAGGTTTTCCAGCATGATGTCAGCGTCCAGTTGCATGCCCGAACGCAGGCGTTCCTCGCGCCCGCGGGCGAACAGGCTCTGGCGCTCCAGGGTGACCCGCACCCGGTACAACGGGCCCTGCTCGCGCAACGCTTCGGAGGCCGCGCCCACGGTCATGATTTCATCGGCGGGCAAGGCGCTGCGTGAAACCGAAGCCACCGTCCCCCGGGCCAGGCCGAAGTGCTGGTAGGGATAGGCCTGGTAACGCAGCATCACGGCGTGGCCGGGGCGCACGAAACCGGCTGAGCGGCTGGGCACGTAGAGTTCGGCATAGAGTTGGCTGTTCTGCGGCACCAGGCTGAACAGGGGGCGGCTGACGTCGGCGCGGGCACCGTTGACCACGCCGATGGCGGTCACCTCCCCGGCGGCCGGGGCGGTGATGACGACCTGCCGCTTCACCTCGCTTTCCAGCAGACTGCTCTGGCTCTCCAGCAATCGTCGGTCGAGATCCGCCAGTTGCTTGGTCTGGTTGAAGGGCAACTCGGCAAGCTCGGCACGCAGGGCCGCACTGTCATTACGCAGGGCCAGCAACGAGCGGTTCAGCTCCTCGGCCCGCAGGCGAACTTCGAGCACCGCATCCTGCTTGTCTTGCAGCAGATCGCGGGAAACGAAGTCCTGGCGTTGCAGTTCCGTGTAACGCTCTGCGATGCCCTGGGCCAGGGCCAGCCGCTGGCTGGTCAGGGCGATCTGCGCGACGACCTTGTCCTGCTCGCCCTGCAACATCGCCAGGCGCCGCTGCTTGCCCTCGCGCTCCTGCTGGTGCAGCACCTTGGTTTCGACGATTTCATCGGCCAGGCTGCTGTTGCGGCGCTGGATCAGGCGGCTGATGGCGACCTGGTTCGCATCGGCATCGCCGTTGTGGGTGTCGCTGACCAAGGTCAGCAATGCTGCCCCCGCCTGTACCTGCTGGCCCTCGCTGACGGCAAGGTCCTGGACCACGCCAACCTGAGGGGCGAATACTTTGACCAGCCCCCCTTCAGGTACCAATACACCCGTGACAGCCTCGCGGCGGGTGTAGCTTGCAAGGCTGAGGAACAGCGCCAGCAAGATGCAGAACAGCACCGCGCCGGCACCCGCCAAACGCAACGACGGCGGCGAGACCAGCACCACGTTGCCCAGCTCCTTGTCCCTGCCTGCGTGCAGCGCTTCCTTTCGAAATAGCATTCCCTGACCACGATTCCGGCAAACCTGTACGGCCAGCCTAAACAGGCAGAAACCCATCGGCACTAGTACAGGTGGACTATTGCGCGAAGCTCATGGAGATCGGTTGGAGGGCGCCACGACAGTGGCATCGCGACATTAGGTCACCCGTGCTATTGCCGGAAACGGGCGGGACGGGAAAGTATTCCGCCATGCCCTGGACCTCAGGGCGTGCCTCAGACGGAACAACATCAACGAGAAAGAGGAAGCTCTCAATGAACACCGAACAAGAAAACCTCCGCACCCTAAGCACCGAAGAACTGGACCAGGTCAGCGGCGGCTTCTCGGTCGAGGCCTTTGGCTACCATGTCGGCGCCGACGTCGTGAACTATGGCCAGGGCGACATCCTGCATGTCAGCTGGGGCTCGGGCGGCTCCTACAACTTCAAGGAGTTCCAACTGTGCGCGCAGTGACTGGCCGCCTTCGGACATTCGCCTGAAACGCCATCGCCAGAGGCTCGACAGCCTTGGGCGGGCTGGACGGTGAAAACGAAAAACCCCGCTCCATTGCTGGAAGCGGGGTTTTTCATACTGCATATGGTGGGTCGTGTAGGATTCGAACCTACGACCAATTGGTTAAAAGCCAACTGCTCTACCAACTGAGCTAACGACCCGTTGGATGGCGCGTATATTACTGATTTCTCAGAGGAAATCAACACCCCATCAGAAATTTTTCAAAAATACCGGGTCGGGTCCTCTACACCGGCAGCCTTGAAGCCATCGGCACGCAGGCGGCAACTGTCGCACTTGCCACAGGCACGCCCCTCGTCATCGGCCTGGTAGCAGGACACGGTCAGGCTGTAATCCACGCCCTGGGCGATACCGGCCTGGACGATCTGGGCCTTGCTCAAGTTCTGCAAGGGCGCCTGGATACGGAAGCCCTGCCCCTCGACACCGGCCTTGGTCGCGAGGTTGGCCATGCGCTCGAAAGCCTCGACGAACTCAGGGCGGCAGTCCGGGTAGCCGGAGTAGTCGACCGCGTTGACGCCGATGAAGATGTCGCGAGCTTCAAGCACTTCGGCCCAGCCCAACGCCAGCGAAAGAAACACGGTATTGCGCGCTGGCACGTAAGTCACCGGAATGCCCTCACCCGGCGCCTCAGGCACATCGATGCTGTTGTCGGTCAGGGCCGAGCCACCGATGCCGTTGAGGTTCAAGCCGATCACCTTGTGCTCGACAACGCCCAAGTCGCGGGCGACCCGAGCCGCGGCATCGAGCTCGGCGCGATGTCGCTGGCCGTAGTCGAAGCTCATGGTGTAGCAGGCATAGCCTTCGGCCTTGGCCATGGCCACCACGGTGGCCGAGTCCAGGCCGCCGGAAAGCAGGATTACCGCGCGTTTGTCAGTCATGTCTTTTCTCTCAGCGTCCAGGTTCGTCGTTCCACAGCAGCTTGTGCAGCTGCAACTGGAAACGCACGGGCAGGTTGTCGGCGACGATCCAGTCGGCCAGGTCGGTGGCGCTCACCTGATGGTGGCTGGGCGAGAACAGCACTTCGCCCGCTCGCTCGGCCAGGTTGAACTGAATCAGCTTGGAGACCGCCCAGTCGTAGTCCTCGCGGGAACAGATGACGAACTTGACCTGGTCGTTGCGGGTCAGCAGTTCGATGTTCTCGTAGCGGTTGCGGTGCGATTCCTCGGAGCCCGGGGTCTTGAGGTCGACCACGCGGCTGACCCGGGTATCGGTGCCGGCGATGTCGAGGGCGCCGCTGGTTTCCAGCGACACCTCGTAGCCCGCGTCGCACAGGCGCTGCAACAGCGGCAAGGCGTTGGGCTGGGCCAGCGGCTCGCCCCCGGTGACACAGACGTAGCGCGGCTTGAAGCCGGCCACCTGCTCGAGGATCGAATCGAGAGTGCGCACAGTGCCGCCACTGAAGGCGTAGGCGCTGTCGCAGTACTGACAACGCAGGGGGCAACCGGTGAGGCGCACGAATACCGTGGGCAGCCCAGCCGTTCGCGTTTCACCCTGCAACGAGTAAAAGACTTCGGTGATGCGTAATGTGTCTTGCATGATCGCCACGGGCGTGACAGCTGAACAGGCTGTCCGCCTCCGTCAGGCACTGTCGCGGACTCGACATAGCGTTATCCGCGACAGCGTGTTTACAAAAAATGGGGTACGGATTCTAACGAAAAAACCCGCGACAGGCGCGGGTTTCTTTCAAATGCACTGCTTAGAGCTTCTGCAGGTCGCGTTGCGCCAGTTGCGCGGCGGAAGTGCCGGGGTACTGGGTGATGACCTGTTGCAGGATGCCCTTGACCTTGTCGGTGTGGCCCATGCGGCGCTCGACGTCGGCCAACTTGTAGAGCGAATCCGGCACCTTGCTGTGCTGCGGGTACAGTTGACTGACCTTGGCAAAGGCCTGGCCGGCACCCTGCAGGTCGCCCTTGGCAAGGTTGACTTCGCCAAGCCAGTACTGGGCGTTGCCGGCGTACTGGCTGTTGGGGTACTTGCGCAGGAAGGCAGCGAAGGCCTGGCTGGCCTTGTCGAAGTCCTTCTGCTTGATCAGGTCGAAAGCAGCTTCATAGAACAGCTTCTCTTTCGCCGGATCGCCCGGCTCGCCACTAGCGGCCGGTGGCTGCGCGGCACTTGCGCCGGCAGCGGCACCCGTGGCGGCGTTGACGGCCCCACCAGTGGAAGAATTGTCTGGAGTCGCGGCAGGTGCGGCACCGCTGCTGATGCGGCGGTCGAGATCCTGGTAGCGCTCGAGGTTTTCCTGCTTCATGCGCGACACATCGTTTTGCAGCTCTTCGATGATGCCTTGCTGGCGGGAAAGTTGGTCCTGCATCTGTTGCAGCTGCATGAACAGCTGGCCGTTTGCAGAAGCAGGGGCCGAAGCCCCTGCCCCGGCATAGGCGCCGCTCGTGCCATAACCCGCAGGTGGATAGCCACCCGCGTTGTCATCTACTACGGGAACTGCAGCCCACGCCGAGAAGGGCAGGCTGAGTGCGAGGACGGTCAAAGCACGACGGCACATACGCATAAGAACTTACTTACGCAGTTCTACGCGACGGTTTTGAGCCCAGGACTGCTCGTCGTTACCGGTAGCAACTGGACGCTCTTCGCCGTAGGAAACCAGTTCCAGCTGAGCAGGGGAAACGCCCTGCAGAACCAGGTAGCGTTGAACGGCCTTGGCACGACGCTCACCCAGAGCCATGTTGTACTCGCGGGTGCCGCGCTCGTCGGTGTTGCCTTCCAGAACAACGCGGTTGCCGTTGGACTTCAGGTCCTTGGCGTGAACGTCCAGGGAGCGCATGGCTTCTGGCTTCAGGTCCGAGCTGTCGTATTCGAAGTAGAAGGTGGTGATTGCGCGCAGGGCGGCTTCTTCGCTCAGGGAACCGTCAACAGCGCCAGTGTTGGCACCGTAGCCAGCGTTCGGATCAACAGCGCCTTCACCAGCGTTGTCACCGCCTTTCGAGGAGCAACCTACAGCTACAGCCATGGCCAGAGCCAGCGCAGCGAATTTACCAAACTTCAGCATTTCCATCGTGAAACTCCTAATGAAACCCCAGTGTGTTAAGCAAAAGTATTACGCCGCAATCAGTTCAGGTAAGGGGACCAGGACGGTTCTCTGACTTCACCTTGAGCGGTAGGAAGTGGGAGCCTCACGCGGCCATTAAGCGACACGAGCATCAAGACTCCCCGGCCCTGCTGGCGGGTGGCGTAGATTAGCATGGTGCCGTTTGGCGCAACAGTGGGAGACTCATCAAGACTGGTTTCGGTGAGAATCTTTACACTTCCGCGTTGCAAGTCCTGGGCCGCCACCTTGAAGTTGGTGAAGCCCTGCTGGCGATGGATCATCACCAGGGTCTTTTCATCCGCCGACAGTTTCGGGTTGGCGTTGTAGTTACCGACGAAAGTTACGCGCTCAGCACCGCCGCCACCAACCGACTGCTTGTAGATCTGCGGCTTGCCGCCACGGTCGGAAGTGAAGTACAGGGTGTTGCCATCCTTGCCCCAGAACGGCTCGGTGTTGATGCCCGGGCCGGCAGTGACACGGGTGATCTGGCGCGAAGCCACGTTCATCACGTAGATGTCCGGGTTACCGTCCTTCGACAGCACGAACGCCAGGCGAGTACCGTCCGGCGACCAGGCAGGGGCGCCGTTCAGGCCTTCGAAGTTGGTGATCTGCTCGCGACGACCGGTGTCGATGTGCTGGATGAAGATGCGTGGACGCTTCTGCTCGAACGAAACATAGGCGATCCGCTTGCCATCCGGCGCGAAGCGCGGCGACAGGATCGGCTCACGCGACTGCAACAGGGTCACTGCACGGGCACCGTCGTAGTCCGAACGCTGCAGGGTGTAGCGGGTGTTGTTGGTCGAGAAACGCTCGGCGGTCACATAAAGCATTCGGGTGGAGAAAGCACCCTTGATGCCGGTGAGTTTCTCGAACGACTGGTCGGCGATGTAGTGAGCCATGTCGCGCAACTGATCGACGCCACCTGCGACGCTACCGGTCAGTACTTGCTGTTCGGTGGCGACGTTGAACAGGGCGTAGCTCACCTGCAGGCGGCCACCGGATGGCACGATGCTGCCGACCATCACGTACTGCGCGCCCAGCGCTTTCCAGTCGCGGAAGATCACTTCGCTGGCCTGGGTCGGCAGGCTGATCATGTTCTGCCGCGGGATCGGCCCGTAGTAACCGGAGTTACGCAGGTCGTTGCTGATGATGTCAGCCATGTCTTCCGGCAGCACGCTGCCGCCCTGCACACCAAACGGCACTACCGCGATGGGGGTGGCCCGGTCGCTACCGCTGGTGACCAGGATGTTCTTTTCCTCTGCCATGGCCATGCCTGCCACGCAGCAGAGCAAGACCAGGAGTCCTCTCAGACGTTTAATCACAACGCTAGATCCTCAGGTGTAAATGTCATCTTGAATGAACGATACGGATTGAAATCGCTCGGCTTCAAGCCCTGCATCTCGGTCAACCGACCAATGTTCTTCACCGCGGCCACGGCCGAGCTGTCGAACGGGCCGTCGCCACTGGACTTGGCCACGCTCACATTGGTGACGGTGCCGTCCGGCAACATGTTGATCTGCAGAACTACCGTCATGCCCTTGCGCGCAGATGGCGGACGCGCCCAGCCCTCGGCCGCGCGCATGCGGATCAGGTCGTCGAAGTCGCCGGCCACCTGGTCACCCTGCTCGTCGGCCAGCGCCTGCTGCCGCTCGGTGGTGTCGGACAACAGCTCGGCCAGGGCCTGGGCTTTCTTGTCTTCCGCCGCCTTGCGGGCCGCTTCCTGTGCCTTTTTCTTCTGGGCGTCTGCAGCGGCCTTTTTCTTGGCCTCTTCAGCTGCCTTTTTCTTCGCTTCCTCGGCTGCCGCTTTCTTCTTGGCGTCCTCGGCGGCTTTTTTCTTCGCGTCTTCGGCGGCTTTCTTCTTCGCCTCTTCCGCAGCCTCTTTCTTGGCTTCCTCTTCGGCCTGTTTCTTGGCCTCTTCCTCAGCCTTCTTCTTGGCGATGTCGGCCTGCTGCTTTTCAGCTGCCTTCTTCGCTTCTTCGGCTTTCTTCGCCTCGGCGGCTTTCTTCTGTTCGGTAGCCTTGGCGGCTTCCTCAGCTTTCTTCGCTTCGGCGGCCTCGCGGGCTTCCTCAGCTTTTTGAGCGGCGTCGGCTTTCTTTTGTTCCGCGGCCTTCACGGCCTCCTGCTCGATCTTCTTCTGCTCCAGCTGCTCGACCTCGGTCTGGCGCGAAGCGGTTTTCTTCGCTTCCCCGGCAATCTTCTGATTGGTCTGGGTGGTCGCCTGGCTCTTCGACTTGAGCTGATAGAGCGTGGCCTGGACGATAGGCTTGGAAGGCGGCAGCTCGGGCGTCATGGCAAAGCTGACGAACAGCATGCCGAACACCAGCACGTGCAGGCCAATGGCCCAGACACTGGGCCAGAAGTAGCTTTCCGAGGCGGATGGCTCTCGCTGCTGCATCAGGGCGCCTCGGTAATCAGGCCAACGTTACCGACACCGGCCTTCTGCAACCCGCCCATGGCGCCCATGACCGCGCCATAGTCGACAGCCTTGTCGCCACGAATGAAGACCTGGGTCTGTTTGCCCTGATCACGACCGGCGGCGATGATCTTGGTGACCGCACCGGTCATTTCCGGCAAGGTCATGGCCTTATCCATCTGCTTGTCGGTGTCGACTTCGCTACCGAGGTTCCAGTAGTAAGTCTTGTCGGCCTTGATCGAGATAGTCAGAACCTGGACGTTGTTGTCCTGCGGCAGGGCTTCGCTGGAAACCTTGGGCAGGTCCACCTTCACGCCCTGGTTGAGCATGGGGGCGGTCACCATGAAGATGACCAGCAGCACCAACATCACATCGATGTAGGGCACCACGTTCATCTCGGCGACCGGCTTGCGTTTGTGGCGAACTCGGGCCATGGGTTTCTACCTGATCACTCTTCGCTGGTGTGTACTTTACGGTGCAGGATCGCCTGGAACTCATCGGCGAAGGTGTAGTAGCGGCCGATCAGTACTTCACTGCGCGCGGCAAAGCGGTTGTAGGCGATGACCGCCGGAATCGCGGCGAACAGGCCGATCGCGGTGGCAACCAGGGCCTCGGCAATGCCGGGGGCGACAGTGGCCAGCGTGGCCTGCTGGGCGCTGGCCAGGCCGCGGAAGGAGTTCATGATGCCCCAGACGGTACCGAACAGGCCGATGTACGGGCTGGTGGAGCCGACGGTGGCGAGGAACGGCAGGCTCTGCTCGAGCTTTTCTTCCTCACGGGAGATGGCGACGCGCATGGCACGGCCAACACCTTCCATCACCGCGTCCGGGTCGACACCTGGTTGCTGGCGCAAGCGCGAGAACTCCTTGAAACCGGCACGGAACACCTGCTCGACGCCCGAGTCCGGGTCCGGGTTGCTGCCCGCCTGGCGATACAGCTTCGACAGGTCGATGCCCGACCAGAAGCGCTCTTCAAAGGCGTCCAGCGCACGACGACCGGCGCGCAGCATGGTGCTGCGCTGGAAGATCATGATCCAGGACGTTACCGAGGCGGCCACCAGGGTGAGCATTACCAGCTGAACCACGACACTGGCATTGGCGACCAGGCTCCACATGGAGGTATGGTCGACGACGTTTGCTTCCACGCTTATTCTCCTGCGTTGGATTGAGTACCCGCACCCTCCGCCAGGAACGCGTCGCGCAGCGCTGGGGGAATGGCCCGGGGTTTGAAGGTGTCGGCACGCACGGCGGCCACCAGGAACTGCCCTTCGCAGAGCAGCGTTGCATCTTTTTCCCGCCAGACCTGCTGCACGAAGCGCAGGCTGGCGCGATTCAATTCAAGTACTTGCGCGGTTACCCGCAGTTCATCGTCCAGCCGCGCCGGCGCGTGGTAGCGCGCTTCGCTGGAATGGACCACGAACAAGAGGTTCTCACCGGCCAACTGCGCCTGGGAGAAGCCCAGATGACGCAGACGCTCGGTGCGCGCACGCTCCATGAACTTGAGGTAGTTGACGTAATACACCACGCCACCCGCGTCGGTATCCTCGTAATAGACGCGACAGCGGTGTGCGAACGGTTCCAGCCCATTTTGCGCGCGCATACTCTAGTGCTTACTCCTGTGCTTGCCAATCCGCCCCGGCAACTGTTTTTGCATCAACAATGTCGTATTGCCAGCGAGCGTATGGCATGCCAGCGGTAGGACCATGAAAATCCCGATTCGATCTGTCATTCGTCGTCCTGGGCGGCATATTCGCCACCTTCGCAGAAGCGCCCGGGGATATTCAGGCCGAAATGCAGGTAGGCATGCCGGGTGACCACGCGGCCCCGCGGGGTGCGCATGATATAGCCCTGCTGGATCAAATAAGGCTCGAGCACGTCCTCGATGGTGTGGCGCTCTTCGCCGATCGCTGCGGCAATGTTGTCGAGCCCCACCGGCCCACCATCGAACTTCTCGATCATGGTCAGCAGCAGACGCCGGTCGGAGTGATCGAAGCCACGCTCGTCGACATCCAGCAGGTTCAGCGCCATGTCGGCGACCGCCTTGGTGATCTCGCCCTTGCCACGCACCTCGGCGAAGTCGCGCACCCGCCGCAGCAGGCGATTGGCGATCCGTGGCGTGCCCCGCGCCCGGCGGGCGATCTCGAAGGCGCCCTTGTCGTCCATCGGCAGCCCGAGAATACCGGCCGAACGGCTGACGATGGTGGCCAGGTCCTTGTTGCTGTAGAACTCCAGGCGCTGGACGATACCGAAGCGGTCGCGCAGCGGGTTGGTCAGCATGCCGGCACGGGTGGTGGCACCGACCAGGGTGAACGGCGGCAGGTCGAGCTTGATCGAGCGCGCAGCCGGGCCCTCGCCGATCATGATGTCCAGCTGGAAGTCCTCCATCGCCGGATAGAGCACCTCCTCCACCACCGGCGACAACCGGTGGATCTCGTCAATGAACAGCACGTCATGGGGCTCGAGGTTGGTCAGCATCGCCGCCAGGTCGCCCGGGCGCTCGAGGATCGGGCCCGAGGTGCTCTTGACCGACACACCCATCTCCTGGGCGATGATGTTGGCCAGGGTTGTCTTGCCCAAGCCTGGCGGGCCGAAGATCAGGGTATGGTCGAGCGACTCATTGCGCCCGCGCGCGGCCTGGATGAACAGTGCCATCTGCTCGCGCACCACCGGCTGGCCGATGTACTCGTCCAGGCGCAGCGGGCGGATCGCGCGGTCCTGGACTTCTTCACGGTCGCGGCCACTGGCGGCGATCAGGCGGTCGGTTTCGATCACTTGGCAATCATCCCTTTAAGGCTGCGACGGATCAGCTCCTCGCTGCTCAGCCCAGCCTTGTCCTTGATCGCGGCAATCGCCTTGCTCGCCTCCTGTGGTTTGTAGCCCAGGGAGACCAGGGCGCTGACCGCATCAGCCTCGGCCGAGGACTCGCTGGCCACCGGCAAGGGACCGTCGGAGACCAAGGTGAACATCGCCGGGGAGGTTTCCCATGCCTTGAAGCGGTCCTTGAGTTCGACCAGCAGGCGCTCGGCGGTTTTCTTGCCGACACCGGGCACACGCACCAGTACCGAGGCGTCCTGGGCCTGCACGCAGCGCACCAGTTCGTCCACTTCGAGGCCGGACATCAGCGCCAGCGCCAGCTTCGGCCCCACGCCATTCAGGCGAATCAGCTCGCGAAACAGCTCGCGCTCACGCTTTTCCGCGAAACCATAGAGCAGGTGGGCGTCTTCACGCACCACCAGGTGAGTGTGCACGGTCACTGGCTCGCCGACCTTCGGCAGGCGGTACAGGGTGGTCATCGGCACTTCCAGCTCGTAGCCCACGCCGTTCACGTCGATAATCAGGTGCGGCGGCTGTTTTTCCGCCAGGGTGCCGCGCAAACGTCCAATCACGTTCCGATCCTTCCTCTCGGGCGCCGGTCGAAAACCGGTCCACCCTATCAGCAAATGCGCCGGGTGAGCGTGCCACCCGGACAAAATGTGTATCAGCGCATGAAGCGGTTACAGACGCAAGCGCCCGCCGCGCCGCCGTGCCGTGGCCAGCCCATGGGGAATCAGGCTGGAACGGGTGTGGGCATGGCACAAGGCGATGGCCAGGGCGTCGGAGGCATCGATCTGCGGCTTTTGTGTCAGCTTGAGCAGGTGCATCACCATCATCATCACCTGCTCCTTGTTGGCGCCACCGGTGCCGGCCACGGCCTGCTTGACCTGGCTGGCGCTATATTCGGCGATTTCCAGGCCGGCCTCGGCGGCAGCCACGATCGCCGCGCCGCGGGCCTGGCCAAGCTTGAGCGCCGAATCGGCGTTGCGCGCCATGAACACCCGCTCGATGCCCATGGTCACGGGCCCGTGCTGGCGGATGATTTCGCTCACGCCGCGAAAGACGATCTGCAGGCGCTCGTGCAGCTCACCACCGCCGGTGCGGATACAGCCCGAGGCCACGTACTCGCAACCACGGGCGGTCTGGCGAACAACACCAAAGCCGGTGATGCGCGAGCCGGGGTCGATACCAAGAATCAGAGTCATAACGCCTACGGACTTATGAAAATTTGCCGTCCCAATCGCGTGACAAGCCCGCTCCCACAGGTGCGACACAGGCTACCGGTGGGAGCGGGCTTGCCCCGCGATCGAACCGCTTTCAGAGGTTATCAGCCAAGCGTTTCCATGATCTCGTCCGAGATCTGCGCATTGGAGTAGACGTTCTGCACGTCATCCAGGTCCTCGAGCATGTCGATCAGCTTGAGCACCTTTTCGGCGCCCTCCTGATCCAGCTCGGCGCTGGTGGTCGGCTGCATCACGATCTCGGCGTCCGAGGCCTTGAAACCGCCCTCTTCCAACGCGTTGCGCACCGCATAGAAGCTGCTGAACGAGGTGAACACATCGAACGAGCCGTCTTCATTGTTGACCACGTCGTCGGCACCCGCCTCCAGGGCCGCCTCCATCAAGGCGTCTTCCTCCACCTTCAATTCGGCGGCGAAGCTGATCTGCCCCTTGCGCTCGAACAGGTAGGCCACCGAACCGTCGGTACCCAGGTTGCCGCCGCACTTGGTAAAGGCATGACGAACGGCGGCCGCGGTGCGGTTGCGGTTGTCGGTCATGGCCTCGACCATGATCGCCACGCCGCCCGGGCCGTAACCTTCGTAGCTCAGCTCTTCGACGTTGTCGCTTTCATTGGTGCCAGCACCGCGGGCCACCGCGCGGTCGATGATGTCGCGGCTCATGTTGGCACCCAGCGCCTTGTCCAGGGCCAGGCGCAGGCGCGGGTTGGAGGCCGGATCTGGGCCGCCCTGCTTGGCGGCGACGGTCAGCTCGCGGATCCACTTGGTGAAGACCTTGCCTCTCTTGGCATCCTGGCGTTCTTTGCGGTGCTTGATGTTCGCCCACTTGGAATGACCGGCCATAACGACTCCAAATCCTTGTAACAGAAACAGGTTCCGCCCCGAAGGGCGGAACGCGAAGAATCCTGCGCATCAAGCGCGGGGGCGCCCCACTGCAAGGGGCGCCCCGGCCGATCACTCGACCTTGGTCTGCTCGCGCAGACGGATGTGCAGCTCGCGCAGGGCCTTGGCGTCGACCAGGCCAGGAGCCTGGGTCATGACGCACGCGGCGCTCTGGGTTTTCGGGAAGGCAATCACTTCACGGATCGACTGGGCGCCGGTCATCAGCATGACCAGGCGGTCCAGGCCGAAGGCCAGGCCACCGTGGGGTGGTGCGCCGAACTTCAGGGCGTCGAGCAGGAAGCCGAACTTCTCTTCCTGTTCCGCAGCCTCGATGCCCAGCAGGCGGAAGACCGCTTGCTGCATCTCTTTGCGGTGAATACGGATCGAGCCGCCACCCAGCTCGGTGCCGTTGAGCACCATGTCGTAGGCACGGGACAGCGCGGTGGCCGGGTTGGCCTCGAGCTCTTCCGGGGTGCACTTGGGTGCGGTGAACGGGTGGTGCAGCGCGGTGAAGCTGCCGTCTTCGTTTTCTTCGAACATCGGGAAGTCGACGACCCACATCGGCGCCCACTCGCAGGTCAGCAGCTCGAAATCGTGACCCAGGCGGATGCGCAGCGCGCCCAGGGCCTCGCTGACGACCTTGAACTTGTCGGCACCGAAGAACACGATGTCGCCGTCGACCGCGCCAACGCGATCCAGGATGTTGTTGAGGTTGGCTTCCGGGATGTTCTTGACGATCGGCGACTGCAGGCCTTCGACACCCTTGGCGCGCTCGTTGACCTTGATATAGGCCAGGCCCTTGGCACCGTAGATGCCGACGAACTTGGTGTACTCGTCGATCTTGCTGCGCGGCATGCTGGCGCCGCCTGGCAGGCGCAGGGCGGTGACGCGGCACTTAGGATCGTTGGCGGGGCCGGCGAAGACCTTGAAGTCGACGTCTTTCAGCTGGTCGGCGACATCCACCAGTTCCAGCGGGTTACGCAGGTCTGGCTTGTCGGAACCGTAGCGGCGCATGGCTTCTTCGAAGGTCATGTGCGGGAACTCACCGAACTCCAGGTCCAGCACTTCCTTGAACAGCTTGCGGATCATGCTTTCGGTCAGGCCCATGATCTCGGACTCATCGAGGAAGCTGGTCTCGATGTCGATCTGGGTGAATTCCGGCTGACGGTCGGCGCGCAGGTCTTCGTCGCGGAAGCATTTGGCGATCTGGTAGTAGCGGTCGAAGCCGGCCACCATCAGCAGTTGTTTGAACAGCTGCGGCGACTGCGGCAGGGCGAAGAAGCTGCCGGCGTGGGTGCGGCTCGGTACCAGGTAGTCGCGCGCGCCTTCAGGAGTGGCACGGGTGAGGATCGGCGTCTCGACGTCGAGGAAGCCGTTCTCGTCGAGGAAGCGACGGATGCTGCTGGTGATGCGCGAACGCAGGCGCAGCTTGTCGGCCATTTCCGGGCGACGCAGGTCGATGAAGCGATAACGCAGGCGGGTTTCCTCGCCAACGTCGGAGTATTCGTTCAGCGGGAACGGCGGGGTTTCCGCTTCGTTGAGCACGTTCAGCTGATAGCCGAGGATCTCGATGGCACCGGAAGCCATGTTGGTGTTCACAGCGCCTTCAGGGCGCTTGCGTACCTTGCCGGTGATCTGTACGACGTATTCGCTGCGCACGCGGTCGGCGGCGGCGAAGGTTTCGGCGCGATCCGGGTCGAACACGACCTGGGCCATGCCTTCGCGGTCACGGATGTCGAGGAAGATCACCCCGCCGTGGTCGCGGCGACGATGGACCCAGCCGCAAAGGGTGACTTCCTGGCCGTCCAGGCTCTCGTTCAGTTGGCCGCAATAATGGCTGCGCATCATGATGGTGGTTTCGCTTCTCGTGATTCGTGTGTTCGGTGGAGGTCTTGGCCGCCCAAGGGGCTAATACTGCAAGACCTGGCGGGTGCAATTCAACTCAGTCGGCCTTGTCGCCGCCTGCCAGATTCTTCTTCGCCCCTGTCTTGAAGTCGGTCTCGTACCAGCCGTTGCCGCTCAGGCGAAAGCCGGGGACCGACAGCAGCTTCTTCAATGCCGGCGCCTGGCATGCCGGGCAATCGGTCAACGGCGCGGCGCTGATCTTCTGCAGCACCTCCATCCGGTGCTCGCAGGATGCACATTGATAGTCGTAAAGGGGCATGGTGTCTCTCGTCAACCACATCGCAGGCTGCCCAGGGCAGCAAAGAGCGGGATTATATATGGTTAAGCAGAGCCGTGCAGCCCGCCTGGCGATCAGTGCGTATCCGGAGCCTCCTGCAACCAGGTCACGCAGATGACGCGAACCAGCCCGCTGAAATTCCGCACCCCGCCGTGGCGCAGGTGCACCTCACGGTCTACATAGGAGAGCACCGTGCTGACCGAACAGCGGTTGGCCGCCGCGATCCGCTCCAGGATCCGCCAATACACGGCCTCAAGCCGCAGGCAGGTGGCAAAGCCGTTGAGCCGCACCGAGCGCGAGACCGGCCCGGCCTGGGCCATGTCGAAATCTGCCTTGAACGGATCGATACAGGGTCGCCCCGAGCCCCTCCCCTGCCTCGAACCTTCACCCATACCGCACATCAGATTGCCCATCGCTTCGCTCCATCGTCACGAAATCACGCCCTGTCGCTCATGCGACAGGGCTCCATTGCGTGCCAATGAAACGCGTTCACACCCCTGCGTAGCAGCGGCAAAGCCTTCCCCGTAAAAGAATGGGCCCGACACCTGGAAAGATGCCGGGCCCGTTTTCAGCGGCCTTGCCAGACGTGAGCGACGATCACTTGCCGTCGAGCAACACGCGTAACATCCAGGCCGTCTTTTCATGCACCTGCATGCGCTGGGTGAGCAGATCTGCGGTCGGCTCGTCGCTGACCTTGTCCACCACTGGGAAAATGCTTCGCGCGGTGCGTACCACCGCCTCCTGCCCCTGGACCAGCTGGCGGATCATCTCGTCGGCCGGCGGCACGCCTTCTTCTTCCTTGATCGAGGAGTGACGGGCGTAGAAGGCATAGGAACCGGGTGCCGGGAAGCCGAGGGCACGAATACGCTCGGCGATGGAGTCGACGGCCAGGGCCAGTTCGTTGTACTGCTCCTCGAACATCAGGTGCAGGGTACGAAACGCTGGGCCGGTAACGTTCCAGTGGAAGTTGTGGGTTTTCAGATACAACACATACGTGTCCGACAGCAGCCGGGACAGCCCTTCGACGATGGACTTGCGATCTTCTTCACTGATACCGATATCGATTGCCATGAAGTTCCCCTTTCCATAAGGCTTGATTGATCAAGCGGGCCCCGGAACTGTACCAAGAGATGCGCACCAGCGCCTCACGGTTTGAGAAGCCTGCGCCTTTGCTGTTAAATAGGCAGGGTGCCACCCGTGCGGATTGTCAATGCCGGGTGCATAGGCTGGCCCGCCACGTTTTCGCGCCTACACCACACGCGCACCGTGCAGCCAGCTCATCCTGTGATCGGCCTTATCAATGTGAGCCAAACCAAATGTTCAAGATCGTCCATCTGGTGACGGGCGTGGCTGCCTTGCTGCTATCGCTCATACCCAGCCTCAGAACCGACGCGACACCCTTCCTGCAACAACCCGAAGCCGTGTATCTGGCGCTGCTCGGCCTGCTCAACCTGGTCATCGCACCGGCGCTGCCGCTGTACTACAAGGGCATGCGCCAGCAACTGCAACTGGCCACCAGCGTCCTGCTGGTAGCAGCGGTCATCCTGCAGACCATCACCCTGCTGGCCCGCCCAGAGCTTGGCAACCTGCCAGCCCTGGCCTGCGCCATGCTCGCCACCGCGCTGCACCTGGCCGCAGGCTTTGCCCGCAGCGTGCGCAAGCCCCGCAGCCAGGGCACCCCCCTGGAGGCTGGCAAGCGCGATACCGGCACCGTGAAGTGGTTCAACACCTCGAAGGGCTTCGGCTTCATCTCCCGCGACTCGGGCGATGACATCTTCGTGCACTTTCGCGCCATCCGTGGCGAAGGCCACCGCGTACTGGTCGAAGGCCAGCGCGTGGAGTTCTCGGTGATGCACCGCGACAAGGGCCTGCAAGCCGAAGACGTGGTCGCAGTCTCGCGCCGCTGACCACGCACCTCCACCGCCCTCAGTAATGGGGCGGTGGAGGCTCCTCTCCGCCGCCAGCGTACTGGCCGACCATTTCTTCGTAGCGCTTGATCAGCTCGGCCACCTGCAACTGCAGGCGCTCGATCACGCGACTCTGCTCCACCACCTCGTCATTGAGTGCCTGGATGGTGTCATCCTGGAACGCCTGGCGGGTTTCCAGTTCGACGATACGCATTTCCAGCGACATTGCTCAGACCTCCTTGAAGCTATCGCCGAGCAACGCGCTCACCCGCTGGCGAATGCCTTCCACCTGTTCCGGCGCGTAGTCGACGGCCGGCACCCTGCCCCATACCGGCGCGGGCCAGGCTGCATCACCATGACGGCGAACGATGACATGCATGTGCAATTGGCTGACCACGTTGCCCAGCGTCGCGACGTTCATCTTGTCGGCGGCGAACGCATCTTTCAGGGCCTCGGCCAGGGCGGTGGTCTCCTCCCACAGCTGGCGCTGGTCAGCCTCGTCGAGCTCGAACAGCTCGCTGACATCGGCGCGGCGCGGCACCAGGATGAACCAAGGGTAGTTGGCATCATTGCTCAGCAGCAGGCGGCACAGCGGCAAATCGCCCAGCACCAGGGAATCCTGCTGCAGGCGCGAATCGAGGGTGAACACGGCAAACCTCCTTAACAAGGCGAATCGGCCCACAACAGCCGGTGGACACGGACGCGCAAGGATACCTTGCTTCCCCCGTCGCCACACAGAAGAACGCCAACGTGGCGCGGTCGTGCACGATTCTGGAGCGCCCAGCACTAGGCCAATGCACAACAGCGGTAACACTTCGCTACTTTTCGCACCAGAATGAGGCTGCCTTTCTCGCCCCCACCACACATTCGTCACATAAAACAGGCAGGATCAACAGTTGTCGGTAACACCTTGACTTTGAAGGCAGCTTTGCCGCCGAGCCAAGCGCGTTTCGCAGAAACGCCAGCAGGCAGGAAATCTCCCGTGTTTGCGGAGGTTTCAGCCATGCCCGCAAGGCAAATGTGAAAATTTCATCAACCGTTCGTAATTTTGAGCACGCTTGTTGCATTCACTCGACGCCAAGTCGGCACGACACCTGCATTGCCGGTGTACGCGACAAATAACAACAGCGGGTTTGGAATTACCAGGGAGTTTCACAAGCCATACTTTGTGTTTACACATTAATGACAGCTTGGAAACAGCGCTGGCGTTGTACGCCCCCTTAAACCGGGACGTGATTTGCGACAGGGACATAACCATGAGCGACAAGGCCATAAAGTTACCGAAAGGTTGATTACAGCCATATCGCCAAGAATAGTCAGCGTGATATACATTTTCGCCGACATAACAAGAAAGAGCTGCCCCCCATAACTAGAACACCCGGGCGCAGCGGTACTCTTCCTAAAAACCAAAGGAGCAAATCACGATGCGCGTGATGAAGTGGAGCATGATCGCCCTGGCCGTAGCGGCAGGGACCTCGCAGTTGGCTGTCGCCTCTTCGCAGGATGAATCCAAGGGCTTCGTCGAAGACAGCAAGCTGAACGTCAAGACCCGGATGCTGTATTTCAGCCGTGACTTCCGCAACGCCCCGGCTGGCACCAAGAGCCGCGCCGAAGAAACCGGCCTCGGTTTCCACGGCACCTTTGAGTCCGGCTTCACCCAAGGCACCGTTGGCGTCGGCGCCGACGCCATTGGCCTGCTCGGCGTCAAACTCGACAGCGGCAAAGGCCGCGCGGGCACCGGCCTGTTCCCCACCGGCTCCGACGGCCGCTCGGAAGACGATTACTCGAAAGGCTACGGCGCAGTCAAATTCCGCATTTCGGACACTGTCCTGAAATATGGCGGCCAGTACACCGCGATGCCGGTGTTCGCCACCGACGACAGCCGCCTGCTGCCAGAAGTTGCCGAAGGTTTCCTGCTGACCAGCAAGGAAATCAAGGGCCTCGAACTGAACGCCGGCCACTTCACCCGCCTCGACGCCCAGGCTGCCAGCTACAAAGACAGCATCGGCGGCCTCACCAGGGATCGCCAGAAACGCCCTGGCCTGACCGAGGCAAACGTCTTTGGCGGCACCTATGCCATCACTGATGGCCTGAGCACCAGCCTGTACTACTCGCGCATCGAAGATCACTTCCGCAAGTGGTACGGCAACGTGAACTGGGCACTGCCGATCAGCGACAAGCAAGGCCTGGTGTTCGACTTCAACATCTATGACACCAAGTCCATCGGTGAAAACCGCACGGGCGCCGCTGTCGCCAAAGCCGATGGCACCAACGAACTCGACAACATTGCAGCCAGCCTCTCGGCCGCCTACAACATTGGCGCCCACACCTTCACCCTGGCCTACCAAAAAATCAGCGGTGACGGCGACTACGCCTATGGCGTCGACGGCGGCGGCACCGTGTTCCTGGCCAACTCCATCGCCCGCTCCGACTTCAACGCCGAAGACGAGAAGTCCTGGCAGGTCCGCTACGACCTGAACTTCGCCGAATACGGCGTCCCAGGCCTGACCTTCATGACCCGTTACGCCCGCGGTACCGGCGCCACGACCGAGACCACCGACAACGGCAAGGAATGGGAACGCGACATCGACGTCAAGTACGTCCTGCAAAGCGGCCCGGCCAAGGACCTGAGCCTGCGCGTGCGCCAGGCCACCTACCGCTCCTCCGATGGCGTCTACTACGGCTCCAACTCGATCGACGAACTGCGTCTGATCGTCGAGTACCCGCTGAGCATCCTGTAAGCCTTTGCTTGCAATGCTTCGCGAATGAAGAAGCCCGGCCATCGCCGGGCTTTTTCTTGGCTGACAGAACCGCACAACTGCTGCATTCTGTACGCTTTCGTTTCGCCCCCGTACAATGCGGGGTCATTTCACATTCAGGCAATCGACACGGCTCACCATGCGCACCAGTCAATATTTGCTCGCGACACAAAAGGAAACCCCGGCAGATGCAGTGGTCATCAGCCACCAGCTCATGCTGCGCGCCGGCATGATCCGCAAGCTGGCCTCCGGCCTGTACACCTGGCTGCCGATGGGCCTGCGGGTCATGCGCAAGGTCGAAGCCGTGGTCCGCGAGGAAATGAACGCCGCCGGCGCCCTCGAAGTGCTGATGCCTAGCATCCAGCCTGCGGAGCTGTGGCAGGAATCCGGCCGCTGGGAACAGTACGGCCCCGAGCTGCTGCGCCTGAAGGACCGCCACGACCGCGACTTCTGTGTCGGCCCCACGCACGAAGAGGTCATCACCGACCTCGCGCGCAACGAGCTGTCCAGCTATAAACAGCTGCCGCTGAACATGTACCAGATCCAGACCAAGTTCCGTGACGAGATTCGTCCGCGCTTCGGCCTGATGCGCGGCCGCGAGTTCATCATGAAGGACGCCTACTCCTTCCATGCCGACCAGGCTTCCCTGCAGGAAACCTACGACCGCATGCACCAGGCATACAGCAACATCTTTACCCGCCTGGGCCTGGATTTCCGCCCCGTGCAGGCCGACACCGGCTCCATCGGTGGCAGCTACTCCCACGAATTCCACGTGCTCGCCTCCTCCGGCGAGGACGACGTGATCTTCAGCGACAGCTCCGACTACGCCGCCAACATCGAGAAGGCCGAGGCCATTCCGCGGGAAACCGTGCGCCCTGCCCCGACCGAAGAGCTGCGCCTGGTCGACACCCCGAACGCCAAGACCATCGCCGAACTGGTGGAAAACTTCGGCCTGGCGATCGAGAAGACCGTCAAGACCCTGATCGTGCACGGCGCCGAGGAAGGCAAACTGGTCGCCCTGATCGTCCGTGGCGACCACGAGCTCAACGAAATCAAGGCCGCCAAGCTGGAACAGGTCGCCGACCCGCTGGTCATGGCTTCCGACACTGAACTGCGCGCCGCCATCGGCGCCGGTGCTGGCTCCCTCGGCCCACTGAACCTGCCGCTGGAATGCATCATCGACCGTTCGGTCGCCCTGATGAGCGACTTCGGCATTGGCGCCAACATCGACGACAAGCACTACTTCGGCGTGAACTGGGAGCGCGACCTGCCGGTTCCACAGGTTGCCGACCTGCGCAACGTGGTCGAAGGCGACCCGAGCCCGGATGGCCAGGGCACCCTGGTAATCAAGCGCGGCATCGAAGTCGGCCACATCTTCCAGCTCGGCACCAAGTACAGCGAGGCGCTGAAGTGCCAGGTACTGGGTGAGAATGGCAAGCCGGTCGTGCTGTCGATGGGCTGCTACGGCATCGGCGTGTCCCGCGTGGTCGCCGCCGCCATCGAGCAGAGCTACGACGACAAAGGCATCATCTGGAACGACGCCCTGGCACCCTTCCAGATCGCCCTGGTGCCGCTGCGCTACGAAACCGATGTGGTACGCGAGGCCACCGACAAGCTGTACGCCGAGCTGACCGCCGCCGGCTTCGAAGTGCTGCTGGACGACCGCGACAAGAAGACCAGCCCCGGCATCAAGTTCGCCGACATGGAACTGATCGGTATCCCACACCGCATCGTCGTCAGTGACCGCGGCCTGGCCGACGGCAATCTGGAATACAAGCACCGCACCGAATCGGAAGCCCAGGCGCTGCCGCTCAATGAAGTGCTGACCTTCCTGCAGGCCCGCATCCGTCGCTGATCAACCGTTGCGCGAGTGAACATGTCCAAGCGAAGTACCTACACCCTGGGGGGCGCCGCACTGTGCGGCGCCCTGCTCCTCGGCGGCTGCGCCAACCAGATGTCCCAACGCAGCGACCACGAGGAGCGTGTCGAGCGCAAACTGCTCGAACACAGCCTGCAAATCGATGTCGGTGAGCCCAAGGTGATGGAGCTACCGCAGCGGCGTGTGCGCATTCACGAACAGAAGCGCTTCGAGGTCACCGAGTACGAAGTGACCCGCCGTTACGACCGCTACACGCCCTACCAGCCCTGGCGGGAGATCTATGAGATCCCGCTGGGCGCGGTGGCGGTGGTTGCCGGCATCGGCGCCAACGTGGTCAACGTGTTTGCCCTGGGCAACCTGCCGGACAGCGTCACCCATGACTGGCTGAGCTATGGCGTGGCCGGGGTCAACCCGTTCATGAACGCACCTTCCAACGGCCGCGCCCAGCAGAACCTGGCAGGCATCAGCGAAGTCGAGAAAGGCAAACGCGAGGAACTGGTCAACCTGCCCTGGAGCGAGCGCCTGGTCGAAGTGAAGGCCGGCAAGCTGAGCCATGAGCTGACCACCGACAGGAACGGCGTGCTGCGCCTGAACCTGCTGGACAGCCCGTTCTCCGAGCAGAACCTCAACCACATCGGCACCCTGCACCTGCAGGTGGTCGACGAAGAAAACAGCGTGCGCGGCGATGCCAGCCTGCTGGTCAGCGGCAATCTGCGCAACAAGCTGCTCGAAGCCCACGACCTGATCTTCGACGACCTGGAGGACGACGATGTCGGCCAATGGGTTCATCGGGTCAAGCGCCTTTCGGAGCTGGGCCTGGAAGAAGAGGCCAGCGAGCTGGAGCAGAGCCTGATCGAGCTGACCCGCAACGATCCGGAGCTGCAACAGGAATTCGTGCAATCCCTGACCAAGGCGACCGGGCGATTGGTTGCCGATCCAGGCGTGCAGTAATACGAGAGGGGTTGCTTTGCAGCCCCTCTTCTATATGTCTCCAAACAACTCCAACTGCTCATGCGCCCCGCGCAGGTCGCGCAACCGCACCCCTACCCCCAACAACCGCACCGGCTTGCCACCACGTGCAAACGCCTGGCTGAGCAACTGCCGGTAACTCTCCAGATCCCTTCCCGCCCCCGCCTGCTCCATCGTGGTCTGGCTGAAATCATGGAACTTGACCTTGACGAAGGGCTTGTCGGGCCGATAGCTGCTATCCATTCGCGCAATTCGTTCATTCAGACTGGATAGCAGTTCCGGCAGTTTCTCGAGGCAACTGTTCAGGTCGGGCAGGTCGTGATCGTAGGTATTCTCGACACTGACCGATTGCCGCCGGCTGTCATTCTGCACCGCACGTTCGTCGATGCCTCGCGCCAGCCCCCACAACCGTTCACCGAAACTGCCGAACTCGCGAACCAGCGCCAGCCTCGGCCAATCGCGCAACGCGTGACAGGTGTCGATCCCCAGCCGCGCGAGCTTGTCTGCCGTCACCTTGCCAACCCCATGCAGTCGCGCTACCGGCAATTGCGCGACGAACTCCTCGACCTGATCCGGGGTAATGACGAACAGGCCGTTGGGCTTGCGCCAGTCACTGGCGATCTTGGCCAGGAACTTGTTCGGCGCCACACCGGCAGAAACCGTGATGTGCAGTTGCTGGGCCACCCGTCGACGGATGTCTTCGGCAATACGCGTGGCGCTGCCGGCGAACCACTGGCTGTCAGTGACATCCAGATAGGCTTCGTCCAATGACAAAGGCTCGATCAGATCGGTGTAATCCCGGAAAATCGTGTGAATGTCCCGCGAGGCTTCGCGGTAGGCCTCGAATCGCGGCTTGACGATCTCCAGGTCCGGGCACAGTTTCAAGGCATGCCCGGAGGCCATCGCAGACCGCACGCCATAGGCACGCGCTTCGTAGTTGCAGGTAGCAATCACACCGCGCTGCCCCGGCTGCCCTCCCACCGCCATCGGCCGACCGGCCAGGCGCGGGTCGTCACGCATTTCGATGGCGGCGTAAAAACAGTCACAGTCGATATGAATGATCTTGCGCAGGGACATGGACGACAGCCAGTACTGTAAATTCATACAGATGTTACCCCAGCGCCACCCCACGAGACAGCCCGCAAGCGACAATCGGCCTGAAAGCCCCGCCCAGCCTGGCCCGCAGGCCTATTCATCACGCTAAGGGTTTGAACGAAAAAGGTTTTTTTGAAACTAATACTTGACACAGGGAAACAAATCCGTAGAATTCGATCTCACAGGCGCGGGATGGAGCAGCCTGGTAGCTCGTCGGGCTCATAACCCGAAGGTCGTCGGTTCAAATCCGGCTCCCGCAACCAGATTCAAGAAAAGGCCACTGTTTCGACAGTGGCCTTTTTTATTGCCACTCGAAAGACTTACGAAAAGTCCTGTCGAATCAACAATTAAGGTTTGACATCTCTTCGAAAGCCCGTAGAATGCGCACCTCTGACGCGGGATGGAGCAGCCTGGTAGCTCGTCGGGCTCATAACCCGAAGGTCGTCGGTTCAAATCCGGCTCCCGCAACCAGATTCAGAAAAAAGGCCACTGTTTCGACAGTGGACTTTTTTATTGCGAGTCGGAAGACTTACGAAAAATCTTGTCGAATCAATAATTAAGGTTTGACATCCCATCGAAAGCCCGTAGAATTCGCACCTCTGACGCGGGATGGAGCAGCCTGGTAGCTCGTCGGGCTCATAACCCGAAGGTCGTCGGTTCAAATCCGGCTCCCGCAACCATATTCGTCAGAACAAGCCCCGCCTATCGAAAGATAGCGCGGGGCTTGTTGCATCTGCCCCATCCTCTTCTCCTCGCGCTGCGCAAGCGCTATCTTCGCCAGCCCCAGCTCGCATGGCGTTGCGCCACCTTCCGCGCAGCTGAATGAACTATCTTTAACTATCCTGAAACAGATTAACGACCCGGCCCGGAGTAATATCTGGACACGTTTTCCAAAGGGACTTTCACTTGGCCGTACCTTGCCCGTACCTCGCGCTGACCGCTCGGGGTAATCCATGACCGCCCCCACTCCCGATACCCAGGCACCGCTGACCGCAGCCTTGCCCACAGCCGCCCATCGCCTGCCCTGGCTGGAACGCCTGAGCAAGTATCGCCAGCCCCTGGGGCTGGCGGTGACCCTGCTGTTGTTCGCCATGGGCCTGATCGCTTGCCGTCACCTGCTGAGCGAGCTGGACATCTATGCGCTGCACGACGCCATGCTCAGCGTACCGACCCATTCGCTGCTCGGGGCACTGCTGGCCACACTGGTCGGTTTTGTGATCCTGCTGGGTTATGAATGGTCCGCCAGCCGTTATGCCGCCGTGCAACTGCCGGCCCGCACGCTGGTGCTGGGCGGCTTCAGCGCCTTCGCCATCGGCAATGCCATTGGCCTGTCGATGCTCTCGGGCGGCTCGGTGCGCTACCGCTTGTATGCCCGCCAAGGGTTGGGCGCCGCCGAAGTCGCCCGCATGACCGTGTTTGCCAGCCTGTCGCTGGGTTGCGCCTTGCCTCCCCTCGCGGCGTTGGCCACCTTGAGCGACCTGTCGGCGGCGGCTACCGCATTGCGCCTGCCCGCCCCCTTGCTCGCTGGCATCGCCGTGGCCGTCCTGGTTGCAACCGCAGCCCTGGTCATCGGGCTGTATCGCCGTCGGCTGCCCGAGCAGCCTTTGGCGCACAGCCTGCTGGTGCAGTTCGGTCGCCGCACGCTGCGCCTGCCCAATGGCCGCCTGGCCGCCCTGCAACTGCTGATCACCGCACTGGATGTCGCCGCCGCGGCCACCGTGCTGTACATGCTGCTGCCGGAAGCACCGCCCTTCGGCGCTTTCGTGCTGGTCTACCTGCTCGCGCTCGCAGCCGGTGTGCTCAGTCACGTGCCGGGTGGCGTCGGGGTGTTCGAGGCAATCCTGCTGGCCGCCTTCGCCAACCAATTGGGGGCGGCGCCGCTCGCCGCGGCATTGCTGCTGTATCGACTGATCTATGTGGTGCTGCCGCTGCTGGCTGCCTGCGTGCTGTTGCTGGCCAACGAGGCGCGCCGCCTGCTGTTCGCCCAGCAAGCCATCCGCGCCGCCTCCGGGTTGGCGGCCCCGGTGCTGGCGATCCTGGTGTTCCTCTCCGGCGTGGTGCTGCTGTTCTCAGGCGCCACTCCCGAGATCGACAGCCGCCTGGAACACATGGGTTTCCTCATTCCACACCGCCTGATCGACGCCTCGCACTTCGGCGCCAGCCTGATCGGGGTACTCTGCCTGCTGCTGGCCCAAGGCCTGCGCCGGCGCCTGTCGGCGGCCTGGCTGCTGACCACCGTGTTGCTGCTGGTCGGCGCGGTGCTGTCGCTGCTCAAGGGTTTCGACTGGGAAGAAGCCTCGCTGATGTGCTTCACCGCCGCCCTGCTGGCCCTGTTCCGTCGCTCGTTCTACCGCCCCAGCCGCCTGCTGGAGCTGCCTTTCTCGCCGGTGTACCTGGTGGCCAGCGCCTGCGTGGTCGGGGCTTCGGTGTGGCTGCTGCTGTTCGCCTATCAGGACGTGCCCTACACCCACAAGCTGTGGTGGCAGTTCACCCTGGACGCCGATGCACCGCGCGGCCTGCGCGCCGCGCTGGGCAGCGCCGTGCTGCTGGTGATCGTCTCGCTCACCTGGCTGCTGCGCACTGCCCGACCGGTGATCCACCTGCCCAACGACGAAGAGCTGCAGCGGGCCAACCGTGTGCTGCTGGCCTCCGACCAACCCGACGGCGGCCTGGCCCTGACCGGCGACAAGGCGCTGCTGTTCCACCCCAGCGACAATGCCTTCCTCATGTACGCCCGCCGTGGCCGCAGCCTGGTGGCGCTGTACGACCCGATCGGCCCGGCCCAGGAACGCGCCGAGATGATCTGGCAGTTCCGCGACCTGTGCGACCTGCATCATGCCCGCCCGGTGTTCTACCAGGTACGCGCGGAGAACCTGCCCTTCTACATGGACATCGGCCTGACCGCGATCAAGCTGGGCGAGGAGGCACGGGTCGACCTGCGCCGCTTCGACATCGACGCCAAGGGCAAGGAGATGAAGGACCTGCGCTACACCTGGAACCGTGGTGGCCGCGACGGCCTGAGCCTGGAGATCCACGAACCCGGCCATGCACCGCTGGCGGAGCTCAAGGAAATCTCCGATGCCTGGCTCACCGGCAAGAATGTGCGTGAAAAGGGCTTCTCCCTCGGCCGCTTCAGCCCTGAGTACCTGCAGCACTTCCGCATCGCGCTGATCCGCTTCCAGGGCCGCCCGGTGGCCTTCGCCAACTTGCTGGAAACCCACAGCAACGAGCTGGCCAGCCTGGACCTGATGCGCGCCCATCCTGAAGCGCCGAAGCTGACCATGGAATTCATGATGGTCGGCCTGATCCTTCACTACAAGAGCCATGACTATGGCCGATTCAGCCTGGGGATGGTCCCCCTCTCCGGCTTGCAGCCGCGCCGTGGCGCACCCTTGACCCAGCGCCTGGGCTCGATGGTGTTCCAGCGTGGCGAGCAGCTCTACAACTTCCAGGGCCTGCGGCGCTTCAAGGACAAGTTCCAGCCGGACTGGGAACCCCGTTACATGGCAGTGCCGGCCGGGCTGGACCCGCTGGTGGCACTGGCCGATACCGCCGCCCTGATCGCTGGTGGCCTGACTGGATTGGTGAAACGTTGATGATCCGACGCTATTGGTTGTATGTACTGATTCCCCTGGTCCTGGCCGTCCTGGCCGGTGGCACGGCCTTCTGGCTGTGGACCCGCCCAGCGCCCGAGGTTCGCCTGGAACAGCTGACCTTGAAGGACGGCAGCAGCCTGACCCGTGCCACACCCGGTGTGCATGCCAAGGCCCGGGTCGCCATCGGCGTGCCCCAGGAGCAGGCCCTGAGCGACAAACAGCTGCTCGACCTGAGCCAGGCTGGTGAAGCCCAGCTGGTGCAGGTGATCCTGCCACCGGCCGACTGCGCCAAGCAGCAGGCCGCCATGGACGAGGCCATCGGCCAACTGGCCGACAAGCCCACTTTGGTCGCCGGTATCGGCCCAGGCGCCGCCCAGGCCTGGCGTTGGCTGGCTGCGCAGAACGACGACAAGGCCCGCGCCATCTCGGTGGACTTCACCGTCGAGCAGCCGGGTTGCCAGGCCGCCCTGCCCAAATCCGCCGCCCATGGCCACTGGAACGTCGCCTGGAACGACAACCCGGACGATGCCAGCGCCGCCTTCGTACGTGACCAGGCCAACGCCGAAACCAGTATCGCCGACTACGACATCCACCTGCCGCAGGTGCTCAAGGCCCAGCTGACCCAAGCCCTGGTCGGCCAGGACGGCAATGCCCTGGCAATTCCAGTGGTGGAAGTTCCGGCCGGCCAGACCACCGACACCGTGACCCTGTTCCTCTCCGGCGACGGCGGCTGGCGCGATCTGGACCGCGACGTGGCCGGCGAGATGGCCAAGCTCGGCTTCCCGGTGGTGGGCATCGACACCCTGCGTTACTACTGGCAGCACAAGACCCCGGAACAGAGCGCCGCCGACCTGTCCGAGCTGATGCAGCACTACCGCCAGAAATGGGGCACCAAGCGCTTCGTGCTGACCGGCTACTCGTTCGGTGCCGACGTGCTGCCGGCCATCTACAACCGCCTCTCCGCAGAAGACCAGAAGCGTATCGACGCCGTGATCCTGCTGGCCTTCGCCCGTAGCGGCAGCTTCGAGATCGAAGTCGAGGGCTGGCTGGGCAAGGAAGGCCAGGAAGCCCCGACCGGGCCGGAAATGGCCAAGCTGCCCGCCTCGAAGGTGGTGTGCATCTACGGTGTGGAAGAGACCGACGAAAGCGGCTGCACCGACAAGACTGCGGTGGGCGAGCGCATGAAGCTGCCAGGTGGCCATCACTTCGACGAGAACTATCCGGCACTGGCCAAGCGCCTGATCGACGAGATCGAGACACGCCAGGGGAAGTCCAGCGTCGCTGAGAAATGACATGAAAAAAGGGGCCGCATCTGCGGCCCCTTTTTTATGCCCTGCTAGCCCGGCTCCCGTAGGAGCCGGCTTGCCGGCGAACCGATCTCAAATTTCGACCTGGGTCCCCAATTCGATCACCCGGTTCAACGGCAGGTTGAAGAACCTCAGGTTACCGTTGGCATTCTTCAGCAGGAACGCGAACAGATTCCCCCGCCACCGCGACATCCCTTCAAGACGCGATGCGATCACCGTCTCGCGGCTGAGGAAGTAGGTGGTGCGCATCGGGCTGAAGTCCAGATCGTCCAGGTGGCACAGCTTCAGCGCCGCCGGCACGTCCGGCTCGTCCATGAAGCCAAAGTGCAACAGCACTCGGAAGAACCCATCACCATAGGCTTCGACCTCGAACCGCTCATGCTCTGGCACCCGCGGCCGATCCTCGCTGACCACCGTCAGCAGCACCACCTGGCTGTGCAGCACCTGGTTATGCAGCATGTTGTGCAGCAGCGCGTGAGGCACCGCATCGGCCCGAGCAGTGAGGAACACGGCCGTCCCCTCGACCCGGTGCGGCGGCTGCACCCGGATGCTGCTGATAAAGACCGGCAGCGGCAAAGCCCCTTCGTCGATACGGTCGACGAGAATCTGCTTGCCCCGCTTCCAGGTACTCATCAGCACGAACAGCACGATCCCCGCCAAGACAGGGAAGGCACCGCCCTGGACGATCTTCGGCACGTTGGCGGCGAAGAACAGCCCGTCGACCAGCAGGAAGCCCACCAGCAGCGGCACCGCCAGCACCGGTGGCCACTTCCACAGCAGCAGCATGACCGCCGACACCAGGATCGTGGTCATCAGCATGGTCCCGGTCACCGCCACGCCATAGGCGGCGGCCAGGGCGCCGGAGGACTCGAAACCGATCACCAGCAGCACCACGCCGACCATCAGCGTCCAGTTCACCGCGCCGATGTAGATCTGCCCCTGCTCGTCGCTGGAGGTGTGCTGGATTTGCATGCGTGGCACATAACCCAGCTGGATGGCTTGACGGGTCAGGGAGAAGGCTCCGGAAATCACGGCTTGCGAGGCGATTACCGTGGCCATGGTGGCTAGGCCGACCAGCGGCAGCAAGGCCCAGCCCGGCGCCAGCAGGTAGAACGGGTTGCGCGCGGCCTCCGGGTTCTGCAGCAGGATCGCGCCCTGACCAAAGTAGTTGAGCACCAGGGCCGGCAGCACCAGGGCAAACCAGGCGCGGGCGATTGGCTTGCGACCGAAATGCCCCATGTCGGCGTACAGCGCCTCGGCACCGGTCAGCGCCAGCACCACCGCGCCAAGAATGGCCACGCCCATGCCAGGGTGGACAATGAAGAAATTCAGCGCCCAGCCTGGGTTGAAGGCCTTGAGCACTTCCGGGCTCTGCGAGATGCCATGCACGCCCAGCGCCCCCAGCACCACGAACCAGGTGACCATGATCGGGCCGAACAGCTTGCCGATCTTCTCGGTGCCATGTTTTTGCACCAGGAACAACGCCACCAGCACCACCAGCGAGATCGGCACCACCCAATGGTCGATACCCTCGAAGGCCAGGCCCATGCCCTCCACCGCCGACAGCACCGACACCGCCGGCGTGATCATGCTGTCGCCATAGAACAACGAAGCGCCGACCAGGCCGCAGCCGACCATCAGCGCCCGCAGCTTCGGATACTCCGCCGTGGCCCGCCGCGCCAGCGCGGTGAGGGCCATGGTGCCGCCCTCACCCTGGTTGTCGGCACGCAGGATGAACATCACGTACTTGAACGACACCACCCACAGCAGCGACCACAGGATCAACGACAGGATCCCCAGCACCCCGTCGTGGTTGACCTGCACGCCATAGCCACCGGTAAAGACCTCTTTGAGGGTGTACAGCGGGCTGGTGCCGATATCGCCATAGACCACCCCGACTGCCGCCACGAGCAGGCCCATCGACCGCGCCGCCCCCTGCTTGCCTTCGTGCCCGCCCTCGGCGTGACTGCTTGCCTGAACCATCGACCACTCCCGAGAAGGCCCTAACCGACCAATAGAATCCTCACCCACGCCAGGGCATGCCAGACACCCGGACGCAACGGCGCGAAGCATAGCGCAGCGTTCGTCGCTTTTCTGCTGGTAAAGCGACCTTGTGCTCGCTAGAATTGCGCACTTTTTGATCAGAGGCGCCCAAAGCGCCCTCCAGAATCGCCCCCCGTTACCGGCCGGGCGACCTGTATTCAATACCGAGGTTAGCCATGTCCACCACTCCCGCCACCCCGAAGGTCGGCTTCGTTTCCCTGGGTTGCCCCAAGGCCCTGGTCGATTCCGAACGCATCCTGACCCAGCTGCGCATGGAGGGCTACGAAGTCGTGCCCACCTACGAAGACGCCGACGTGGTGGTGGTCAACACCTGCGGCTTCATCGACAGCGCAAAGGCCGAGTCGCTGGAAGTGATTGGCGAGGCGATCAAGGAGAACGGCAAGGTCATCGTCACCGGCTGCATGGGTGTCGAGGAAGGCAGCATCCGTGACGTGCACCCGAGCGTGCTGTCGGTCACAGGCCCGCAGCAATACGAGCAGGTGGTCAACGCCGTGCACGAGGTGGTTCCCCCACGCCAGGACCACAACCCGCTGATCGACCTGGTGCCGCCCCAGGGCGTCAAGCTGACCCCACGCCACTACGCCTACCTGAAGATTTCCGAAGGCTGCAACCACAGCTGCAGCTTCTGCATCATCCCGTCGATGCGCGGCAAGCTGGTCAGCCGCCCGGTCGGTGAAGTGCTGAGCGAGGCCGAGCGCCTGGTCAAGGCCGGCGTCAAGGAGATCCTGGTGATCTCCCAGGACACCAGCGCCTACGGCGTCGACGTCAAGTACAAGACCGACTTCTGGAACGGCCGCCCGGTCAAGACCCGCATGCTCGAGCTGTGCGAGGCCCTGAGCAGCCTGGGTGCCTGGGTGCGCCTGCACTATGTCTACCCGTACCCGAACGTCGACGACGTGATCCCGTTGATGGCCGCCGGCAAGATCCTGCCGTACCTGGACATCCCGTTCCAGCACGCCAGCCCCAAGGTGCTCAAGTCGATGAAGCGCCCGGCCTTCGAAGACCGCACCCTGGCGCGCATCAAGAACTGGCGCGAACAGTGCCCGGAGCTGGTGATTCGTTCCACCTTCATCGTCGGTTTCCCCGGCGAAACCGAGGAAGACTTCCAGTATCTGCTCGACTGGCTGACCGAAGCCCAGCTCGACCGCGTCGGCTGCTTCCAGTATTCGCCTGTCGAAGGCGCCCCGGCCAATGATCTGGGCCTGGATGAAGTGCCGGATGACGTCAAGCAAGAGCGTTGGGACCGCTTCATGGCCCACCAGCAGGCGATCAGCGCCGCGCGCCTGCAGCAGCGCATCGGCAAGGAGATCGAAGTACTGATCGACGAAGTCGAGGAGCAGGGCTCGGTCGGCCGCAGCTTCTTCGACGCGCCGGAGATCGACGGCAGCGTGTTCATCGATGGCGACCATGGCTTCAAGCCGGGCGACAAGGTCCGTTGCCGCATCGTCGATGCCGATGAATATGACATGTGGGCCGAGCCCATCTGAACGATGCCCAGCTGAAGATACCCCGCCCACTGGCGGGGTATTTTTTTGCATCTATGTTTTCCTCAATGGCCCTGAGGATCATCGGATGTCGCCCACCGTCACGCTGCAGACGCCCCACCTGAGCGACTACCCCGAGCTGGTCCGGGTCTGGGAGGCGTCGGTCCGCGCCACTCACGCCTTCCTGCCGGATGGCTACATCGTGCTGTTGCGCGAGCACGTGCTGTGCAAATACCTCGATGCCGTGATGCTGGTCTGCTGCAAGGACAGCAAGCGGCGCATCCTCGGTTTTGCCGGCGTGGCCAACGGCCGCGTCGACATGCTGTTCGTCGCACCCGAGTACCGTGGCCAGGGTATCGGCCGGCGCCTGCTGCGGCATGCGGTAAACGAACTCAACGCCGAGCGGCTGGACGTCAACGAACAAAACCCACAAGCCTTGGGCTTCTACCTGCACGAAGGCTTCGAGGTGTATGGCCGCTCGGAAACAGATGGCCTTGGACAGCCTTACCCCCTACTGCATATGAGGCTTGTTCGTACAACACCCTAGGACCTCCACTAACGAAACCGTCTTCCCTCTCCTAAAAGACGGAAATGACATCGATTTGCAGCCGCAGACCTGCGCGGACAGGTACAATGGAAGCTTTCCCTGCCTCGTGAAACCCGTGTCCATGTCCGAACCCATTCGCCTTTCCAAACGCCTCATCGAACAGCTTGGCTGCTCCCGCCGAGAGGCCGAACTGTACATAGAAGGCGGTTGGGTCACGGTCGATGGCGTGGTGGTCGAGCAACCGCAGTTCAAAGTCGCCGACCAGCGCGTCGAACTGTTGCCCGGCGCCCGCGCCGAAACCCTGGAGCCGGTGACGCTGCTGCTCAACCAGCAGGCGGGCCAGGACACGGCAGCCGCCCAGGCCAGCATGAGCATGGCCAGCCTCAGTGAAGCGCACCGCGAAGGCGTGCGCCCGCTGCACGGGCATTTTGCCCGCCAGGCTTGTATTGCCCCGCTGCTACCCGGCGCCACCGGCCTGCAGCTGTTCACCCAGGACTGGCGGGTAACCCGCAAGCTCGACGCAGACCTGCGCCGCATGGAGCAGGAATACATCGTCCAGGTGAGCGGCGAAGCCAAGCCCGGCGCGCTGGAGCGCCTTGCCCGCGGTGTGGAGCGCAAGGGCGTGGAACTGCCACGGGCCAAGGCCAGCTGGCAGAACGAACAGCACCTGCGCATGGTCCTGAAGAACCCGCAGCCGGGGCTGATCGAGCAACTGTGCGAGACCGCCGGCCTGAAGGTTCTGGCCATGCGCCGTATCCGCCTGGGCGGCGTGTCGATGGGCAAGCTGCCGTCGGGGCAGTGGCGCTACCTGGCCGCCACCGAACGTTTCTAGCCTCACCGCCGTGCCCCTGAGGGCGCGGCACCTGAACAGGATTCGCTGCAATGAACCACAACGATGTACTGCGCAGCCTGCGCTACATGCTCAAGGCCAACGACCAGAAGATGGCCGAGATCATCAAGCTCTCCGGCCTGGAGGTCACCGCCGAGGCCATCGCCGGCTACGTGAAGAAAGAAGAAGAACCTGGTTTCGTGCGCTGCCCGGAAAACGTCATGGCACATTTTCTCGACGGCCTGGTGATTCACCGTCGCGGGCGTGACGATAGCCGTCCACCGCAGCCCGTCGAAGTGCCGGTCACCAACAACACCGTGCTGAAGAAACTGCGAGTGGCTTTTGAATTGAAGGAAGACGACCTGCACGCGGTGCTCAAGTCGGTGAACTTCCCGGTCTCGAAACCCGAACTCAGCGCCCTGTTCCGCAAGGTCGGCCATGACAACTACCGCCCTTGCGGCGACCAGTTGCTGCGCAACTTCCTCAAGGGCCTGACACTTCGCGTGCGCGGCTGACCGGCGATGCAGCATACGGTCTCGCCAGTCGGCATCGTCCACTCCTGCTTCAAGGAGAAGTTCGCCATCCCGCGCCAGCCGCAGCTGGCACCCGCTGCTCGTGGCGTGCTGGAACTGTTGCCCCCGTTCGACAATGGCGATGCGGTGGCGGGCCTGGAGCAGGTCAGCCATGTCTGGTTGTTGTTCCTGTTCCATGAGGCGCTGGAGGACAAGCCACGGCTGAAAGTGCGGCCACCCCGCCTGGGGGGCAACAAGAGCATGGGGGTATTCGCCACCCGGGCCACCCACCGCCCCAATGGCATCGGGCAGTCGGTGGTGCGCCTGGAAGGTATCGAGCCCGGGCGCTTGCTGTTGTCGGGCATCGACCTGCTGGATGGCACGCCGGTGCTGGATATCAAGCCCTATGTGCCCTATGCGGACAGCATTGCCGGCGCGAGCAACCTGATGGCCAGCGATGCACCAGAGGCGATCATCGTCGAATGGAGCGAAAACGCCCTGCCCCAGGCCCATGATCAGGCACAGCGCCTGCATGAACCACTGGTGGAACTGATCGAGCAGTGCCTGGCACAGGATCCTCGACCAGCCTATCAAGTGCCACCAGCGGAACGGGTTTATGGGGTGAAGTTCTGGGATGTGCAGGTCAGGTGGCATTACCCACAACCGGATCGAATCCGGGTGTTGGAGGTGGTCCGGGAGGGCTGAAGCCCATCTGTTTGCAGGCCCGGCCCTTTCGCCAGCAAGCTGGCTCCTACAGGGTACCTGTATGGCAATCGCGATCTCGCAGGCATAAAAAAACGCAGGCCCAGGCCTGCGTTTTTGCGTTTACCGGAGTCCGCCTTACTTCTCGACGAATGCACGCTCGATCAGGTAATCGCCTGGCTCACGCATGCGCGGGGAGATCTTCAGGCCGAAGCTGTCGAGCACTTCGCTGGTCTCGTCGAGCATGCTCGGGCTGCCGCAGATCATGGCGCGGTCGTCCTGCGGATTGATCGGTGGCAGGCCGATGTCGCTGAACAGCTTGCCGCTGCGCATCAGGTCGGTCAGACGGCCCTGGTTCTCGAAGGGTTCGCGGGTCACGGTCGGGTAGTAGATCAGCTTGTCGCGCACGGACTCGCCGAAGAACTCGTTCTGCGGCAGGTGCTCGGTGATGAACTCGCGGTAAGCGACCTCGTTCACGTAGCGCACGCCGTGGACCAGGATCACTTTCTCGAAGCGTTCGTAGGTTTCCGGATCCTGAATGACGCTCATGAACGGCGCCAGGCCAGTGCCAGTGCTCAGCAGGTAAAGGTGTTTGCCCGGGTTCAGGTCGTCGAGCACCAGGGTACCGGTGGGTTTCTTGCTGATGATGATCTCGTCGCCTTCCTTCAGGTGCTGCAGCTGGGAGGTCAGCGGGCCGTCCGGCACCTTGATGCTGAAGAATTCCAGGTGCTCTTCCCAGTTTGGCGAGGCGATCGAATAGGCGCGCATGAGCGGACGGCCGCTGTCCTGCTGCAGGCCGATCATCACGAACTGACCGTTCTCGAAGCGCAGGCCCGGGTCGCGGGTGCACTTGAAGCTGAACAGGGTGTCGTTCCAGTGGTGCACACTGAGGACACGTTCGTGGTTCATGTTGCTCATCTAAGGGGCTCCTGAAGAAAGACGCGGCGCGCGCAAGACGCGCAGTTGCGCGATAGTTTAGGGGCAGCGACAATATCTGTTAACTGAATTATCAAGATATGTGTTATCGGTTATATAGATATGCGATTCACACTCCGTCAACTCCAGGTCTTCGTCGCCGTCGCCCAGCACCAGAGCGTGTCCCGGGCCGCTGGCGTGCTGGCCTTGTCGCAATCGGCCGCCAGCACCTCTATCACCGAGCTGGAGCGGCAATCCAGCTGCCAACTGTTCGACCGCGCAGGCAAGCGCCTGAGCCTGAACGCCCTGGGCCACCAACTGCTGCCCCAGGCCGTCGCCCTGCTCGATCAGGCCAAGGAAATCGAGGACCTGCTCAACGGCAAATCGGGGTTTGGCTCGTTGGCGGTCGGCGCCACCCTGACCATCGGCAATTACCTGGCCACCCTGCTGATCGGCAGCTTCATGCAGGTGCACCCGGAAAGCCAAGTCAAGCTGCACGTGCAGAACACCGCGCATATCGTGCATCAGGTTGCCCACTACGAAATTGACCTGGGTCTAATCGAAGGCGATTGCAACCATCCCGACCTCGAAGTGCAGCCTTGGGTGGAGGATGAACTGGTGGTGTTCTGCGCCCCACAGCATCCATTGGCCAAGGTCGGCCACGCCGGCATGGAGCAACTCGCCAATGAAGCGTGGATTCTTCGTGAACAGGGATCAGGCACCCGGCTGACCTTCGACCAAGCCATGCGCCATCACCGCGCCAACCTGAACATCCGCCTGGAACTGGAGCACACCGAAGCGATCAAGCGCGCGGTCGAGTCAGGCCTGGGGATTGGTTGCATCTCGCGCCTGGCGCTGCGTGACGCCTTCCGACGCGGCAGCCTGGTGCCGGTGGAAACCCCGGCACTGGACCTGTTGCGGCAGTTCTACTTCATCTGGCACAAGCAGAAGTACCAGACCTCAGCCATGCGCGAATTTCTTGAGTTGTGCCGTAGCTTCACAGCAGGTGTACGGCGCAGTGACGAAATCGTCCTGCCACCGATCGCCTGAGCACTAGCCCAGCAGGATCACGCCCCAGACCACGGCCACCATGCTCATGGCCACCAGTTGCGCGGCGCTACCCATGTCCTTGGCGTTCTTCGACAAGGGGTGGCGCTCCAGGGAGATGCGGTCGATGGCCGCCTCGACGGCGGAGTTCAACAACTCCACGATCAGCCCCAGCAAGCACACGGCAATGAGGATTGCCCGCTCCACACGGCTGACCGGCAGCCAGAAGGCCGTCGGGATCAACAGTACATTGAGCAGCACCAGTTGGCGGAAGGCGGCTTCGCCCTTGAAGGCGGTGCGCAGGCCATCCAGCGAGTAGCCGGCGGCGTTGAAGATGCGTTTGAGGCCGGTCTGGCCCTTGAATGGCGACATGGGTGCGTCACTTCACCGTTGAAAGGCCTGGAGGCTAGTTCAGTTCGAGTCAAAAAAGCGTGAACGTTCGGGCACTTAGCTGCCCGAAACCGATTCAAGTTGTTGCAGCAGCAAAGCCGCCTGAGTCCGTGTGCGTACACCGAGCTTGCGGAAGATCGCCGTCACGTGAGCCTTGATGGTCGCCTCCGAAACATTCAGTTCATAGGCGATCTGCTTGTTCAACAGGCCCTCACAGACCATGGTCAGCACACGGAACTGCTGGGGCGTGAGGCTTGCCAGGCCTTCGCTGGCGGCCTTGGCTTCAGCCGATACATCGACCTTTTCGAATGCCTGCGGCGGCCACCAGACATCACCGTCGAGCACATTGCGCACCGCTTCCTGAATCTTGCCCAGCTCGCTGGACTTGGGGATGAAACCACTGGCGCCGAACTCGCGGGACTTCACCACGACCGCCGCCTCTTCCTGGGCCGAGACCATCACCACAGGGATCTGCGGGTACTGCCCGCGCAACAGGACCAGGCCAGAGAAACCATAGGCGCCGGGCATGTTCAGGTCCAGCAGGACCAGGTCCCAGTCGGCTTTCTCGGTCAGGCTGGTTTCCAGTTCGGCGATGCTCGCCACCTCGACCAGGCGCACGTCCGGGCCCAGGCCGAGGGTAACGGCCTGGCGCAGTGCGCTACGGAACAGCGGGTGGTCATCGGCAATCAGGATTTCGTATGTGGCCATCGATCTAGGGATCCTGTTCTGTGCCAGGCGCGGGGGTACGGAATACGCCTGGCGGGCAACTCAAGGCACGAGCGGCAAGGCCGCTGGCCGGGATGGCACGGCGAAGTCCGGGGTAACGGCAGCTTCGTCATGCCTGAAGCGGCGCCAAGGATGCCGAGCACGCCCCGGGTGGTCAAGCCAATTGCCCGGTCGCCCCCGCCTACCCTGGCTGCCAGCCCGGACAGTATGTACCAATCCGTCGCGCCTGCCCCTTGGACTATAGGAAGGTATGCAAACGCCGATGCACCTCGTCCTGATCGTCCAGCGGCAGGCGACGCTTGCCGCTGAGATAGTGCAGGCTGAACACATCGAGGTAGGCATCCAGGGCCTGGGAGGCCTGGCTGTCGCCGGCCAGGTCCAGGCACATGGCCGCCACTTCCGCAGTGCAGAAATGATCGTCGCGCTTGGAACGGCGCAGGCGATAGCGTGACATCTGCTCGACCGCAAGGCTCAGCACCGGGAAACGGTCCAGGTAGGGGCTCTTGCGGAACATCTTGCGCGCTTCGGTCCAGGTGGCGTCGAGCAGAATGAACAATGGCCGTTTGCCCGGCTGGCGCACGACTTCATTGACCACCCGCTCCTCAGCCACGAATTCGCCCGGGAAGACGATATACGGCTGCCATTGGGGGTGCTCGAGCAATGCCAGCAGCCCTTCGTCCACCGACGTACGCAGCCAGCCGAATGCCGAGGTGTCCTCGATCAGGTCGGCGATCAACCAGCCGGTATTGGTCGGTTTCAATGGTTCGGTGTCATGCATCAACAGGCACACGCCGGACTCGGCCTGCACCCGTGGCTTCCAGGCACACAGGCAATGGGTGGCGATTACCCGACAATCCGGGCAGCGTTCGGCCCGGGAGCCACGGGCGACGAAGGGTTTGATGCTGCGCGCCAGGCGCTCGGCGCGCAGCCGCGCTACCGCATGGCTCATGGCTGCAGACCTTGGTATTGAAAGAGGAGGAACACGGGTACGACTCGGCGGGTAACAAGGCCCCAGTCTACCAGACGGCGTGTCATTTGCCGTGCAGGCATGCCGAGGGGTCCTTTATAATCGCAAGCTTTGGCGGCCGGGAAACCCAGCGGTTCCATGGAACGCCGCCCGCCGGCGCAGGTCAAAGCGCCAGTCATCGAACCAGGAGAGATCCATGCTGCGTGTTATTGCCCCGACCCTGAGCCTGCTGCTCGCCCTGCCTCTGGCTGCTCAGGCGGCGTCCAAGCAGGAATACGAGCTAACCCAGATGCTGGAGAAGGTCGCCAAGGAAAGCAGCGTTGGTACCCCGCGGGCCATCAACGAAGACATCCTCGACCAGGGCTACACCGTCGAGAAGGGCAAGGCCCTGGTCAACCACCTGAGCGTGCGCGAGAGCCACGCCGAACGCATGCGAGAAAATCCACAGCTGGTCCGCAGCCAGTTGGGCGACAGTGTCTGCCGCAACAATGGCTACCGCCAACTGATGTCCAAGGGCGCGGTATTGGTTTATCGCTTCACCGTCTACAAGACCAACCAGCCAGTCATGGACCAGGCCTTCGACGCGGCCAGCTGCGCGTCTGGCAACAAGAAGAAGTGATTCAGGCGGTCCGACCGTTGTGGCTGGCGCGTAGTTGCTCCTCATCGGCGCGCAGCTCCGCCAGCAACGCCTGCACATAGCGCGAATGGGGCTCGGTGCCCTGCAGGCGTCGCAAACACTCCCCCTCCAGGCTCAGATGATGAACCCGGGCCTCCCGCGCCAGGCACTGCAGCAATTGCCCATCCACCTCGATCACCAGCCGATGCATAACGCCACCTCCGCGCATCGCGCGCAACAGCACCTCCAGTAAACCAAAGCCTCTGCCAGGCAGGTTCCAACCCGACCGACGGCCTGTTCAGTTTGGGGCGGCGCGAAGCCGTGCCAGCGTCTAGATTGAAAGCGAGCACCTCACAACGACAATAAGATGGACTTGCCACTGCAACATGGCCTTGAAGGCCTACTGCAATGCCCGAGGCGCACACTCGGGCCACAGCAGCCAGCGACACACGCAGTGTCGCGGCCGGGACACCGCCATCGGCCCGGTCAGAGGTTTTGCTGCAGAAGGAGACGTTAATGCCCTACCAAACGAACGAGCGCCTGTTCAACCATTTCAAGGACAACGGCATCGACCTGAGCCACATCGACACACAGTTGCAACTGGTCGCGCCGAACAGCCCCAACCTGCCGCTCTACCGTGACATGATGCTGACCGTCCTGCGCATGGCCCACGACGACAGCAACCGCTGGAATGCCAAGATCACCTTGCAGGCCCTGCGCGAACTCGATCATGCGTTCCGTACGCTGGAACGCTACAAAGGGCGGCGCAAGGTTACCGTGTTCGGCTCGGCGCGCACCCCGCTCGAACACCCGATGTATGCCCTGGCCCGTGAGCTGGGAGCGACCCTGGCGCGCTCGGACCTGATGGTCATCACCGGCGCCGGGGGCGGCATCATGGCCGCCGCCCATGAAGGTGCCGGCACCAAGCACAGCCTGGGGTTCAACATCACCCTGCCCTTCGAGCAACACGCCAACGCAACGGTAGACGGCACCGACAAGCTGCTACCGTTCCACTTCTTTTTCATTCGCAAATTGTTCTTCGTCAAGGAGGCCGATGCCCTAGTGCTGTGCCCAGGCGGGTTCGGCACCCTCGACGAGGCCCTCGAAGTACTCACGCTCATCCAGACCGGCAAGAGCCCGCTGGTGCCCGTGGTGTTGCTGGACTCGCCCGGCGGCAGCTTCTGGCGCGACTGTCTGGACTTTATCGGCAGGCAGTTGGAAGAGAACCGCTACATCCTGCCCAGCGACCTGAAGCTGCTGCGCCTGGTGCACAGCGCCGACGAGGCGGTGGAGGAAATCAACCAGTTCTACAGCAATTACCACTCCAGCCGTTGGCTGAAGAACCAGTTCGTGATTCGCATGCTCCATCGCCTCAGCGAAGGGGCGCTGCACGATATCGAGGAAGGGTTCGCCGACCTGCGCCTGAGCGGCAGGTTCCACCAGCAAGCGGACAGTGGCGCCGAACACGAGGAAGGCAACTTCAGCCACCTGACGCGCCTGACCTTCGCCTTCAACGGTCGCGACCAGGGACGCCTGCGTGAGCTGGTTGACTTCATCAACCTGCCGGAAAACTGGGCCAAGCCCCAGCCCATACACACCACTCAGCGAGCAAGGGAAGCCTTGAAAGTCAGCTGAACGCAAAATGGCCCGCAGCGCTGCCCGATTAGAAGGGCAGCCCTGCGGGCCATCAGTCGTAGAGGTCGCGGCCGCTAAGCAGGCGCCCGATCATCTCCATGGAAAAACCACGGTAGGCGAGAAAGCGGGTCTGCTGAGCGCGGCTGCGCGGGTCTTGCGGGCGTTGCCCGGCGAACTTGCGTTGCCAGACTTCCTCCAACCGAGCCGCCCAATCCACCTCGCTTTCGCGCAGTGACTGGTCGATATCGCCACGGTCGAGGCCACGCTGACCAAGCTCCTCGCGAATACGCGCGGGACCATAGCCGGCATTGGAACGATAACGGATGAAGCTTTCGAGATAGCGGGCTTCGCTAAGCAGCCCTTCTTCGGCAAGCCGATCGAGCGCGGGCTCGATCAGCTCATCCGGTGCGCCACGCTGACGCAACTTGCGGGTCAGCTCGACGCGACCATGCTCGCGTCTAGCGAGCAGGTCCATGGCGGTCCGCCGAACGGCGACGGGGGTGTCGAGTACGGCGGACATGGGGCAGATCAATAACCGGCGTCGGCGTCAGCCATGTCGTCGGCATCGGCTTCGGCGGCAGCCGCCTTGGCCGCTGCGGCTACGGCGCCAGCGGTCAGCAGTTTCTCGCGGATCTGCTTCTCGATCTCGGCGCCAATGGCCGGGTTCTCTTGCAGGTACTTGGCGGCGTTGGCCTTGCCCTGACCGATCTTGTTGCCCTGGTAGCTGTACCAGGCACCGGATTTTTCCACCAGACCTTGAGCCACGCCCAGGTCGATGATCTCGCCGTTGCGGTAGATGCCCTTGCCATAGAGGATCTGGAACTCGGCCTGGCGGAAGGGAGGCGAAACCTTGTTCTTGACGATCTTGACGCGGGTTTCGCTACCGACCACCTCATCGCCTTCCTTGACCGCGCCGGTACGGCGGATGTCCAGGCGTACCGAGGCGTAGAACTTCAGGGCGTTACCACCGGTGGTGGTTTCCGGGCTGCCGAACATCACGCCGATCTTCATACGGATCTGGTTGATGAAGATGACCAGGCAGTTGGCGTTCTTGATGTTACCGGTGATCTTGCGCAGGGCCTGGGACATCAGGCGGGCCTGCAGGCCGACGTGCATGTCGCCCATCTCGCCTTCGATCTCGGCCTTCGGTACCAGTGCGGCCACGGAGTCGACGATGATCACGTCGACCGCGTTCGAGCGCACCAGCATGTCGGTGATTTCCAGGGCCTGCTCACCGGTGTCCGGCTGGGAGACCAACAGGTCGTCGACGTTGACGCCCAGCTTGCCGGCGTATTCAGGGTCGAGGGCGTGTTCGGCGTCGACGAAGGCGCAGGTGGCGCCGTTCTTCTGGGCTTCGGCGATGACCGACAGCGTCAGCGTGGTTTTACCGGAGGATTCCGGGCCGTAGATTTCGACGATACGGCCTTTTGGCAGGCCGCCGATGCCGAGGGCGATGTCCAGGCCCAGGGAACCGGTGGAGATGGCGGGGATGGCCTGGCGCTCGTGATCGCCCATGCGCATGACGGCGCCCTTGCCGAATTGGCGTTCGATTTGACCCAGGGCCGCAGCCAAGGCGCGCTTCTTGTTGTCGTCCATTGAAATCCTCACGTGATCGACTTGGCCCTGACGGCCGGAACAACTGTATAAGTAGCCAGTATTATTCCACAGGGATTCGTTTCCGCAAACCCCCACCGGGCGATTTACTCCGCGCCAAGCTGTAACAAGCCGTCTAGCGCGGCGATCACCGTCTGTCGGCGCACTGCTTCGCGGTCGCCGTCGAAGTGGCGGCGCTCGCTGATCACGTGCTCACCGTCGGCCCAGGCCAGCCATACGGTGCCCACCGGCTTGGCCGGCGAACCACCGTCGGGCCCGGCCACACCGCTGACCGCCACGGCGAAGCGCGCGCCACTGGCCGCCCGGGCTCCGCGTACCATTGCTTCGACCACTTGCTGGCTGACCGCGCCCACCTGGGCGAACAGCGCTTCGGGTACCTCAAGCTGCCGGGTCTTCTGCGCGTTGGAGTAAGTGATATAGCCGGCCTCGAACCAGGCCGAACTGCCCGGGATGCGGGTGATGGCCTCGGCGATGCCGCCGCCGGTGCAGGACTCGGCGGTGGTCACCTGGGCATTCAAGCGCCGCAGGTGTTCGCCCAGACGGGTGGAAAGCGCGGTGATCGGGTCCATATTCTGGCTCCTGGCAAGATTGCGCCCTACCCTACCACCCTTCACGGCGCCAGCGCGCGCACATAGGCCTGGCAGGCGCGCAGGGCGATCAGTCCGCGGTCGCCGTCGTCGGTGATGGCGACAATTCGTCGAGCATGCGCCGGGTCAAGTCGGGCGCGTACGGCGCCATGATCCACGCCGCCGGTGGCGGTGGTGGCAGGCACTGCGGCGCAGCCAGTGTCGCGCTCGACCAGGACCGACAGCCGAAGATCGGCAGTAGCAAGGCGATCACGCAGGCGAGCCTGAGTCTGTTGGGCATCGGTAAGCTCCTGGTAATGACGGGTTTCATCGTTGTGCAGGCGTTGCTCAAGGGCCTGGCGCCGGTCGCGTTCGGCAAGCAGTTGCTCATTGAGCGCCTCGACCTGTTCGACCTTCTGCTGCGCCTGCAACGCCTCGGACTCGGCCAGCAGGCGCTCGTAGCGCCAGCCCTGGACCTGCCAGGCCAGCGCCGCGCTGGACAGCACCAGCACGGCGCAAAGGCCCAGTTGCAGGCGGCTCAACACAGCACCTCGCGCGCCCGGTCCCAGAGTTCGACACGGTCGGCCAAGCCGTTCAGGCCACCATTGATATGGCGCGTGATGCGGTTGAACTCGCCGCGGTCGGCCAAGGCATTGAGCCCCCGCGAGTGCCAGAACCAGGCCGCCGATTCGCAGGCCCAGCGCGGCTGCTCGAGCATCTGCGGTTGGGCCAGCAGACGCTCGTCGCCGAACAGTGCCCGGCTACAGGCCTGGTAGTTGTTGCGCCCGGTCACCTGGATCAGGCCGCGCCCGCAATAGAGCTGGCCATCGCCGTCGGCCTCCGGTGTGTTGCCCAGGCGCACGGCCAGGCTGCCGGTGTCATAGCGTGCCAGGTAGCGGTCGCCACCGAGCTCCTTGACGTAGCGCAGTTGGCCGGATTCGTGCCCGACCTGGGCCAGGAACGCGGCAACGCGTTTGGGGTGGTCGATTTCCCAATGGCCCATGGCTTCGTTGAGGGCTGGCAGGAAGGTCGCGGCACGCTGGCCCGCGAGCGGGTAGATCTGTTTGAGCTGCTGTTCAGTGAGCGGCATCGGTGTGTTCTCCATGGCAGTCTGATCGAACGGCGGCCGGGGCCGCCAACGGCTCGCTCAAAGGCGATGGCTCGAAGCGCGTGGCTTTCACATGATTCAAGGTGCGGCAACGGCCGCACTTGATCTGGAGCTCGGAAGCGGGGGTGATGCGGGCCAGCAGTTTGTGGCAGTGGCCGCAGCGCAGGTCTTGGAACATGTGCGAGGTCCTGGAGATGTCAACGCCAGGACAACCCGGCGAAAGCGTGAGCAGGCCAATGCCTGTCTGCGTCCGACTATAGAAAGCGCGCCCGCCCGGCTGCACCGGGAAAACCTCTCCAAGTCCTTTTCAAGGCCTCGACGGGGCGGGCGTTGCTTGTGACGCTTGCGCGTCGCGTCATTGCTGGCGCAGTTGCGACGCCAGCCAGTCCGGCTCGCCAGGACGCTGCGAAGCGTCTGGATAAGCCGCAGATTGCGGCCAGTCACGCAACGCTTGCAGGTAGGCCAGCAGTTGCTTGTGCATCTCGCCCGTCAAAGTCGTGGGCCCTGCGGATGCCTGCTCGTCCATGTGACGTTCTCGCAGCCAACGCAAACGGGCGATCTGGGCATCACGCCAGTGCTTCTCATCCGAAACACTGCCCGTCTTCTCCACCGGCGCAGGCGTGTTGCCGGCTGCCAGCCAGGACTCGTATTCGTCCCAGAAGCGATGGCCACGCGGGACGGTGGCGCCATCCTCCAGGCGCAGTACCAGGTCGGCACTGCTGGTCAGTTGATATGCCATGATTGCTCCTCAGAGTTCGGCGTCGGCCGTTGCGTGGATGTAATAGGCCTGTGAAGGAGCCGCGACATCCGAGTTGTACACAATGGCGCCGCGGGTACCGGTGTACAACACGGCAGCGTTGGCCGTGGAGTGCGTGTCGCTGCCCGAGCGCCATTGCCCGGCCGTGCCGCCGAACGGGGAATACAACGCGATGCTGGGTACCGCACGCTTTTCCACCTTGAAAGGCCACTGCGTGTAGGGTTGCGACGCCGAGTTGGTCTGCCCCGCATAGACCCAGGACACCAACATGCCGCCCGTCCAGCCCTGGTTGTGGCCTGGCTTGGTGTTCAGGTCGAAGGTCTTCTCGTAGTAGCGCTGGCACAGCGCAAGTTCTTGCATCGCACTGCGTTGTTCGAACGGTGTCTCGACGGGCCCCTCCTCCAGTTGCACCTGGGCCAGGTCGAACATTTGCAGGGCGTTCAAGGGCAGGTTCCACTCCACCCGCAAGTAGTCGTTGCCGTTTGTACCCAGCACCTTCCCAGCGATGGAAGGCAACTGCACCACGACCACGTATTTCTGCCAGGTAGTGGTGATGTTCAGTTGGCCTGCCCCAACGCCGACACCTGCCGAGGGCGAACCGCCCGTGCCGAACGTCTGCCGGAAGCTCACGCTAATGCTGCGCAGCACGTCGCTCCTGGCCCAGAAACTCAGCGTCGCCTTCTTGCCGGCGAGGGTACCCACCCCCTCCACGGCCTGGGTGATCAGGTGCTGGGTGCTGCCAGTGCCGGCGATCGTCTGGTGCCAACGCAGGAAGTACTTCGGTTCGTTGGGCACCTCGGACTGCCCTGGCGTGAAACTCTGCCGGGAGATGACCACCCCTGCGTTGGCGTCCCAGTCACAGCGGTAGCGATCGGCCACATACCCGCCGATGTTGGTGGCCGGGTTCAACGTCCCACGCTGCCAGTAATCGAAGTTGCCGTTGATGATCAGGTTCCTGCGGTACACCTGCACCGGAAATTTCTGCATCGGGTCCAGTTTGGCCAGTTGCCGGATAGCCAGTACCAATTGGTCGTTGCGGTTCTCCGCCGGAACGATGCCGGCGGCCTGGATCGCATTGACCAGCTCCTCGGTCACGGCATTGCCCCAACTCGCCGGAATCAGCGACCCCGGCATCCCCGTCGCGGGGTTTTCGTCAACGAACTTGCCGTTCACCAGCCCGACGCTGGGAACACTTTTCGGATAATCCACGTTGCTTTCCTCTAGTCGTAATTGATCCGCACCTGCGTGTGCGCCGGTGCGCTGCGCCGTATCAGGCATTCCAGGGCGTTCCCCGGATTGACGCCGAATCGCTCGCCGAAATAGCTGGCACCGAAGCGCCGCCCCAGGCGCTGGCGCCCGCCGGTGTTCAGGGTCCAGATGAACTGCGCCTGCCAGGTACCGAAACAGTCCCGGCCAAAGCGCGCGCGGCCGAAGCGCGGCGCCTTGTGCTCGGTGATGCTCGGCGACGGGTAGCCCTGCCCGCGGGCCAGTTCCAGGTAGTAGGCGACGTGCTGCCCGCCCACCGCCAGCAGGCGCTGGCGCACGGCCAGGCGGCGATCCTCGAAGGCCGCCGACGGGCCGAGGCAGGCATCGGGCAGCTGCATCACGCGCTCCCAGTCCGCCACCAACTCGCTGAACGTCGCCGGGTCCATCTCGAACAGCAGGTCGCGGATGCGCCCGTCCAGGCGCGCCAGTTCCTCGGCGGCACCGGCCAGTACCTCATCCAGTTCCGGCACCCGTTCCGGATCCCAGGCCGGGCCGCTGGGCAACAGGGCACGCAGTTGCTGGTGGTAGTCGTCGGCGGTTCTCACTCCAGCCATTGGCAACCTCCGTACACCAGCAGCTGGTCGGGCTGCGCCGGCACATCGCTGCTGGGCCAGTCGAGGCGATGGTCGCGCTCACCACTGGCACCGCTGATGGCTTCGCGAATGTGGCTGAGCAGCAAGGGCTGGCCCAGTTCGGCTTCGCGTTTGTGCAGGTCGGCCAATTGCGCCTCGACGGCGGCGCGCACGGCGCTGCTGTCGGGGGTCAGGCGCAGGCGGTAGGTCACGGCGATCGGCGACGGCGCCAGCACGTGCACTTCGGCGGTGACCGGCCGCAGCGGCTCGATGTAGGCCTTGACCGCCGCCAGTTGCTGGGCGTCCGGCAAAGGCTCGGCATCCTCGTCGCGCATCACGAACACACCCACGGTGCCCGGCCCCAAGTAGTTGCGCCGGCACCACGCACGGGTTACGCCGGGGCATTCCAGCGCCCAGGTCACGTAGTCGTCGGCCGAGCCGCCATGGGGGATCACGCGGTAGGAGCGGATCACCCTCGCCCGCAGGGCCTCCAGGCTCTCGGCCGCCACGCCGCCGCGCAGGCCCGGCGCCATGACGCTGAAAGGCCCGCCGACACCGGCCACGGGCTGCACCGAGAACAGTGCCAGCCCGGCCTCGGCATTGCCGGCGGTGCCGGGGTCGAGGGCCTCGATCGCGACTTCGTTGACGCCTGCCACCAGCACCGGTGTTTCACTGATGCGGTAGCTGCGCCCATCGTCGCTCTGCAGCAAGGTGTCGGGCTCCAGCCGCGCACCGGCAAGGGCGCTGAAGGCCACCTTGCCGGTGGCGTGCTGGGCGGCCTTGCGCGGTTGCTTCAGGCGCAGCGCCGCCATGCGCTCGAGGGTTTCATCGTCGGCGCTGTCCGGGAGGATCTGCTCGGCGATCCAGTCCAGGTAGCCGTAGAGGCCATAGGCGGCGCCGCTGATGGCCCGGGCCAGGACCTGGGCGTCGGCGCGGCGCAGCGGCGCGCGGCCCAGGTCGTTCTGGGTACGGTCGATCAGTTGCGCCAGATTCGGGGTTTCAAAGGGCATAGTTCACCTGCCAGCTGTCTCCCAGGTTGATCTCCAGGCGCTCGCCATCGGCGAGCACCAATGTGGTGTGCAAGGCCAACCGCTGCAGACCGCGGCGTTCGCCGCGCACTTCGAGCGCGCGGCAATGGCCGTCGTCGACCAGCCACTGCAAGGCCTCGCGGGCATAGAATTCGGCGTCGCGGCGGGTCTGCTCGGTCAGCTTCACCCGCTGCAGCAGCCACAACCGCGAACCAATGCGGTCGTCGGCCACTTCCGGGAAGCTGTCGCCCCACCAGCCGTGGCGCTGCTCATCGTCGAGCGGGTCGTCCGGCGCCGCGCGGCGCCAGCTGAACAGGCTGATCAGCACGGCCCGCTCAAGGCCTGACTTTGTCGCAGGCGTCAGGCTCATGCCGGCCTCCCGGTCTGGCCGTTGCCGCCCTGCACGCCGCCGTGGACGTGTTGGACCTGGCTGATGCCGGCGGCCACCTGGTCGCCCTGGGAGACGATGCGCCCACTGTGGCTGAGCAGCGGCGAATCGATGTTCACCGCCTTGCCGGCGCGGATGTTCAGGGTCTCGGTTTCGATGTCGATGATCCGCCCGCGCTTGAAGTGCAGGCGATCACCTTCGTCGGTGTACAGCGCCACTTCACCGGGGGCCAGGGCCTGCAGGCGATAACGGCGGTCACTCAGGGTCAGCACCACGCCGTGGGAGCGGTCGCCACCAATGAAGGCGACGACCCCCTCGGCGCCAGGGTGGGGGTGGCTGGTGAGGCCATAGGGTTCGAAGTGCTCCAGGTCGTCCTGCAGCTCCCCGGCCAGCAGGCGCATCTGCAGGCGTTGGAGCTTGCCGGCGGATTGGGCGAGCACCAGGCTGCCGCGCGCCAGCATGCGCGTGAGTAGGTTCATGGGGATGTGCCTCTGTCGGGATCGATCAGCTGGCGGCGGCCTTGGGCCGCTGCGGATCGATCGGATTGAGTTCGAACTTGGCTGGCGGCGCGACCTCGAGGGTGGTCAGCGAACCGTTGGCGTCAAGGTCGTAGGTGACCTTGGCGATCAGCATCCAGCGGTCCAGGCCGATGATCGGGTCGAGGACCCGCACCCGCGTGTTCTGCCGCCACAGTTCGCCGTTGGACTGCCGCCAGCCCTGCACCTTGTAGGTGGCCTGCCAGGTCTGCGCCTCACGGCTGCGGGCTTCCCAGGCGACGCGGCGCTGGGCGTCGGCTTCGCTCATCGCTCGGCTTTCGTTGATCAGCAATACCCGTCGGCGCACCGCCGGGTCGAACGCCGTGGCCTCCACCTCGCAGGCCTTGCGCGCCTCCTCGCCATCCTTGCCCTTGCGCTGGCCGCACACACGGTACTCGGCGAAGCGCTTCTGCTGGCTGAGCGCGGCGCTGCCGGTCAGCACGTTGCGGCCCACCTCGAGGGCATCGCAGGCTTGCCCACCGCTGCCCGGGCGAATCAACACCAGGCACCCTTCAGCGTCGTCGGTGGAGTACGCCATCTGCACGGTCAGCAGGCGGTCCAGGGATTGAAACACCGTCTCGCCCGGTTGGATCGCATGGTGGGCGATCGGCTTGAGCGGCCCCAGTTCACTGCGCACGCGCACCCCGTAGGGAGCGGCGAGTGCCGTGGCGATCTGCTCCAGGCGCTGCTGGCGCCACTGGCCCGGCTGGTTGATTGCCGAGCATTCGACCAGGTCGACGGTCAACGACTCGCCCTGCACCGTCAGACCTGTCTGCTGGTGGCCATGGTTGATCGGCGTGGCCGAGACCCAGCCGGTCAGCACCAGGTCGGCGCCGATGCGCAACTCGCAGCGGTCGCCCGCCACGATACGCACCGCCGCGCCCTGCCCCGGCCATTGCCAGGTGATGCCAAGCTTGAAGCTGCGCGCCTGCTGCTCGAAACCGGCGCTGATGCTGACGTTGGTCCAGCCGCCGTAGTCCAGGCCGTTGACGCTGAGGGTCACGGCATTGCGAAGATCGTCCATGGGTCATTCCCTCGCTATCTGCAGCGGCTGCGGCGGCACGAAGCCGGGGTGACGCACCCGGTTGCGCTGGACGATCTCGCCGGCCCGGGTGGCGTCGGCAAAGCGCCGATAGGCCAGGACCAGCGCCGGCAGTGGCTGCTCTGGCGTTACCGTAACCAGGCGCACGCCTGAGGCCGCCACGGCGTCCAGGTGCGCGTCCAATTGCCGACGCAGGTCGCTCAGGGCCTGGTAACCCGCCGCATCGGCCTTGAGCGCGGCCTGCCAGATCACCTCGTCGAGCAACGCACGCAAGGCCAGCACATCATCGGCCACCGGTACCTGCGCACGGGCCACGGGGCTCACGCGCTGCACGGCCAGCGGCGGTACCTCGCGCAGGGATTCGCTGCGTGGGTTGACCGGCATGCGTGCCAGCAGCAGCGCCAGCTGCACCAGCAACGCCGCCTGCAGCAGGTCAGCTAGGGCCTGGGCGGCTTGCTGGGTGTCCTTGCCGCCACCTGGCGGCGGGGCATCGAGGGCGGCAGCCGCTTCGGCCTGTTGCGTGGCGCTGGCCAGCACGCCACGATAGCCGCGGCCCAGCGCCTGGTTCAAGGCGGCGGCCGAGTTCCCCGGCGCATCCGCAGGCGCGCCAGCGAAGCTGCCCAGGTTGCCTTGCAGGTCACTTAAGTAGTTGCCCAGCAACGCCCCCAGCGCCCGTGGCGCATTGACCAGCGAGTCCACCAGCGCGCCGAGGCTGTCGACCGTCGCCAGCAGCGGCTTGAGCTGCTGGTTGATCAGGTTGTAGAACCCGGACAACCGGCTGCGCAAGGCCTGCAGGTTGATCCGCGCCCGGTCGACCTGGGCCATGGCCGCCTGGAAGCGCGCCAACGCGACCTCCAGCAACGATTGCGAGGCCTGCTCCAGTTGCCGCCGGGTGTTGACCTGCGCGGTCGGGTAGGTCAACGGCGTATCCGGGTGGAACTTCATGACCAGGCTGGCCACTCCACCCGCCTTGCGCTCATGGCTCAAGGTGCACTCGCCCACCTTGACCTGCATGCGCCCCAGCCAGGGGTGCAGCAGCTCGCCACTGCCCTTGGCCAGGGCGGCGAGCAGGCGGTCACGCTGGGTGAAGCAGTCCGCACCGACGATGAAAGCCGTCAGTTCGTGCACCTGGGCCTGGCGGCCAAGGCTCTCGAAGTACGCCTGGTCGCGCTGCGGATACTCGTGCAGCGCGCCCTTGCGGCCGACCGGCACGCTGGCCTTGTCGACCCAGAACTTGACCCCGGCGAAACTCGCCGGCAACAGGCTCTCGGTCCAGTCACGCTTCATAGGCTCCTCCTTGGGACAGGGAACGCACGCCCACGTTGGAGCGGATGTTCAATCCGGGTTGATTGCTCTGGCTGGTGACCAGCGCCAGGCCGGGTGGCGGGTTCTCGAAACGCAGCAGCAGGCTGCCGTCGAGGGACGTGCGCCGGGCCTCGGCGGTCTGTTGCACCAGGCCGCTGCCGCCTTCGCCAACCAGCGGGCTGCGCAGCGGCGCGGCAGCGGCAGGCGCGGCGACAGCCTGCTGGTCGCCACCCGTCTCGCCAAAGGTGTCGAACACAGCGGAGAACGCACCGCTGAAAAACGCCCGGATCGGTTCGACGATAGGCGCCAGCTTGGCCCACCAGCCTTCCAGCCATGCCGCCACGGGCGTCCATTGCTGTTGCAGCGCGTCCAGGGGGGAACCGGCAAACAGGTTGGCCAATGCTTCCTGGATCGGCGCCATGCCGCTCAGCAACTGGCCCCACAGCTCACCGAAGAAGCCACTGACCGAGCCCCAGGCGGTGCCCAGCGCTTCAAGCGGCGACCAGTTGAACAACGTGGCGATCATCGACCAGCCTGCGGTCAGCACGCCCAAGGCCTGCCCGGCCAGCTCGCCGAGCCAGCCGACGACGGCGCCCCAGTTGTTGTACAGCAGCGCCAGCGGGCTCCAGGCGAGCACCGCCTGCAAGCCTCGCCAGCCCTGCGCAAGCATCGCTGGCACTTGGCCCGCCAGGTCGGCGAACCAGCCCACGATGGCGCCCCAGTTGTTGTACAGCAGCGCCAGCGGGCTCCAGGCGAGCACCGCCTGCAAACCTTGCCAGCCCTGCGCAAGCATCGCTGGCACCTGGCCCGCCAGGTCGGCGAACCAGCCGACGATGGCGCCCCAGTTGCTGTACAGCAGCGCCAGCGGGCTCCAGGCGAGCACCGCCTGCAAACCTTGCCAGCCTTGCGCAAGCATCGCTTGCACCTGGCCTGCCAGATCGGTGAACCAGCCCACGATGGCGCCCCAGTTGTTGTACAGCAGCGCCAGCGGACTCCAGGCCAAGATCGCCTGGAGCACGCCCCAGGCGCTCTGCAGGCCCGTCAGCAGCGGCTCACTGAGCTCACTGAAGAAACCTGTCAGCGCGCCCCAGGCACTTTGCAGCGTGGCCATTGGGTCCCATTGCAACAGCGCGTCGAATGCCGCCCCCATGCCCTGGAAGACGGCGCCGACACGTTCGCCAATCGCCGCGAAGAAACCTGAGATCGGCTCCCAGTACGCCACGATCAGGCCCACCGCCAAGGCCACGGCGCTGACCACCAGGCCGATGGGGGTGGCGTTGAACGCCAGCAGCGCCAGGGTTGCCGCGACCCTGAGTGCGGTGAAGGCCGCCGCCGCGGCGGCAACGCCCTCGACCAGCTGCGGGTTGGCCACGATCAGGTTGGACACGCCCTGAACCAGCGGCGTCAGCGCCTGGGCCACGGCCGTGAAAGCCGGTAGCAACGCCAGGCCGAAGGCCAGGGTCACCCCCTTGATCGCCCCTTGCAGTTGCTCGAGGCTTTCCTGGCCCTGGCGCACGCCGGCCTCGGGCAGCAGCTGGGCCAGCGCGTCCCGTTGCAGGCCGGTGTTTTCCAGCGGGTCGTCCTTGACCGGCCCTTGCTCGAGGTCATGCATGTGCTGCTCGAACGCCAGGGCCGCCTTGATGCCACTGACGAACGGCGCCGCAAGGCCTTCCCCCTTCAGCAGGCCGCCGATATCCAGCCCGCCGAGCTTGCTCTTCTCCAGGGCGTCGGAGAACCCTTCGACCTTGGGCGTCTGGGCCACCACCTGGCTGACCTGCTGGTTGACCTGCACCAGGTTCACCGCCAGGCGCCGGGCGTCGAGCACCAGTGAATTGAGCTGTAGTTGATCTGCCATCATTGCACCTGCTGCATCGCGTTGATCCGTTGTGCGTGCTGCAGGGATTCGCGCAGCACGTCCAGGGGCCTGGCCAGGATCTGCTCGGGATCCACCCGCCAGAACCAGGCCAGGTCATAGGCGATGGCGATCAGCCCGCCGATGCTGGTGACGCCGCACTCATGAAAAAACCGGCGACGACCCAGCTGGCGGTGTTGAGGTCGGCCAGGTCCATCTGGTTGACCGACGACGGCGGAATGCCGGCGCAGACGGCGATGTACTTGGCCGCCACGTCCATGTCCAGGCTGACCTCCTCGCTTTTGTCGATGCGGTAGGGCAGCGCCTTGATGGTGCGCACCTCCTGCACCGTGGGCCGGCGCAGGGCCAGTTCCTGCAGCACTTCGCCGTGGGCCTCCAGCGGCACGTTGAGCTTGAGTACCTGGGTCATTGCCAGCTCCCCTTGATGCCATCGAATTCCAGCGCCACTTCCGCGTCGTCGCCCTTGCTCACCGGCTCGCCCACCAGGTAGGCGCCGGCCAGCACGTACACTCGGCCGTTGCTGAACTCGCAGGTGATGGTCATGTCGGTGCCGTTGACCAGCTTCTTCAGCGGGAAGTCAGGCGTGTGCAGCGCAGTGACCTTGAGCGACGGGCGCCGCTCTTCTTCCTTGTAGTAACCCGGCACCAGGGTGGTGCGGTTGACTTCCATCAGTGGCGCCTCGCAGCCGCCCTTGATGGTCAGTTGGGCACCGTCGACCTTGACGTAGCAGGTGCCCGCGATTTTCTGCCCCATGGCATCTCTCCATAAAAACAGGCCCGCTCAGGGCGGGCCGGGATAGGTGGTGGCCGCTCAGGCGGCGTCTTCGTACTGCAGGCGGAACTGGTTGAGCAGTGCAAACACGCGCAGACCGTTGATGTAGTCCGGCGGGAACAGCACGTTGACCCGGCTCGGGTCGGTGCTCGAACGCTCCACCACTAGGTGCTCGGCGAACAGCTCGGCGTTCTCCACGTGGCCTTCCTGTTCGAGCCTGGCGTACTGGGCGATCAGCTCGCCGCGCAGGGTGCTCGGGGTGACGATCGGTTGGCCGGCGCCGAAGCGAGTGCCGTCGCTGGCCAGCTTGTGGCGGCCGTACTTGCTGGTGATCACGCCTTGCAGGCGGCGGATGATGAAAGCCGACTGGTGCAGGGTCTCGCTGTCCAGGTAGGAGTTGTCCGGCTGGCCGTAGGCGTTCTTCTGGTAGGTGGTGATCGCCCGCTGGATGCGCAGCGAACCGCCTTCGTAGTACGCCGTGGCGATGCCGTAGCTGAGCAGCGACTGGCGCTCGCTGAGGCTGAAGCGCTCGCTGGCCGGCGCCGGCTCCAGGCCTGGCAGGGTACCGCTCTGGGTCGGGCGGCTGGCGTCGGCGGAAATGAACGCCGCCGAACGCGCGGCGAAGCTGGCGGCATGCAGCCACACTGGCTGCGGCGCGCCGCGTTCGACCGCCAGCAGGCTGGCATGCTGGTCGTTGCGCAGTTGGCCGGCGGCCACCAGGCTGCCGACCGTACCGCGTTTGGCGCCATACACATGGCCATACAGCTGGCGGCTCCAGGACCAGCGGCCGGCGCTGTCGTCCATGGCCAGTTTCCAGGCATCCAGGCTATTGCTGTCAGACCACGGCAGGCAGATGAATTCGAACGGTTCGTCACCCACCGCCGCCAAGGCCTGGACCTGGTCCGGCACGCCCGCGCCACCGGCGAATGCCGTGATGGTCAGCACCAGGCCGGCCGGGGTTTGCTCGCCGTTGCTCAGGCCAAGGCGATTGAGTTGCAGGGCAATGTCGTTGCCGCTGTCACCGGTCCATTTGCAGCTCAGGCTGAGCACGCCCGCGCTGGCCACCGCCGTCACCGGCAGGTCGGGGTTGGCGTTGATCTTCAGCGCCAGGGCACTGGCCACCTGGGCGGCGGTGTTGCCCAGGGCCACGCCGGCCTGGACCCGAACGCCTGCCACGTAGAGATTGACCAGGCCTGCTTCGGTGGCGCTGCCCTCGACCTTCACCTCGGCCTTGGCCACGGCGCCTTCACTGTTGCGCAACGGCAAGCACCAGATCTCGCCCAGCGGATCAGCCTTGCGCCAGGTTTCGTACATGGCCGCGAGCATCGAGCCCTGGCCACCGAGCTGGCGCGCCACCGCCAGGCTGGGCACCAGCACCAGCTTGCCGGCCTGTTCGGCGCTGGCGTTGTCGTTCACCTGGGCGACGATCAGCCGGCGCAGGTTGGAAGAGGCGCTGTTGGCGACCGAGTTGTCCATCTCGGCGTAGAACAGCGGTACACGGATGTCCGCGGGGATGTTGCTGAATCCGACCGACATTATTTGGCTCCCTGTGGTTTTGCCGCCTTGGCGGCCTTGAGGATCACATCGCCGTCCGCCAGGCGACGGCGCCACCAGACGGTGTCTGGCACGTCGCGGCCCTCGGCGGGCAGCAGGTCGCCGGATTGCGGATCCGGCACCGCCCGGCCAGCGGCCGGGATCACGGTGATGCGTGCTGTCATGGGTTGAAGGTTCCTTGGAAGGTCATTTCGATGCGCCCGTCAGGCCCTGGCTGGCGCAGGTTCGGGTCCGCCGGGTCGATGGCGTCGACCTGCACGGTGACGCCGGTCAACGGCGGCAGTTGGTCGAGCTGGCGTTCATGCCAGGTCTCGGCGGGCTCGCTGGCCCGGCTGCGGCCAAGCTGCAGCGGGGCGATGAAACGGTGGCGATAGAGCACGCGGCGCGTGTCGCAGCGCAGCAGCTCGCCACCGGCGTACTCCACCGGCTCGCGGCCGGGGGCGGGTTTCCAACCGACCAGCGCCAACCACAGCTCGGCGCGCAGGTCGTCGAGCCGTTCGAGGGCATGGGCGGTTCCCTGCGCGCTGCTGTCGAGCAGCAACAGCACGTCGAAGCGCTCAAGCAGGCTCTGCCGCGTGGCGTTCTGCAGGTCGTTGCGGTCGGCCTCCTCACCGGCCAGCAGCAGGCAGGCGATGGGCTGGGGCCGTGGTGCGAGGTTGTCGATCGCCGTCAGGTCGAGACCGACCACGGCGGTGTCGCCCAAGCTTGGGCACAGCGCCAGTTGGGCGCTGAGGAGACTGGGTTTCATGGGGGCTCCAGGTTCGGATGGGCTGCGCAACAAGGCTCAGGCGCAGCGTGGGCGCGCTAGGCTTTCACCGCGCCTGCACGTCGTGGCGCCTGGCCCTTGGCCTTGGCCTTGCCCTGCTTGCCACCGTTGCATTGCACCGTGGTGCGCCAGCCGCTGCTGGTGAACACCTGCTCTACCGACTCGACCAGGTAGGGCCCATCGAGCCCGGCGAGGAAGCCGGTGATCGTCACGCTGCGCTCGGCGAACAGGTCGGTGCGCCCGGGCATGTCCAGGCGCACGGAGGCCGTGTCGCGGTTGAAGCTGGCCAGGCGCGCCTTGGCGGCCTGTTCGGCGGCCGCACGGTTGGGGTACAGGTGGCGGTCGGTGTGCACCGGCTGCAGGCCCTGCGGTGCGTCGCCATTGTCCAGTTCGACGACGTTCAGCTTGCCGGTCGCCGCGTCCTGGTGGCGGGTGCGCACCGCCTTGTGGGTGCTCTTGTCGGCCAGGCGGAACTGCCACTGGCTGACCTCGTTGCGGGCGATGGTCACTACCCCCAACGCCTTGCCGCTGGCGCTCTGCCCGCCTTGGCGCGGCAGCACCAGCAACTGGCCATCGGCAAGCTTGGCGATGCAGTCGTTCTGCCGGGCCAGGCGGGTGATGAAGTTGAAGTCCGACTCGCTGTACTGGTCGACCCGCGGCAACTTGACCGTCACCGGGCAGACCGCCTGCCAGCCATTGCGCGCACCGATCTCGGCGACGATGCGTTGCAGTGTCGCCGCCTCCCAGCTACCGCTGCGGATGGTCTTGCCGGTACCGCGCAGGTCACTGGCCTTGCCGCGAATGACCAGGGTGTCGGGTGGCCCCGACAGCTCGACTTCATCCACGGTGTAGCGCCCCAGGCGCGTCAGCGGCTGGCCGGCGTACCCCAGGTGAACCTGCAGCACGACACCTCGGGCAGGCAACGCCAGGGCACCGTCGCGGGCGTCGATGCGCAGCTCGAAGTCGTCCGACTCCATGCCGGGCTTGTCGGTGGTGCGCAGCAACAGCAGGCGGTCGTTGATCAGCGCGGTGATGTCCTTGCCGTCGGCCTCGATGCGGAAGATCGGTTGCATGGTTCAGGCTCCTTGCCGGTCAGTCCCACAGTTGCACGGTGTTCGCGGCCACCACGGCCAGCGCCGGCAACACGATGCGCACCCCGCTGCGAAACGGCTGGGCCTCGTCCGCCAGGCCCTGGTTGGCCTCAAGCACCGCTTCGACCGAACCATCAAGGTGGCCGTAGTAGTGCTGGCAGAGCGTATCGAGCACATCGCCCTCAGACGTTGTACAAATCCTGGCCATAGCTCACGAACTCCAGTGAAAACCCTTGTTTGCGCGGGATGCCGCCAGCCAGCAGGGCGCCCTGCTCTTCCTCGATGCTGGTCAGGCACCAGGTGCCGAGCACCTCGCCGTAGCCGGTGGTCAGCGACAGCGGCAGCAATTGGCGACCGATGCTGCGCAGTGTCTGCAACTGGCCGAGGCCGCCCTTGAAGCCAGGGAAGATCGCCCCGCGAATGCTGATGGTCTCTTCACCCAGGCTCACCGCCTGCTGCGCGGTGTCGCGGCTCAGCCGCTCCTGGCCGGCCCAGCGGAAGCGGGTCTGCCGGCGCAGCTGGTCGAAGGCGGCGGTGTCGAGGTTGAAGTAGTACGGTGCCGCGCCCGCCTTCAGCGGTTGCAGCACCAGCAGGTGCGGGAACGGCTTGACCGCTTCGGCGGCGGGGGTCGCTTCGGGCGCGAAGCCCAGCGTCGACAGCACGCCGTTGACAGTCGAGCGCACCGCCCCGACCACGCGACCGATCGCTGCGCCAGCCTTGGCGGCGTGGGCGGCGAAGCCGTCGATGCGATCACGCACCTGGCGCACCACCGCCATCGCCTGGTCGTACTTGGCGACTACCTTGGCGACACGGGCCTGGGCGTTGGTGATCGCGCGCATCGTGCGCTGCAGCTTGGCACCGATGATCGGCCCGACCACCGGCAACCCTTCCAGCTCGCCCACAGCGCCTTGTATATGGCCGATCGCGTCGTTCATGGGGTCGAGCATGGCGTCGGCACGCCGACGCCCTGCCTCTCCCGCCTTGACCAGGGCGTGCAGCGTGGCTTGCAGCTGCTCCAGGTAGGTCATGGGTCCTCCTGTTCAAAAAGAATTGGGGTGGTCGGGCAGTTGCGCGTGGTAGGCCTGCCGCTGCAGGTCCTGCATGACACGCCGGACCGCTTCTTCGAGTTGCAAGCTGAGCTGGTTCGGCGCATCCACACTGCCCTGCACGGTGATGGGTATGTTGGCGGTAAAGGTGAGCTGCTGAGTGATGGGTGGCGCCATCGAGCCTTGCCCTTGCATCGGGCGTGGCCCGGTATCCGGCAGCACCACCGGTGCAGGTGGAACGCTGAGCTGCGAAGCAGGCCCTGGTTCGGCCATGTGCTCAGGCAGGTACCTTCCTGCCGATGCGGCAACCGGCGCACCCGCCCCTGGCGACAGAGGCCCATGAGACTTGGGCAGTGACATCACCCCAATTGGCGAGCCTGCCTGCGCAAATGGCCTGAAATCGGCAGCGCGCTCGGCAAAATACTTGCCCACCGGTGCAACAACCTGCTTATCCGCTTCAAGCGCCATCGGTACCATGACGCCGCCTGTCGAGTGCATCGCATCGACTGACGTTCGAGGTTTGGGTGGCACCTGCGGCGTTGCTGACAGCAGTTGTCTGGCCATCCGTGTGCCGACCTGCTCGTCGAAGACTCCACGCCCAGGAGCGGGAGTGACCTGACGCGGGTCCCGCAGGGTGATCGCTGTGGCCGGCTTGCGAGGGGGCTCATCGGAGGCAGTGAAGAGCGTCTTGCCAATCCAACCGCCGATCACACCACCAACCTTGTCGCCGACCATGTTGCCGATCAGCATCCCGACAGGCGGCGTGACAAAGCTACCCAGCAACGCCCCTCCCAACGCCGTGCCCACCACGCCACCGATCGCACCGCCGTACCCCGCACCTTTTTCCTCGGGGGTCTTGGCGGTGGCGTAGGTGTAGACCCCCTTTACCCCGGCCTCCACCCACGGCATCTTGCCGGCTGCCTTGAAGGCAGCCTTCAAAGCGGCCCCGCGTCCAAGGGGAGCGTTGATGCCGGTAGGTGACGGCCCGGCATCCGCTCCCAGTGGATAGAGGTCGTCCACTGCCGTCACACCCTTGGCCCGGCCCAGATTACGCAGCCGGTCGCGATGCGTGTAGGCGGCAGCTCCCGCGCCTATCCCCACGGCACTGGCCAAGGTGCCCCACAACGTAGTCGCGGGAGATGGCGAGGCACCGCTCACCGACGGCGTCGGTTGCCCACTCCCAGTGTTCGTTGCCGGTGGACTTTGTGACGCATCACTGGGAGCGGCCATCAGCCCCTTGCCCAGCGCGCCACCGATCTTGTCGCCAATAAATGACAGCCCCATGGAAGCTGCTGGGGCGAGCGTCTTGAGTTTTCCACCCAACATGGCACCCGACACAGCCCCCATGAAGCCGCCAGCCGCACCGCCCACACCCTCACCCATCTGTTCGGGCGTGGAGGCAGTGGTCGCCGTGAAGATCAACTTCATCCCGGCGTCCATCCCACTCAGGGTTGCTGCCGACTTACCCGCCATCAGCGCCTGCGCCCAGCGCCCCGGTTCGGTGGGCCTCGGCATTGGTGCTGGCGCCGCATCCGCACCCAGTGGGTAGTCCTCGAAGACTGGAGCTCGATCGGTACCTTCGATGACCAACGGTGGCAGATACACCGTATCCGGCCGGCTGGACGAACTGGCTTGGGCACCGTCAGGATGGCCCTCGCTGCCAGTCGAGCCGGCCTTTGCGCTCAACGTCTTGCCGATCACCGCAGGTGCCTGGGCGATGCCTTTCGCCGCCAGGTAACCACCACCAGCAACTAGCAGCGACGTCGCTGCATCGCGCGCGGTCTGAGCGACCGGAGGCAATAGCCCCGGTGCAGGTGGGGGCGCCCGGTTGTTCAGGGCACGCTCCAGAAGTTCCTTGTTCTGCTGAAGCAGCCCAACCTGTTGTTGCTGTACTTTCAAGGACTCGGCCTGATCGTCCTTGCCCTCCACTGCCTCCGTCACTTGCCGAGGCAGGTCGACACCGCCACCGACATCAGGCGGTCGCTGGGTCACCCCCAGCGTCCCCATGGGGACCGTGCGGCGTCGCTCCTCCCCCACCGCCTCCCCAAGCTCTGGGACGGTGGCACCGACAGCGCCCAGCGCTGTCGTTGATCTGTTCGCCATCCGTGTCTCCCTTTCACTCCGCCAGCCACCAGACCATGTCGCTGAACGACATGGTCATGATTTCGCTCGCGGAAAAGTTCAGCTCCTTGGCCAGCCGCCTGGCGGCGGCCTTCTGCCGGGCGGGGTCAAAGCTCGTCGTCCTGCACCAGGCGAAAATAGCCGGTCTGCAGGCGGCTGTAGTCCTTCAGGGCCAGGCCCTCGAGGTCCTTGACGCCGACTTCGGCGAGCGAGGCGAACAGGTTCAGTTCGCGCTGCTCGTCGTCGCTCGTACCACCGGCCTGGGCATTGCGGATGTCACGCACGGTTGGGGCGCGCAGCGACAGGCTGTCGACCTGCACGCCGTTGGCCTCGCTGGGGCGCGACAGGCGCACGGTCACGCGCTCGGCGTTGACGGTCAGCCATTGCGGAAGCTGTTTCGCTTGAGCCATCGAACGTTCTCCTTAAAGACCCAGGGCTGCGCGCTGGGCGGCCAGCTGGTCGACACCGTCGATCACGCGCTTCATGCCCAGGGCATCGATTTCGTAGACCAGGCGGCCATCGACTTCGAGCTTGTAGTAGGTGACGGCGACGCTGTGCTTGATCTCGGCCTTGTCGCCGGATTTCCAGTCGCCCATGTCGATCTCTTTCAGCGAGCCGCGCAGGGTGACGATCACCGGGTTGATCTTGCCCTTCAGGCCCTTGAAGGCGCCGCGGAAGGTACCGTTGAAAGCAGTGCCGTCGGCCAGGCCGAAGAACTTCAGCGACTCGCGGCGCACGCCGGTGGTGGTGAAGGCGGCTTCCTGTTTTTCCATGCCCTGGTCCATCTGGACCGGCATGTCCATGCCGCCGGGGCGGTGCTCTTCCATCTTCAGGGTGAGCTTGGGCAGGGTCAGGCTGGGTACATCGCCCTGGAAGCTGACGCCATCGACGAACAGGTTCAGGTTGGCCAGGGTTTCGGGAATCATTGCCATGTAGATGCGCTCCTTAAGCGGCGGTATCGAGGACTTCGGTCAGCCACTGGTTGGTGACTTCGACGCGGAAATTGGGGTTTTCGGCAGGCGGCACATCGGTGAAGCGGATGTTCCAGTACACCTTGCCCTGCTCCAGCTGGCTGGCGGTGTTCAGCTCCGGGTCGGCGAAGACTTCGAAGTTGATGATCGCGCCCTGGTTCTTCAGGTCGCGCATGAAGGCCTGCAGGCCCTCGGTGACGTCCTTGACGTAGGTGGCGGTGATGGAGCGGTCCACGGCCCACTTGTGGCCGTAGAGGATCGCGTCCATGACGATGTCCATGGTGCGCACACGGGTGACGAAGGCCCATTTCGGGTCGCTCGACAGGGTGCGGTTGCCCCACAGGCGGAAGCCGTCGTCGCGGATGATGGTGGCGATGTTGGCGTTGTTCAGCAGGTTGGCGCGGCAGGTGTCGTCGCCATCGAGGAACTCCACCGCGCGGGTGGTACCGGTGATGCCGACGAACTCCTTGTTCGAAGGCGACGCCCAGAAGCCGTACTCGCGGTCGGTGTAGGCGAACAAGCCGGCGACCCAGGCCGAGCCCGGCGCATCGACGGTAGCCTCGGCGGCGTTGTCCCAGTAGCGCACGCCCGGGTCGACCAGGAAGGCGCGCTTGGCGCCGAAGTTCTTGGCGTAGGCGATGGCCGCTTCATCGGTGGTGTTGGGGCCGTCGATGATGGCGATGGCGCGCAGCTTGTCGGCCAGGGCCACCAGCGCGGTACCTACAGCCTGGGTGGCGCTGTGCTTGGGCGCTACCAGCAGGCGTGGCTGGGCGTTGAAACGGCTCTTGCCGTCGAGCAGCGCCTGCAGGCCGGTGCGCTTGCCGTCGGCCAGCACGTTGCCGATGATCGCCGCGGTCTGCTCGGCGCCGTCTTCGAGCTTGGCCACGCCGCAGGCGACGATGACCGCCTTGGCGCGGCTGTAGATGGCGCGGCAGGCCTTGGTGATCGCCGCGTCCTGGCCGAACGCCGCGACCGCTTCGCGCTCGCTGGTGATCAGGATCAGGTCGTTGGCCTTGGCGGTGACGCCCGGGCCTTCGGTGAAGGTGTCGACCAGGCCGATGATCGAGGACGATGGCAGTGCGATGCTGCGCGCGCCAGTGTCGACGTTGGTCACGGTGACGCCGTGGAAGAATCCACTCATGTAGGTTTACTCCAGGTACAGGTGTGAAAAGGCCCCGCTGGTGCGGGGCCTGGAAAGGTTTGCTTCAGGTAAGAAAACGCCCCGGCGGTGCGGGGCGTCAGGGGGTCAGTGAACTGATCCAATGCGGCGCATTCGGGCGCCTGGCCAGTTCGGGGAATAGTTCGGCTTGCGGCCACACGCGCAAGGCCTGCCGATAATCGAGCAATTCCGCGTACTGCGTGGGGGTCAACGACGGCTGGATCCCCAGATCCAGCTCCTCGCGATGACGCGATGTCAGCCATTGGCTGGCGTGCAATTGACCGTCTCGCCATGCACGCTCGGCAATCGTCCGGCCAACAGGCTCGGGCGTGGTGAAGTTTCCTTCGACCATCACATCACCGGGTTGTGTATCGGCCGGGCATTCAAGCCACTTCATCGAGGCGTGGAAGCGGCCTTGCGGGTCGATATCGGTTGTTTCTACAACGGTGTCGTCTACTAAAAGTGCCCACATAGGTCCTCCATCACCACCAAAGTTCGATACAGCCATGAGCACCCGGTGCGCCAGGTCCAAAACGCCCACCTCCACCGCACCCGGGCTTTCGAGGGCGGGAACTGTCGACTGCGGCAGCGATACTGAATGCGCCACCACCATGCCCTCCGTAAAGCGCTCCGTTAGGTATCGACACGGGAACACCACCATCTCCCATCGAGGTATTGAGATCGCCCCCATAGCCTTCACCGGAATAGGAGGAATTGCCATCGTTGGTGCCACCCGGGCCGCCGCTGGCGGAGCAAAACGTCACGAACGACGAGCTACCACCGGGCTGACCTGGTTGGCCATCATTGGCGGCACCGGCCCCACCCGCGCCAACAGCGATTTTCGCGGTGAACAAACCTGCAAGGCTTACCAGCTTTTCCGAGACACCGCCGCCGCCGCCGCCGCCAGGCCCTGGAGCTGCAGTACTCCGGGCACCGCCACCACCGCCAGCAGTCACACGCACACGCGCCAGCCTTCGGCCACTGCGCAAAACTGGTGGTACTACTGGTTCGCTGGTACCTGGGGTTTGCCAGACGATGTATCCGGTTGCCAGGCTCGCAGGCAGTTGAGCCTGCCCGACACACCACCATTTGCCCGCGCCATCAGCCCTGAGGGCCAGGAAGTCGCCCGCAAAGATGAGTTCCGTCGAAGCGAGCCCTTCGTTGGAGATCAGGGTGTCGAGCATGATCCGGTCATTGCCGCTTGCCTTGATCGACAGCGTGTTGGCCGATGTATCGCGTCTGCGCAAAATCACTTCCACCGCACCCAAGGGCTTGTCAGCGGCAGGGAGCGTGACGGTAAGGTTTCCAGCACTTGCATCAATGACGACATGCCCGAGACGCTCGGCTGACAATGACGTCGAAGCCACGATGGTATCCGCCTGCATGGTCAGTGAACGCAGCAGGACCATATCCAACTGCGAATGTAAGCTTGCCTGGCTCATTGTCCGTCTCCGGATTCGTTGATGAAATCAGGCGCTACCGGCCGCTTTCCGGCATCGGGGAATGCATCGGACTGGGGCCAATCACGCAGGGCCTGGAGGTAGGTCAATAGAGCATGGAATTGCTCGGGACTCAGATTCGTCTCAGCACCGCCTCCCAGCTCTAACTGGTCACGGTGACGATCACGTAACTTCAACGAATCCGCTAGCATCCGGTCGCGCCAACCTCGCTCGACAGCTGCGGCATTTTCAATAAGCTCTCGCAGTCCAGGCATGCCATTGCTTTCAACAACGATCTGCTTGCCGATTGCTTGGCCTCTCATCAGTACGGCATGCAGCTCTGCACTGATTTCAACCGCATCGTCGGGACGCATGCGGTCAAGCACCTTGGAGTCATAGAAACCTTGGTTTTGGGCTGAATAAAAGATCATGGGTTACCTGCCTACTGCGAAATACGAGTAAACGAGCGGGGACGACGTGTAGAAGTTGCGCACTGTAAAGGTCGACAGCGTTGTCGGTACGGCACCTCCAAACGGTGAAGTCGTGCCGTACTGAACGGTGTCTCTCACACTCACGAACACGTGGTAGAACTGGTTCGGAAAAGTGGTCGGCAACGAAAAACTATTCGTGGCATTCGCGGCAACTGTCACCTGCCCCCACTGAATGACAAAGCCACCCAACCAGCCAGGAAGTTTCAGATATCCCGCGTCAGCGAAACTGGCGGCGAAGCCCCAGCGCAGTTTTTTGGGGGTGACGGCCACTTCATCAATTTCACCCGCATTGACCTGGTCTTGAGACGCTAATCTGAGAATCCCAGGCTTCGTCTCCGTAGCCGGCCCCACTTGCGATACCAACGCGGCCACATCGACCTGCCCCTGATTCACAGGAGTACTCCAGGCCTTGATGCACCACATCACCGACTGGTTTCGAGGCCGCGTTTCAGCAGCGGCCCTAACTACCTTCGAAGCATCAAAGCGCGCGATATCACTAGCCGCTATTGAGGATGCATCTCGCGTAATCGTATTGGCGGAGGTTGATTCACCAAAGACTGTGGAAAATGCACCAGAGGCTCCTCCCATGACGCCAAGGCCAACGCCTGCTCCTCCGCGTAAGCCAATAGAGCCGGTGATGTTCTGAATCGCATCGCTCTGCGAAGTGCCCATACCTCGACCAGGATCCACGCCACGCCCATGGTCCCAGCCGCGCAGGAACTCGCCTCGGTAATCGGGGAGTCGGAAGTATCCTGCCGGCTCTGTGCCATTGTTATAGGAAGCACCGAGATAAGCCGCGAGATCCGGATAGGTCGCGACGCTTTGCAAGCTGCCATCGAGCTCGAGGTAACCAGCCGGTACCTCCGCCTTGGGGAACGGCAGGATCGCACCAACAGGTGTCGAAGAACGCAATGCCTTCAGTTCGGCAACAAGGGCCGCGACGTCGATCTGCCCCTGGTTCACCGGCGCATTCCAGGCCTTGATGCACCACATCACCGCCAAGTTGCGCGGGCGGGTCTCTGAATCGCCGGTGCTGCCAGAAATCAAACCGGCGATCGCGCCGCCCAAGGCCCCAGGAGCACTCTCCTTGTAGGCTTTTGCCGTCGCTGACGCGCTATTGCCATACGCTTTCCCGTAGATCGAGGTGACGTCTCCGGTGGCACCTGTCACAGCCGAGGCCCCTGAACCACCACCGACATTGTCGATGAACCCTACGTCCTTGTGGGTATGCGCCTTGAAGGATTCGCCCTGGGTGCTGCCCACGGCACGGCCGCTGTCTACACCACGGCCATGGTCCCAACCCCGCAGGAACTCACCACGGGTATCCGGCAGGCGGAAGAACCCTGCCGCTTCGTTGCCCGTGTTGAATGCTCCACCCAGATAGGCCGCCAGGTCCGGGTACACCGCCGCGCTCTGGGTACTGCCGTCGACTTCGAGGAAGCCCGCCGGCACCGTCCCCCTCGGGAACGGCAGCATGGTGCCCACCGGCAACGCCGACGCTGTGTTCAAGAGCGCCTGAGTCTCGGCCTTGGTGTAGCTGTTCGCGGCCTGGAACGAACTGAAGGCCAGGATCTCCACCGCCTCACCCAAGCTGCATGGGGCCTTGAAGGTGATCTTCTGGCCGTCGGACAGGTAGTCGGTGATCTCGCGGCCATTGCGCAGCACGATGGTGCTGCCGATGGTGTGCGCCAGGGTGAAGACGGTCTGGCCGACCGACGCCTCGAACGAGTAACGCTCGAATGCTTTGTTGGCACCAACGCCACCACCGAGCTGGAAGTAGGTGCCGTCGTAGTTCAGGTCGTACAAGGCGCCAGCGCGGATATCGCCGCCCACCAGGTCGACCAGGCCGTTATTACCGGACTTCTTTACCGCCACGGCGGCCAAGCCATTGATGCGCGCCGTTACGGCGCCGGTGTTGGTGGCGCTGGCCTGGAACTGGAAGCGCTGGCCAGCGGCGTAGGCCGCCAGAGCCGACTCGCCGCTCTTGAGCTTCAGCGTCAGGGCATCGGCGGTGCCGGTAGCGACACCCAGCCAGGCCAGCGGCCCGACGTCCTTGGCCGCATCGGCGCGGCGCAGGTACTGCGGGTGTGGGTCGGCGGCGTCCACGTGCGCCTTGAGCTGGTTGCGGGCGTAGAGCTCGGCCGCTTCGCGGGCCTTGTCCACGTAGTCACGCGTCGCAAGCACGATGCTCGGGTCGACTTTCAGCGTGACGTTGGCGAGGTTGCCGAACACCACGTGCATGCGGATGGTCTGGGTACGCCCGGAGCCTTGCGCCAGCAGCGGCTTGTAGCTGGGCGCCGGCTTGGCCACGGCGATGAAGTTGCCGTTGGCGTCTTCCAGCGCCAGCTCGCGGATCCACCAGCCACCGGTCTCCGGTGGCAGGACCAGCTCGGCGACCAGCACGCCAGGGTCGGCGGGCGATTGGTAGAGGGCGTTCAGTTGCGCCCGGTAGACCTGGCGCACCAGCGCGGTCTGGGTGGGTTTCGGGGTGGGATCGGGGGTCTGCGACGGGTCGCCGCCGGCATCGCCGATCAGCATGTGGGTGATGTTCCAGGGCAGCCCCAGCACGGCGGTATTGGCCTGCTGGGCGATGCCGGTGTTGGTCAGGAACCCACCGAATTGGGTGGTTGCGTTAGCCATTGAGGTAGATGTCCAGTATGTCCAGGGTTTGCTCGTTCACCAGGTTGCAGGCGCCCACATGCACATCGATGTCCGATGCCTGCCAGGGATGTACCTCCAGCAGCTCACCGTCGTAGAGGCCCACCGCCTGGTACGCGGGGATCAGGCTTTCCAGGCTGATGTCCAGGCCGACCAGGTGCCGGCTGACTGGCTTGGCGTCCTCGATCAGGCGGGTCAGCTCCTGGTAGGTCTGTTCGTCGATGCCGCTGTCCGCCACCCCGACCTTCAGGGCGAACGTGCCCGGCACCCCGGCAGGCTTGGCCTGCCACCATTCCTGCACCTCGATCAGGTAGCCGAACGGCTCGACCACCCGCCTGAGGGCGCCGAGGGTGCCCTTGTGGGCGTGGACGAAGAACGCCGAGCGGATCACCGAGCGCTTGATCGCCTCGCTCCAGCTGTCGTCCCAGCGGTCCACCGACCAGGCCCAGGCCAGCTGGTAGAGCAGGTGCGCCGGGCAGGTGTCGGGGTTGTAGAGGGTGCGCAGGCCGGCCTTGAGGTCTTCGTCGGCGGCCACTTCCAGGGCGCGCTCCAGCGGCGTGCGGTTGAGCGGCAGAAGGCTGTGCATGTCAGCCTCCGCGCTTGAGGTCGATGCCGGTGCACCAGGCCGCCTGGGCCTTGCTCGGGCGGATGTCGCTCCAGCCGATCAGCTCGACCCGGCTCACGCCGTCGATGTGCAACTGGGCGTCGATGCCGGAGCGGGCGACTTCCAGGCCGAGCCTGCGCCGTGGGTTGATCCAGGCTTGCAGGCGGCGCCGGCATTCGCCGAGGACCGTTTCGTACTCCGGGCCGTTGTCGGCCATGTGCAGCACGGCCTCGACGCGGTAGGGCAGCACCTCGGCGCTGCGCACGTTGACCCGGTCGGCGACCGGGCGAATGTCGTCGTCGTTGAGGTAGGCCTGCACCTGCGCCAGCAGCTCGGGGCTGGCCACGCCATCGCCATCCAGGCTCAGCACGGTGATGTCCACCACGGCGGGCGACGGGCTCTCGGCGGTCGCGTCAGCGACCCGGCCCGAGGCGTTGCGGGCGTGGAGGATGTAGCTGTTGCGCGGGCCGGCGGTGGTCAGGCCTTCGTAGACCAGTTGCACCCGCTCGCGCAAGGCATCGTCGGCTTCGAGGATGGCTTCGGTCGGCGGGATCGTGCTCGAGTCGGCGGCCTGGATCACCAGGCGTTGCAGGTTGACGTTGGCGGCCAGCTGGTCGAGGTCGCGGCCTTCGGCATAAGCCAGCAGCAGCGCCTTGGCGGCATCGTTGATGCGCGCCCGGTTGAGCAGCTTGCGGTAGGCGCCGACTTCCAGCAGCTTGGTGACCGGGTCGCTTTCCAGGTTGGCGTTCCAGCCATCGCCCAGCTGGGCGCGGAAGCTGGCCAGGTCCTCCTGGTACAGCGCCTCGAAATCGAGGTCTTCGAGCAGCTGCGGGGCCGGCAGCTTCGACAGGTCGACCTGGCTCATACGGTCACCTCCACCAGCGCGTCGTCGCCCAGGTAGCGGCCACTCAAGGCCAGGCTGACCTGGCCGTCGAGCACGGCCACGACCTTGACCCGGTCGAGCTTCAGGCGCGGTTCCCAGCGCCCGAGGGCCCGGGCCACTTCGGCCTGCACCGCACTCTTCCAGCCTTCGTTGACCGGCAGGTCGACGTAGCGGCGCAGCTGGCTGCCGTACTCGGGGCGCATGCGCCGGCTGCCCAGCGGGGTGGTGAGGATGTCCTCGATGGATTGGCGCAGGTGGGCGATGCCCGTCAGGGGCTGGCCGGTGCGGCGGTCCAGGCCGATCATGGGGCACCCCCTGCGGCAGGCGCACCCCGTGCTTGGGTATGCATGGCGTTCTCCTGATATGAAAGAGCCCGCAGGCGCGGGCTCAGTGCTTGTGATTGGCGGTGTTGCCAGCGGTATCGATGATCCGCCCGCCGCCGTTGATGTCGCCGCTGACCAGCAGCGGGCCATTGACCGTGACCTTGCCGGTCAGGGTGATGGCCGTGGCATCGAGGGCGATGGCGCCGTCGTTGACCACCAGGGTGCTGGCACCGACCTTGATGGTCGCGTTGCCGCTGGGCAGCTGGATGTCATAGCGCTTGGCTTGCCAGTCGTAAGCCAACGAGCCACCGTCGTCGAAGCGCCAGACCTCCACGTGATCGCGGTTGTCCGGCGCGGCGCCAGCATTGCCATAGAGGCCCGGCACGAAGGTGCCCTGGGCCGGCTCGCCACTGGGGCTGACCAGCACGCCCTGCTCGCCCAGGCTCGGTGCCCGCCAGTGGCGCGCCTTGCCGGCGGCCTGGCTGTGCCAGCGCACCCAGGCGCTGGTCCAGTCGCCGTCGGAGACCCGGACGCGGGCGGCGGCGAGGTCTACCGCCACTACCGAGCACGGGATCACCAGGCTGGCCAGCATGCGGTCGTGCATCGCCGTGGCGTAGCTCATGCCAGGTCCTCCGGGGCCAGGTACTTGTCCTTGTTGCCTGGCCCGGTATCGGGGGCGAAGCCCAGTACCAGGCTGCCCGGCGGCTGCTCGGGCCATTGCCAGTCAGGCTCGCCCAACAGCACGGGCTGATCCCAGGTCACCTTCCAGAGCGCGCCCTGGTACAGGGCCTGGACGTTGCGGACTGCCTCGACGAAGTCCAGGCCCCACAACTGCTGGCGCAACAGGTCCATCAATTGCGCGGCCAGCTCGCTGCCTTGCAGCCGAGCATCGGTGGTGCTCGGATCCGGCGTGATGATGGCCTCGCACATCACGACCAGCACCGAGCGCCCATCGCGGGGCGCCGCGTCGGCGACCATGCTGACGATGCCGTGACGCAGGGCTGGCAGCGTCGGGTTACCTGCCGTGCCCTTGTCGGCTTCGACCGTGGCCAGGTCGGGCATCGCCTTGCGAATGGAGGCCGTCACGGCCGCCTGCAGGATTGAAAGTTCACTCATGCCGGCTCCTTGCAGCCCGCTTCGAGCTGTCGTATACCGCGGCTGAACATCGAGCCATTGGCTTTCTCCGGGCAAAAAAATACCGCCGGGTGGCGGTTGTCGACTTCGAACCGTGGGCACTATGCCGGGCGCCGTGGGCGGTACTGTTGCTCGGGGAAGCCCTCGGCCCCCTCCTTCCATGCCCGCAGGGCAATCCGGTAGGCGCGCCAGTCGGCGGTGGTCATGCCTGGGATGGCAGTTGGGTCGTTGTCATCGAGCATCAGCAGCTGATCGGCGACCAGCTGCATCTGCTCGGCGACCCACAACCCCTCCTCGCCTTTCCTGACAGCCAACGCCTGGCTGTCGACAAAATCTTGATACTGCTCATCAGAGAGACTGACAAAGCCCTCCTGAAGATGCTGGTCCAAGGTGTCTTCGTTGTACGCGTAGATCCCGTCGGTGGCAGGGTCCTTGTAATAAAGCATGGCGGCTTCACCTCAGTTCGTAGAAATAGGCCAGGTTGGCAGTACCGTTGGCCGCCGCAACCGAATAGGCCGCCCCTGGAGGAATCACGCAGGTGGCCGTATTGATGTACGCACCAGCCACGCCAGCGTACTGCCCATAGATCGGAACACCACTGATATACAGGATGGCAGTTGTGTTGATGACACTGGCCGGGCCGAACAACGCCGAGACCTGGATGGGCCTGCCGGTGTCATTCGTGTAGTTGACCCCGGCGGCGCGTGCTGCGGTCATGTTCTGCCAGGACTGTCCCAGCCAGGACGGCGTGGTGTTGGCCCAGGCGCGCCATGTACTCCCGACGAGGAAGCGAACCGCTGCTTCATAACCCGTGACAGAGTACGCAACCTGAATGGCCTCGATGCCGCCGGTTCGCCCCAGGTGCAGCACCGCACCATAGGCGATGCTCGGTGGACGATTGAGGGTGTCGTTGTTGAACCTATAGATGCCACCCATCCCCACCAGTGCGTTGAGGTCGGTGGGTGTCGGCGCGTTGGTGCCGATACCGTGGTCCCCCACCTTGAGCAGCTTGCCAGCGGCGCTGTCGAATGGACTGCTGGCAAGGTCCTTGGCCGTGGTGATCTGGTTCCAGGCACTCCAGGCATTGTTGGTGAGTACCCGCAGGTATTTCAGCGGCTCTGCGGCGGGGGTGTACTCCTGAACAGAGTAAAGGTCGTTGAAGCTGCGCACCGACAGGTGCCCATTGACGTTACCGGGTACGACACCGGCCTGGTCGACATTGACATAGTAATCACCTGTCGAACGTAGCGTGTTGAGGGTCGAGGACGCCACCAACGGAGTGTGACCACCCACGCCAAAATCCCCGACCTTGAGCACCCGGCCAAGGGTGGCATCGGCGCTTGAAGTCGTCAGGCTGGCTGTCGCCGCCGTACCGAGCTTGGCTGCGTCGGCATGGACGGTCCAAACCGTCCAACTCTTGGTGTTGACGTTGTACGCCCGAGTCGCGGACTTGCCACTCACGACTTCGATGGCGAATTGAGTGACAAACCCTCCCGCGCTCACCGAGGTATGGATAAGCGGATAGGTAATGCCTGGTGGCAGATGCGCTGCGCTGCCACTCAAGGCCGACCACCAACCTGGCCCGGAAGCGTCATTGCAATCGGCAACATTGCGCGTAGCCGGGAGCAGGCCGGTGAGGCCTGTATTGTCCAGCACGGCGAAGTTGGCATTTATGCGGGAGAATGCCGTGCGGGCGTCATCGCCATCCAACCCGCTAGGCGGTGTACCCAGTCTTACTGGATCGAGTGCCATCGCTCCTCCTTGGAGCCAGTCAGATTGGCCTGGGCCAAGCAGATCGACTGGGTGTTCATCGCGACTCTCCAGTGTAGGATGGCCCCTTGCACAACGAAGGACGTGGTGCGTGCAGGGTCAGGCACAGGAGCACATTCGCGCCCGCGATCTGGTGTCCCCAGGCAAAAAAATACCGCCTGGCGGCGGTGGGTGGTGAACTTGGCCAAGTCAGGCCGGCGCTAGCGGCCAATCGATATCAGCGGGGTAACCAGGTTGCTCAGGCAACCGATTCAGCGCGACACGATAGCGCCGCCATTCTTTCAGCCGGGCGACTTCAGCCTCACTGGCTTCGTCGAGGTCGACGGCATCCTGCAGCGGAGCAATGGCTGTATCGGCAATGGCCCGAAGGCGCAGTGCTTCGGCCTGGGCAACAACCAAAGGATCAGGCGTCAGCAATTTCTGGTAGTAAGCCTCGACCTCGGCTTCGATCATTGGCACGAGGGCCTCGTTGATGTAGTCATCCTGCGAGCCATCGGCCTTGAACGCGTGGATCATAGCCAGGCCGTCCCATGGCTCGTCCCGGTAGTACTTCATGTCTGGATCAAACATCCCTGCCTCCTGTCATCGCATCTCGACCCAACTGTTCAGCGGCCCGGGGTTGTTGGCGCCGAACAGTCCGTACGACGCGCCTGTGGGGATGATGATGGCGCCGCTGTCGAGGTACTGCCCTGCGGCGCCGCTATAGGAGCCGGTAAGGGTGACACCATTGACGACCCATTGGAGATACGAGTTGACCTGAGTGACCGGGCCGACCAGGGCCTTGACCTGAATAGGCCGGCCGCTGTCATTCACATACGAGGTATTCAGCGCCCGGGCGGTCGCTTGCCAGCCCTGGCCAACCGTCCCCATCGGCGTGGTATTGACCCAGGCCGTCCAGGCACCACCAATCACGCGGCGCATGGCCGTGAACTCGTTGGTGACAGACCACGCGACCTGCACGCACTCACTGTTGGCACTGCGCCACATGGTGCGCACGACACCATAGGCAATAAAGGCCGGTCGATTGACGGTGGTATCGACAAATTGACAATCGCGGTTGTACTCGAAGTTCAAGTTGCTTGAAACAGACAAGCGAGTGGTGGGCGCACTCTTCTCATACCATCCGGTCCACGTGCCATTGATCAGCATGCGCTGGTAGATGCTGCTGTCGTTGTAGGCGGTAAAGGATTGCATGGCATAACTGCCGTTTACCGAGGTAACCCGCAGGTAACCATTGGTATTGAATGGCAGGACGTTGAGGCTCTTTCCTTCGACGTAGTAATCGCCGGTGGAGCGCAGGGCGTTGATATCCCCCTCTACCACGCCGGGGGTATAGCTGCCTATGCCGAAATCCCCCATCTTGAGCACGCGGCCAGGCGTGCTATCGACATTCGAGCTGGTCAGGCTGGCCATCGCGGCAGTGCCGAGCCTTGCCGCATTGGCATGGACAACCCAATCCGCCCAGCTCTGAGAGCTGGCATTGAAGGCCCGCGTCGCGGACTGTCCGCTCGCCACATCAATGGCGAGCTGGGTGACGAATCCACCGGCATTCATGGCAGTGTGAATGAAAGCGGACTTGATACCCGGTGGCAGATGCGCCGCCGTGCCGCTGAGTGCGGACCACCAGCCCGGCCCACTCGCGTCGTTGCAATCCGCGACATCCCGGACAACGGGTATGGGCCCTGCCAGGCCGTTTTTCTCCAATACGGCAAAATTGGCGTTGATGCGGGTGAACGCCGTGCGGGCGTCATCTCCGTCGATGCCGCTCGGTGGCGTGCCGAGCCTTACGGGGTCTAGCGTCATGATTCCTCCGTGAACGGTACCTGAGGCTTGGGATACTTGTCCTTCACGCCTCGAATGCTCCAGTAGAAGGCGTCGACAACCGGGAGTTGCCCCTTGTCCATTGCATGCCACAACGCATCGAGCTGGTCGGCCACCGAGGGATACTCGGCAGCGCGCAGCGCCCTGTGGTCTGGCCTATGCGAAATCTTCATGGATGAACCTCGCGTCCAGGTAAGGCCATTTCGAAACGACGATCTCATACCGCGCTGGGTACTCGAACTCGACTTCGATGGCCGGTGAGCCATCGGCGGTGTACTCGACCCCATCGATAGTGATCATGGCCCCCTCGGGAACACCCAGCAGGAACTGCCCATCTAAAGTGACCGGCATTTCAGGACGATCGACCACCTCGCGATCCTTGACGTAGCGGCGCACGTCATCGGTGTCGGTATGTTCGGGAAGGTAAAGACAGCCAGGGTAGTGTCTGGCCGCATCCATTGGGTCCGGCCAGGCGATCACTCGCAGGATCTGGCCGGTCGCCTTGTCGTAGTCGACGATCTTGATAGTTGAAAGCAACATCAGCGCTGAACCTCGAGAACGGTGATGGAACGGTTGTCACAACTCATGGACAGCCCCGTTATCTGACTGCCATTGGGCGCGGAGAACTGCAACCGCAGCTCGTTGTAGCCGCCATACCCGGTCAGCAGGGCCGTGGTATTGAAGCTGGAGTTCGGGCGCATGAGCGAATCCCGACCTGCCGAGCTGCAATACCCCTGCAACCAGACCGCACCATTGAGCAACACTCGCCATGAGCACCAGCCCGCCGACATCATCCCGACCTGGGCTGAAAACGTGCAAAGCTTCTCCCAGCCATTGCTGGTAAAGCCAAGGGCCTGGACCTCGACCCAATTGGGCGTGCCATGGTTGGGTGGGCTGTTGATCTGGCCGGCAGTGTAGGCCGAGTAAGGCAAAGTGACCGAGCGACCGGCGATCTTGAGCGTGTTGACGGAGAGATCAGCGATCTTGCCAGTGGTGACAGACAAGTCGGCAATCTTGGCGTTGCTGACCGACAGGTCGGCAATTTTTGCCTGGGTAATCGCTGCATCGACGATTTTCGTGCTATCGATGGTGGCTTTGCCAATGACTGTGTTGCGCATGAACACTTGGCCGTTGTCGACGGCGAATACTGCTTGCGGCTCGCCACCTGGCTGGTGCATTACGGCGAACCGGTCAGCCAGGAACAGGACCTGAGACTGCATTCCGTTCGGCGTGTTCTCCACACCGATGCCCATGCCGGCGCTGTAGTAACGCCCCTTGACGTCCACGCCGACCTTGATGCTGCGGGTCGCACGGACCTCACCATCGAGCTTGACCACCGCCTCGGATGTGTCCTCGAGCAAGGCCTTGGTTTCCCCGACCCGAGCCGTCAACGTCTGGTTGTCCCGCGCCAGCGCCGACATACCGTCGGAGAGCGTGTCAACCGTGCGTACGACCCGCGCCAGGCTGCCGTCCACCTGGGCTTTCACTTCGGTGACCTGCTGGGCGATGGCCCGGTCACCCTCGCTGAACGCGGCATACACCGACCAGGCGCCCGCATAGGCACCGGCCTGCCCGGCACGCCACCCCGCCGACTCACCCGCCATGTGCGGGCGCACTGCCGTTTCCACACCCAGCACACGGCTGGCCATGGCCGTCAGCTCACCGTCGAGTTCCTGGACGCTGGTCTGCACATTGTCCACGCGCACAGCCAAAGCGGTGACCAGGTCACCCAGCGACGAATAGACACCCATGTATTCCCAGCGAGTGGCATCGGTGACCGGCGTAGCGGCCGGCACATCGACCTTGGCCCGGTACAACTTGCCTTCATGCTTGACCAGGGCACCGGCCAGGTAGACGCCATCGGCCTTCCAGTCCGGAGCACCCGCCAGGTCGGCCACTTGCAGCGACAACGAGCTGATCTGGCGCTGCAACGCGGCATCACCGGCCTTGAGGCGTTCGTTCACCGAGCCTGGGCCGTTGCCGTCGATCTTGCCGATCTCGCCCAACAGTTGCTGGCCAAGGTGACTCTCGGCGATCTTGCCGTCCAGGTATTCGAGCACCGCCGAGGCATCCGCGCTCGACTGGCCGTAGATCCATTCGGACCATGGCCCGACGTTGCCAGTGCGGTCCACCAGCCGCGCACGGAAGTAACGCACCACCGCCGCGGCCATGCCCGAATGCAGGTAGGTCGAAGTCGGGTAGGCGAACCGGCCAAGAGCGATCGGATTCTGACCGGTACTTTCGGACGCCATCTCGATCTGTGTGTACGCCGTATCCTCGGCACCTTCGGGGAAGCCCCACGCCAATCGAATGGCGAAGATTTCCGACGATGGCCGCAAGAACGCCAGCGCAGGCGGGGCGCCTTCCTTGCCCTTGAGCGCGGTCAACATGGACAAGCGCCAGATCGAGGTGATCTCGCTCACGCTGATCGAGCGCACCCGGGCCAGATAGGCGCCCGCATAGATACCGACGACATCGACACTGGTGGCCCCGGTGCGTGGCAGGCTGATCCAGTTGCCGTCATCCTTGCGCCATTCCACCTCGTAAGCCACCGCGCCGGAAACCGCCGGCCAGGCGATGGTCAGGGTGCTGACCGCCAGGCCCTGGCTGATGGCATGGCTGCTGGAGAGGCTGACGCTGGCTGGAGGCGGCACGAGATTGATCGGCGTGACACTGATCGGCCGCTCCTCCAGGCGCGCACCGGTGTCGATGTGGTCGAACTTGCTCGGGTCGTACTGCACCGCGTTGATTTCGTAGATGCCCGGCTCAGGGCGCGAAACACTGGTGACACGGTACAGCGGGATGGCCAGCTCCGGTGCATCCAGGGCCCAGACCAGCTCGGCCCGCGGCTTGCGGGAATACGCGGTGGTGAGGGTTATCTGCCGGCCGACGACCGACTCGATGGTGCGCCCTTCGCAGGTGCCATCCGGCAGGTTGAGAATCAACCGGTCCCCAGGCTTGGCCTGAGTGTCGCGATCCAGGGTGACCTGCCGGGCAAAGCCTGTGACGAGGCGTCCGCCGACCGGGCGACCGGCCAGCAATTCGTCGGCCACCGGGATGACGTAGCCAGGCAAAGGAATACGCCCGTCCATACCGACCCGGAAGCTGATGCCGCGATCGCGTGAGTTGGTCAGCAGCGCCCATTTTCCGCGGCGCTGCGCTTCGGACTCTCGGGTACAGCCAATGGCACTGAGCTCCAGCGGGTTGTCGCCGTAGCGGCGCAACAGCTTGTCGTCGGCGATCACGGTGACATCGGTGTCGTAGTTGTTCAGCGGGTTGTCGTAGCTGACCAGCACGCGGCTGTAGCGGCTGCGCTCGGAACCGCTGGAATAGATGAACTTGCCGTCGACCACGTTGGCGCGGGTGTAGGCAAAGTCGAAATCGGTTGCCCGGGGCATGTCGGCCAGGCTGTACAGCTGGCCCTGGGCCCAGTAGGTCATGCCGCGGTAGATGCCGGCGATATCGCGCAGCAGCGACCAGGCCTCGGCCTTGCCCTGCAGGTTGAGGTTGCAGGTGAAGCGCGGCTCCTGGCCGCCCCGTCCATCGGGCACCAGTTGGTCGCAGTACTGGGCGATCCGGTACAGCTCCCACTTGTCGACCATCCACGGTTTGATCCGCCGGCCCAGGCCGAAGCGATCGTTGGTGGTGATGCCGTAGGTGACCCAGGCCGGGTTGTCGGTCCAAGCCTGCTTGAAGGTGCCGTCCCAGACGCCCACGTAGCGGCGGGTCTCGGGGTCGTAGTTACTCGGCACCGGCCATTTGCGGCCCTTGCACTCGACCGTCACCGCCGGAATGTTGCGGAACTGCTCGGCGGAGAACTCAATGTACAGCAGTGCGGTGTTGGGGTAGCGCAGCTTGGCGTCGATCACCTCGGTGATGCCGGCGATCTGCATGGTGTCGGCGATCTTGCCGGTGCTCTGGTTGGGCGTCAGGCGGCGTACGCGCAGGTTCCAGCCGTGCTCGGCCTTGGGCAGGTCGATACGCCGGGTGCGCTCGTAGGTGCTGGTGCTCTTACCATGCACGGCATCCTTGAGCACTTCCACGTAGGCGCCACCGTCGGTGGCCACGTCCACGGCGTATTCGATGCGGTAGCCGTTGACGTTGCCGGAACTGTCCATGGCCTGCAACGCGGGCCAGGCAAAGCGCAGGCGCACCGCCGACAGGCGGGTGTCATCGAGCGCGCGCACCCAAGGCTTGTCGTTGCGCAGTTCCACGCCCTGGGTGATTTCGTTGTCCACCGATGGGATACCGGGAATATGCGGCTGCTCCAGCGAACCTGGGCGCCACTCCCACTTGACCCCCGGGAAGTTGTAGCTGCCATTGGCATCCATGAGCGGGGTGCCGTCCAGGTAGATGTCCTGGGCGCTCGGTGTACCGGCGAACTCCCCCTCGCCGACGGCGATGAGCATCTTGGCGATGGCGACGGAGCGCAGGCTGTCGGGGGCCTCGACCGGTGCCTTCGGTTGTTTCTGACCACCTTTGCGACCGGTGATCACGGGTCTGTTGGTTTCGCCCATGGGTTCCTCCAGGCGTAAAAAAACCGCCTTCATGGCGGTTTGCTGTGCACCGGCGGCATCACGCCAAGGCGTCGATTCGCTCACGGGCCTCGGCGCGTTGGCGGGTGATTTGCTCGGGGATGGCCTTGCCGGTTTCAAGCAAGCGCACCACGTACCAGTCAGTGTCCTGCAATAGGCGAACATCCTCGGCCCGGCGGCTGTTGCGCATGGCCTCGTCCTGCCGCGCCTGTTGCGCCTCGGCGGTCACGGCCTGGCTGAAATCAATGTTCATCGCGGCGGCGCTCCTCACTCATCGGGGTTTCGTAGGGTGGCAACGCGACGGGGCCATCCTCGGTCACCTCCAGGGCTTCGGGAAAGCGCGTGGCCTGTGGCGCATGCACCCCATGGGGCAGCATCAGGGTCAGGTGCAGGCGCCCCTCGATACGACGCACATCGCCCATGAACCAGGGCGCGGCAATGGCCTCGACGGGCAACAAGGCGCCTTCGCCCAGGGCGCGGAAGTCGAAAGCCTCGCCATTGAGCGTGAGCACGTCGCCCTTGACCGACAGCGCCAGCGGCTGGTCGTGACGGACCGGAACCAGGTTGATGATCATCAGCGCCACCTCCCCGTGGCCGTGTAGTGGAAGACGACCCCCGCCCCTGTCGCGTAGCGGTAGGTCCATGAGCGCAGTGCCATATAGCCGGTGAAAATCGCCATGTAGGTGCCGTTCATGTTGACCAGGCCAGTGTCAGCCTGGGAGCCAGTACCAGCTGAGAATACGGGGTTGATCATGACTTTGGGCGCCTGGGCGAAGGTCGCGGCGAACACCGGGTTCACCGCGGCTTCGGCATTCAACGGCGCTGCTGGGAGAACGCACTCCCCCGTGCAGATCAAGGTGCCATCGGCGAACTTGGTGTAGTTGCCATTGGCGTTGCTGCCGGACTCGATGATCCCCCCAGCCGCGACACCGGACACCGCGCCGAGGATGTTCTGGCTGGTGTACACGCGAGCAAACGCTGGCGGAACCGTGGAGTTCTTGCTGATCGAGCGGTAGAACAGTTCGTTGGTCGACACCCCCATGGCCAGCTGGGTGCTCCACTGTGGGTCGGCGTGCCACAAGGTCTCGAGCACGCTCAGCGCGCCACCTGGTTCACCCGGCCCCTGGTAGTAGCCATAAAAGCCGGAATGCAGCTTTTGCGTGTCGATACCACGGCCACCGATGTTGCCACCGCCAGGCAAGGTCTTGCCGCCTTGGCTGGAGCTACTGATCCAGTGCCCCCAGGCGTTATTGTTGGGGTTGAAGGTTCGCACGGCCTGATCGCCGTAGATGATGTCGACCGCCTCCTGGAGGATCGCGCCATAGTCCGTGGTGCTGACCCGCAACACCACGTAGGTCAGGCCCGGTGGCCGGTTGCTGGCGGTGCCGGAGGTCGCCAGCCACACGCCCGGCGCCAGCGCCAGGTTGCAGTCCTGGATCGCGCGATCGCCGGCGACAGGCCCGCTGACCCCCATGGCATCCAGTGCCTTGAAATTGTCATTGATACGGGTAAACGCCGTGCGTGCGCTGTCGCCATCCACGGCACTGGGCGGTGTGCCCAGGTTCACTTGCTGCATGGGCATGTTGCCTCCTGGCTAACTGGACTCACAACCGATCCTCGGCATAGATCGCCGCGCTGATGATCGCCCCGCCCCACCGCCGCTTGCCCACGCACAAGGCCACCGGGTTGCCGGAGGCCGTTGTGTTGCGGGCGCTGCCGAAGGCATAGCCCGGGGTGTTTTCCGGCCCGGCGCTCATGTTCAGGCCTTTGGGCTGCGGGCTGAGCAGCTGCATCACGCCGCCCATGGCCATGGAGAACCCCACGGTGGCCATGGTGCCCCAGCCTCCGGCGGTGAACGGCAGCGAAGAACCCTGGGTGGCGATCGCCGCCACGGCGATCAGGACGACACCGATGATCGTCTGCAGGCCTCCGGCGCGCTTGCTGCCGGCAACCACGGGCACGATTCGGATCTCGTCACGGGCCTGGAAATCCAGCTCAGCCTCGCCGACATTGCGCTTGTCGCTGTAGACGGCGAACTCCAGGCCCCGGGAGCTGGCGTTGGCCAGGAAGCGCTCGAACCCCGGCAGTTGCACGCACAAGGCTTTGATCGCTTCGCGCGGGGTACGCACCGCCAGTTCGAACGCCTTGCCGAACTGACGCAGTTGGCCGCTGAGCCTGACAGTGGTCAGCGGTGGATGAATGATGGCAGCTGACATTGCAACTCCTTCTGCAGGGGGCGACCGCCTCGAGGTCGCGGTAACGAGGAAACCGGTCGCCTGCGCTCAGTCCGCCGCAGCGGCATCGCGATGGCGCAGGACCAGCCGTGTTCGGTCCAGCCAGGGGCCGCCGAAGACGATGACCTCCGATGGCCGGCCATAAAGGTGGTGCAGCAGGAACGGCCCGGCCCCACAAGGGGACCACGACTCGCCCGGCAGACGTGGGTCATGGCCGAGGAAGATCCCCGCATGGTTGGGGTGGGCGGTGCGCCCGATGGCCATGACGACCAGGTCGCCGTGGCGAGGCGCATCTACCCTGACGAACCCGGCATCGGCATAGGCCTGCTCATACAGGCTTGGCCCATGCGGGTCCTCCCACCAGCCATCCTCGCGGGCATAGGCCGGAAACGTCAGGCCCCACTCGCGGCGATACCAGTCGGCGCAGACCTGCCAGCAGTCCCACAGCCCATGCACGAACGGCCGGCCGAGCAAGGGCGTGTCACCCTTGGGCAGCACAGTGCGCAGGTCCCCTTCGGGCCAGGACAGGATGTGCCAGGGCAAGCCGGTGGCCTCGCACATCGCCAGGTCGCAGCTGGACGGCCGGCTGCTGGCGTCGGGGTGCGAGTGCACCACCGCCACGATCTCGCCCAGGTCTTCCGCCGCCGCATAGTCGCGCGGGTCGATGCGGAACTCTTCGCCAGGGTCGGAGGCGGTGTTGCGACAACGCTGGTAATCGAGCCGCCCCCCCCGGTCGATGACCAGGCCGCAGGCCTCGCGTGGGTAGTCGGCGGCCGCATGGCGACGGATCGCTTCGAGCAGGTGCGCGTCCATGGCTCAGTTCCGGGCAATCAGCGAGACAGCCGGGAAGCCACCATGGGGCAGCTCCGCCGCATCGCCGAAACGCAGCTTGCAGGACGACAGCCCACCCTTGCAGCGATCCTTCGCCGGGTCGTCCACCGGGCGGTCCTCGTCGTCGAACAGCCGGTTGCCGGTATAACCGCAGTTGGGGCCACGGTAGCCATTGGTCATCGCCCAATGGCAGTAGGTGGTCATCTGCCGGCCCGGCAGGCCATGGCTGTCGATCTCGCCAGGGGACGACAGCTCCCACTGCACCTGCTCATCGTCTTCCTGGGTCTTCTGGTCGAGGAACCAGATTTCCAGCGCTTCCTGGGTCGGGTCCGCCTGGGCGTTGCCTGCGGCGTAATTGCGCGCATCCAGGTACTGCCCCAGCGTCTGGCGCACGGTCAGCTTGAACTTGAGCAGGTCCTCGAAGGCCAGGCACAAGGCGGTGACACGACCGTCGACGTTGCCCGCACTGAACTTTGGCCGGGTCGCCCGGCCGTTGCTGTTGGCGCCGATGCCCTCGATCTGCACCGGCCAGGCCGCATACTCCTGGCCCTGCCACCAGATCGAGCGGGCAGGCAAGGTTGCCGCCTCCCCCGCCGCGGCCACCTCACCGGGTTCATGGGCGATGGCATGGCCGTGGAAGCGCAAGGTGTCGGCCCCGAACTCGCTGCCGTCGATCTCGAACAGGGTGATCTCCGCGCCCGGCTCCAGGGTCTGGATATCAGTGATCAATGCCATGCTTGAAGGCCTCCGGGGTCATGGGTGGAACGCCTGCTCGAAGGTGGCGCTGAGGCTGTACAGGCCACCGCCCTTGGCGGTCGGCTGGTAGCCCTTGCAACGGAACAGCCCCGGCTCGCCCAACGGCGCGGTCCAGCGGAACGCCCGGCTGCCCGCGTGGCGGTCGAGGAAGGTGGCGATGGCGCGAATCTTCGCCTCGTCGCCGAGGAACACCAGCGGCCAGGATTGGCTGCGGTTGTTGAGGCCATCGCCTACCGCCTGCTGATAACCATCGCCGAACTGCACTGTGCGCACGCGGTACTCGACAGTGCCGGTGGGCTCGGTCCTGGGGGTCCAGGTAAAGGTTTCCATGAAAGTTCTCCTTGCTCAGCGGCCGTGGATCGCGGCCCAGATCTGCCCGCCGGGCATCAGCTCGCGGGAAATCTGCTCGCTGGCGCCCTGGCGGGCGGCACCGGCGTAGGCGTTGGCCACGCGCTGGGTATTGGCCTCGCCAGGTGCGGCATTGCCGTCCGCGGCTGCCACGTTGATGGTCTGCTGGATCACCACTTCGCTGCTGTGGCTGTTGCCCGAGCCACCACCCAGTGCGCGCACGCCCAGAGCACCATCGGCGCCACGCGTCAGCGGCATGATGGCTTCAGGGCCGGCTTCGCCGAACAGGGCCATCGGCGCCAGGGTCGGTGAAGTCGCGACGCCGTTGGTGAAGGCGCCTCCCTTGGCGAAGACGGTACTGCCGTAAGAAAGCCCGGCGGTGTTGATCTGAGGGTTGAAGGTCGTGGTGCTGCCGCCAAGAGTCATGCTGGTGGCGGCTGGCGCGGAGCCACCGCTGAACCACGAACCGACGAGGTTCATGCCAAACCCAAGCAGGCTGCTCAGCGCCTTGGAGGCTGCAGTCTTGGCGGCCAACGCCGCCATATCGGCGATCACCGACTTGGCGAAATCGGAGAACGACAGCTTGCCGGTGGTGGCGAAGGTCTGCACGGCGGTGCCCATGCGGTCGAAGACGCTGGCAAAAACGGCTTGCGACTGCGCCGCGACATTGCTGGAGGTATCGAGGTACTCCTCCCAAGCCGCAGACGCGCCGACCATCCAGTCGCCGCGCGCCTGGCTCATCATGTCGTAGTCGTTGAGCACTTGGTTGGTCATATCGGTATGCCGGGCGCGCATGTCTTCCAACTGCTGCTGGTAGTTCGCGCCATCGGGGCCATTGGCGCCCAGCGGGTTGGCCTGTTCGAACTGGGCCCGCTCGGCATAGTAGCCCTCGTCCACCTTGAACAGCTGGTCGGCCAGCCCTCCCTGGCGTTTACTCATGCCCATCTTCGCCACTTCGAGCTCGGCCGCGGCGTGTTGCTTGCGCAACGCTTCGCTGTAAGGCCTGACGGGATCAGGCTGCTGGGCTTGCGCCCAATCCGGCGGCTGGTATGCCGTCTGGAAGCGGTCGAGTGCCTTTTTCGAGATATTCAGGCTCGAGTCGGCAACGGCGCCGACGCTCTTGAGGTACTGCTTGTTGAAAGCCTCGACGTTCTTCTGCATCTCGCGCAGGGTGCGGTCACTCAGGGCCGAGGCCCTGGACAGTGCCCATTCGAGGCTGGTGAGATCGATCGACGGGCTGAAACTGGCAATGCTGGTTGCCATGGGCCTACTCCCTGATCATTGAGAAACCCGCCGGGGCGGGCTTCGTGAAGAAAGTGGTGCCGACCATCAGCACCACTGCTGCATGGCGCTCTCGAGCGACACGCCCAGGCGTCGCTCGTGCGGCATGAAATCGATCAACTCGGCAGTGCCACCGACCTGATGGTTGGCCTGCAGCGCCAGCATGGCGATGCTGGCCTCCAGCCGGCGACCGCCGTGCAACGAGCCATGGCGCTGGATGTACTGCGCCCAGGCCCGGGCTTCTTTGTAGCTCAGCCGTTCCTTGGCCTCGCTGATCGTGCGGCCGCCGATGCCGTTGAGCACCAGCTCATGCCAGAACTCATCGGCGGCCGTCAGTTCTTTGCCGGGGTGTTACCGGTGCCGTTGACTTCGTTGATGGCGTTGAGCAACAGGAAGCCCAGCGACGGCTCGAGGTTGAAGGCATCCTCGACGTTCAGTGCCTCGTCACCCTCTTCGCCCAGGCTAATAGAGGCGGCGAGGTAGTGGGCATTGCGGCTATGGGACGACTCCTGTTCGGCGAACAGGCGCTCGATCACCCCGAACGAATGGCGACGCACATGCACCACCAGGGTCTGCGCGATCATTTCGCCATTGAGCGAATCAGGACGGTTCCAGACGACTTCCTTGCGTACCTTCTGGCTGTCGACGATGCCGCCCAGAGCCTTGAGTTGATGGATGTTCATTCAGGTCCTCCGGCTCAGGCCTTTTTCACCCAGGTGGAGCCGCCGGTGCGCTGGATGCTCACCGAGGTGGTGACCACCGCATTGAGCGCGAAGTTGAACGGGAAGTCGGCCACGTAGCCTTCGAAGGCGAACCAGGTACGGGTGGCCGGCAGCTCGAAATCGTCGCCCTTGCTGTTGACGGTGGGCGCCAGGTCCTTGCCGTCGGACCAGCCCACCACCCATTTGACGGTGGTGTTGCCCTTGGCCTCGGAAAGTTGGTGCAGGCGGATGTGGCTGGCGTTGGTCGGGTCGGCGTTGAGGCCGAGGGTCGCGGTGCCAGGGGTGCGCAGGCCTTTCTTGTAGGTGCGTTCGGCGGCATCGAGAGTGGTGTCCTCGATCTGCTCGGCCGGCGCGCCGCCCGGTTCGAACGAGGTCACGTGCTCGACTTCCAGCACGCTGAACGGGCCGTTGCCGGAGACCGGTGGGACCAGTGCGTAGATCTGGGTGCCTTGGGTAAGAATCGACATGGGGTGTTCTCCTTGAACATGATGAAAGCCGCCGCGGGGAATCCCGGACGGTCGGGTGCTTCGGGTGTTGCGTTGCAAGGGACGATCAGGCTGGCCTGGAGCCGTCCAGGTAGGGAGGCGCGTCCGGGTCCGGCTCGCGGCTCTTCAGGTAGGCCACCAGCTGCTCGTTGCTCAGGGCCAACCGTTCGATCGACTGGCCCAGGGCCGTCTGCACGGAGGCCTGGTTGCGCAAGGCCGCCAGCAGTTCGTCAAGTTGTGCTTCGTTCATGCTTCGCTCCTTGCTCAATGCCCACGGTCATCGGCGTCCGCGCCGCTGACCGGTTGCTCGATGCCCAGGCGGCGCAGCGCCCAGCGCTCATAAAGGCCGATGGCGACATCGGCCCCCGCCATGGCCGTCAGGCAACCGAAGGCGCTGGCACTCCAGATCGACATGCCGCTGGCATACAGCAGCATGACCGTCGACACACCGCAGACCATGCAGGCCCCGGAGCGCAGCGCCAGGCGCCGCAACAGCCCCCAGCCCCTGGCCCCGGCCTTGTCGGCCCGCCACATCTCGCCGGAAAGACCGCCCAGCAATGCCAGGACGATCACCAGCCAGAGCGGCATCTCCAGCAACGTCTGTTGCTCGTTCGTCACTGTCCTGTCTCCTGTGTGATGCCCGCCAGCGGCATGCCGGCGAGCGTTGTTTGTCGTTTGACTCGACATTCCAAAAAGCCCGCGTCGCAGGCTCTTCAGTAATGCGTTGTCGAACCGCCGGCCACGTCTGGTGACACCGTGCGGTTCCGCTTCAAATTGGTGACTCCGACCGCGGCCGCCTGCCCGCCGGATAACTGATCGTGGTGCTTTACGCTGCACACCCGGGCCAGTTGCCAACCCTCTGAACAGTCGAGGCCTGTTCATCGCTGCCTGTGTAACAACCGGTTGCTGACCGGCTTGAGACACAGGTTATGCATCCATGCATATGCAGTCAATGCATTTTGCAAAATATTTATGCATTGGATTTTGCTGAAATGCATGAAGGCTTTGTCCTGCATGGCGTGTAGGGCTTTTCTACAGACGAAAAAAAACCCGCCGAGGCGGGTTTTCGTTGGCGGGTGCCGGGATCAGCGGGCGTACATGCCCCACCAGAAGACATGGCCCAACAGGCTGATCTGCTCTTCCTGCATCTGCTGGAAGCTGTAGTCCTCGTCGGGATGCTCATCGCGGTTGAAGCTGCGCAGGCGAATGCCGGTGGGCAGGCGATAGACCTGTTTCACCCGTAGCTGGCCATTGTGATTGATAGCGTAGAGGTCGCCATCGATGATGTCACCAATGGTGCACTTGCCGGTGTTGACCCCAACCGTGGCGCCGTCGCGCAGCACCGGCAACATGCTGTTGCCACGCACCGTCACGCATTTGGCATGGTCGAACTGAACACCGTTGTGCCGCAAGCTGCGCTTGCCGAAGCGCAAACGGGCGTTCTCGCTCTCCTCGATGACGAATCTTCCTGATCCAGCTGCCAATTCGACCTCACGAAGAAAAGGAACGGACACCTCGTCGTCCTCGACGGGTGTTTCATCGTCCCACAGGCTGATATCGCTTAGAGCCGCGTGCACCGGCGTGAGCGCCGCCGCTTCGCGCGGCTCGCCCAGCTCCGCACGGCCGCGCAGCTGGTCGGTGCTCACGCCGAAATACTCGGCGATTCTCGACACGTGCTTGTCCGACGGGTCGACGATCTTCTCGCTGAGAATCCGCGACAGGGTGGATTGAGGGACGCCCGTGCGCCGGTGCAGCTCTGTCGGGGACAGGCCGTGGCGGTCGAGCAGTGCTCTGAGTACGGAGGCTACGTTGCGTTTTTGCATAGCGTGCATAATGCAGCCGTGACGCATGAAATGCAATGGCGTCGTGCAGGTGTGTCCCGCCAGAACCTGTTACTTGCGGACTGCGCAGATTTGCCCCACCCATCCGCCCTGCGCCGGGTGCAAAAAGCCTGTACTATTAGCGGTTTCGAAATTTGCCACCAGACCACCCGCTGTAAGGCCCTGAATGTCTGATCTCTCCGCACACACCCCGATGATGCAGCAGTACTGGAAGCTGAAGCACCAGCACCCGGACCAGCTGATGTTCTACCGCATGGGCGACTTCTACGAGATCTTCTACGAAGATGCGAAGAAGGCCGCGAAACTGCTGGATATCACCCTGACCGCCCGCGGCCAGTCGGCGGGCCAGTCGATCCCCATGTGCGGGATTCCGTTCCATTCACTGGAAGGCTACCTGGCCAAGCTGGTCAAGCTCGGCGAGTCGGTGGTGATCTGCGAGCAGATCGGCGACCCGGCCACCAGCAAGGGCCCGGTGGAGCGGCAGGTGGTGCGCATCATCACCCCAGGCACGATCAGCGACGAAGCGCTGCTCGACGAGCGCCGCGACAACCTGATCGCCGCCCTGCTGGGCGATGAGCGCCTGTTCGGCCTGGCGGTGCTGGACATCACCAGCGGCAACTTCACCGTGCAGGAGATCAAGGGCTGGGAAAACCTGCTCGCCGAGCTCGAACGCATCAACCCGGTAGAACTGCTGATCCCCGACGACTGGCCGCAGGGGCTGCCCGCGGAGAAGCGCCCTGGCGCCCGTCGCCGCGCGCCCTGGGACTTCGACCGCGACACCGCGCGCAAGAGCCTGTGCCAGCAATTCGCCACGCAAGACCTCAAGGGCTTCGGCTGCGACAAGCTCACGCTGGCCATTGGTGCCGCCGGCTGCCTGCTGGGCTACGCCAAGGAAACCCAGCGCACCGCCCTGCCCCACCTGCGCAGCCTGCGCCACGAGCGCATGGACGACACGGTCATCCTCGACGCCGCCAGCCGCCGCAACCTGGAGCTGGACATCAACCTGGCCGGTGGTCGCGACAACACCCTGCAATCGGTCATCGACCGTTGCCAGACCGCCATGGCCAGCCGCCTGCTGACCCGCTGGCTGAACCGCCCGCTGCGCGACCTGAAGGTGCTCAAGGCACGCCAGGACTCGATCCGCTGCCTGCTCGACGGCTACCGCTTCGAAAAGCTGCAACCGCAGCTCAAGGAGATCGGCGACATCGAGCGCATCCTGGCGCGTATCGGCCTGCGCAACGCCCGCCCACGCGACCTGGCGCGCCTGCGCGATGCCCTGGGCGCCCTGCCCGAGCTGCAGAACGCCATGGCCGAGCTGGAGGCGCCGCACCTGGCGCGCCTGGCCGCGATCACCGGCACCTATCCCGAACTGGCCGGCCTGCTGGAGCGGGCGATCATCGACAACCCGCCAGCGGTGATCCGCGACGGTGGCGTGCTCAAGACCGGCTACGACAGCGAGCTCGACGAGCTGCTGGCCATGAGCGAGAACGCCGGCCAGTTCCTCATCGACCTGGAAGCACGCGAGAAGGCCCGCACGGGCCTGGCCAACCTCAAGGTCGGCTACAACCGCGTGCACGGCTACTACATCGAGTTGCCCACCAAGCAAGCTGAACAGGCGCCTGGCGACTATATCCGCCGCCAGACGCTCAAGGGCGCCGAGCGCTTCATCACCCCGGAGCTCAAAGCTTTCGAGGACAAGGCACTGTCGGCCAAGAGCCGCGCCCTGGCCCGCGAGAAGATGCTCTACGACGCACTGCTCGAGACCCTGATCGGCCACCTGGCGCCACTGCAGGACAGCGCCGCGGCCCTGGCCGAGCTGGACGTGCTGAGCAACCTCGCCGAGCGCGCGCTCAACCTCGACCTGAACTGTCCAAGCTTCGTCGACGAACCCTGCCTGCGTATCGAGCAAGGCCGCCACCCGGTGGTCGAGCAGGTGCTGACCACGCCGTTCGTGGCCAACGACCTGGGCCTGGACAACAGCACGCGCATGCTGATCATCACCGGCCCGAACATGGGCGGTAAATCGACCTACATGCGCCAGACCGCACTGATCGTGTTGATGGCCCATATCGGCAGCTTCGTGCCGGCCGCCCGCTGCGAGCTGTCGCTGGTCGACCGCATCTTCACCCGTATCGGCTCCAGCGACGACCTGGCCGGCGGGCGCTCGACCTTCATGGTCGAGATGAGCGAGACCGCCAACATCCTGCACAACGCCACCGACTGCAGCCTGGTGCTGATGGACGAAGTCGGCCGCGGCACCAGCACCTTCGACGGCCTGTCGCTGGCCTGGGCCGCCGCCGAGCGCCTGGCCCAGCTGCGCGCCTACACGCTGTTCGCCACCCACTACTTCGAGCTGACCGTGCTGCCGGAGAGTGAGCCGCTGGTGGCCAACGTGCACCTGAACGCCACCGAGCACAACGAGCGCATCGTCTTCCTGCACCACGTGCTGCCAGGCCCTGCCAGCCAGAGCTACGGCCTGGCCGTCGCGCAACTGGCCGGCGTGCCGGCGGTGGTGATCCAGCGTGCCCGCGAACACCTCGGCCGGCTGGAAACCACCAGCCTGCCCCATGAAACGCCGATTGCCAGCAAGAGCAAAGGCGAGCCTGACGTGCCGCACCAGAGCGACCTGTTCGCCAGCCTGCCACACCCGGCCATCGAGAAGCTGGGCAAGCTGGACCTGGACGACATGACGCCGCGCCAAGCTATCGAAACGCTATATCAACTAAAAAACCTGTTATAACGGCCCACCGCGCAAGCTGGTAGAATCCGGCGCGGTTCGCGAGCGCTGCAGGTTATTAGCCTGGCCTGCAGCCACAACCGTGAACCGCGCTGCCCTGGAAGGAAGGGCAAGCTGCCGTCGCCTGAGGAGAGAACTAGAAATGACCTTCGTCGTCACCGACAACTGCATCAAATGCAAGTACACCGACTGCGTGGAAGTCTGTCCGGTGGACTGCTTCTACGAAGGCCCGAACTTCCTGGTCATTCACCCGGATGAGTGCATCGACTGCGCGCTGTGCGAGCCAGAGTGCCCGGCCCAGGCGATTTTCTCGGAAGACGAAGTGCCTGCCGGCATGGAGAACTTCATCGAGCTGAACGCCGAGCTGGCGGAGATCTGGCCGAACATCACCGAGAAGAAAGACGCCCTGCCGGACGCCGAAGAGTGGGATGGTAAGCCAGGCAAGATTGCCGATCTGGAACGCTGATCACCTCCAGACACGAAAAAGGCCCTTTACGGGCCTTTTTTCGTTTTCTGCGGGCAAAAAAAAGGGGCGGTTTGACCCGCCCACATTTTTTCCGTAGTCCCTGTTTGTCCCAATCATCATCCTGATGAATCGCATCCTGCGATGTCCTTGGCCTCCATCCTTGAAAGCCTGTGTCAGTCCGTAGACACAGTTCGAATACTAGCGATTCCTGCGCGCCGGACAAGCAGTAAATCTCTCGGGAAGTTTCCGCCGACATGTCTTTCAATAAAAATAAAAACCTTATATTTCAATAAGATAGAAAAAGTACGGCACTGAAAACGACTTTGATTTACTGGCCCATGCAGTGATCGCTTACAACAGCTGTAAGTGAATGCTTACACGCAAAGTAACAGAGGTAGCCAAGGAAACATTTCATTCGCATCAACGAAAACGCCCCGAGGTCATCGGGGCGTTCTGCTTGCCGCGTCGATTGCTACTGGAACAGCGATTCGCTCGACAAGCCGTTCTTCTCGAGGATCTCGCGCAGGCGCTTGAGCCCCTCGACCTGGATCTGCCGCACTCGTTCACGGGTCAGGCCGATTTCCAGCCCCACATCCTCCAGGGTGCTGCTTTCATGGCCCCGTAGCCCGAAGCGGCGCACCACCACTTCACGCTGTTTGTCGGTCAGCTCGCCCAACCATTGATCGATGCTCTGCGACAGGTCGTCGTCCTGCAGCAGTTCGCAAGGGTCGGTGGGGCGGTCATCGGTGAGCGTGTCCAGCAGCGTCTTGTCCGAGTCAGGCCCGAGCGAGACATCCACCGAAGACACCCGCTCGTTGAGCCCGAGCATGCGCTTGACCTCGGCAACCGGCTTTTCCAGCAGGCTGGCGATTTCTTCAGGGGAGGGCTCATGGTCGAGCTTCTGTGTCAGCTCGCGGGCGGCGCGCAGGTAGACGTTGAGTTCCTTGACCACATGGATGGGCAGGCGGATTGTGCGGGTCTGGTTCATGATCGCACGTTCGATGGTCTGGCGGATCCACCAGGTGGCATAGGTCGAGAAGCGGAAGCCACGCTCGGGGTCGAACTTCTCCACCGCCCGGATCAGGCCCAGGTTGCCTTCCTCGATCAAGTCGAGCAGCGACAGGCCACGATTGACGTAACGGCGAGCGATCTTGACCACCAGGCGCAAGTTGCTCTCGATCATGCGCTTGCGACCGGCAGGGTCGCCTTTTTGCGACAGGCGCGCGAAATGCACTTCCTCCTCTGGCGACAGCAGAGGCGAGAAGCCGATTTCATTGAGATACAGCTGAGTGGCATCGAGTGCCCGGCTGTAATCGATGTACTTGTGCTGCTTGAGCGATGCGCCTTGTTTCGACTTGGTCCGAACCGACGGTACAGCAGGTTCGTCTGACACCACATCCGTTTCCAAAACGATGCCTGTCTCCATCAGAAGCAGGTCATCGTCGATGTCAAACTCCGGCACTTCTTTACTGAGAGCCATTGTTATAGTCCTTTGCTGAGTTCGAACTCAGACTCGAGCGTCACCCTTCCATGGCAGCGCTGGAGCCTGTCCCCTCTACATCCAAGGAACAGGCCGGGACAATGATCAACGGCGTGGCAGGAACTGGAGAGGATCGACGGGTTTGCCCTGGCGGCGAATCTCGAAATGCAGCTTCACCCGATCAGTGCCCGTGGACCCCATTTCTGCGATCGTCTGCCCTGCCTTGACCTGCTGCCCCTCCCGAACCAAAAGCCTGCGGTTGTGACCGTAGGCACTGACGTAGGTATCGCTGTGTTTGATGATGACCAGTTCGCCGTAGCCCCTCAAGCCACTGCCGGCGTAAACCACCGCACCATCAGACGCAGCAAAAACAGGCTGTCCCAAATCACCGGCGATATCAATGCCTTTATTCAAACTACCGTTTGAAGCGAATTTTCCAATCAATACGCCGTTCGCCGGCCATGTCCAACCACCGACGGCGCGCTCTGCGGCGGGCACCTGGGCAACCGTTTGCGAGGTGGAGGATGGCGGCGTGGTCGTGGTTTTTCCGTTTTCGGCAGGTGGTGCGGTGGTCGTGACCGGGCGGCGAATGACGGTGGTCTTGCTCGACGACGATGGACTGCTCACCACGGTGGTGGTGCCACCCGAGGCGCTGCTGAAGCGGATCGGCTGACCGGGGCGAATGGTGTAGGGGGCGGGAATATTGTTGCGCGCAGCGAGTTCCTTGTAGTCCCAGCCATAACGGAAGGCGATGGAGAACAGAGTGTCACCCGGCTTGACGATGTATTGCCCCGAGGTCACGGCCGCGCGCTTGGGTGGCGCGCTGTTGCGGTCGACCACACGGGCGCCGCTCGATCCGGTGCTGGAGCAGCCGGCCAACAGGGTCCCCATGGCCAACGCAATCACCAGAAGCTTCAAACCCGATCGATCCTTGCGCTGCCGAATGACTGTGTGACCCACCCGCGCTCCCCTCATGGTGCCTTTTAACGAAAAAATGAAATGCAATATTGTTGCAATTATAACCGAGCCTCCCTGCTTGGGGTGACCCGGTTTGAACACGACACCCAACAGGCGCCACGCCAGATAGACCAAGGCCAGGCGCAGGAATTCGCTAGCGGCGCAAATATTCCCGTGGCGTGCTCAGGCCAGGGGGCCGTTGAGCAACGGCACGAAGCGCACCGCGCCCAATACACGCCGGGAGAACCCCTGCTCCTCCCGAACGATCAGCATCAGTTGCTGGGTTTCCCCTGCCGGCCCGACCGGGATCACCATGCGCCCACCCGGCGCCAGCTGGTCCAGCAGCGCCTGGGGTACTTCCGGCGCCACTGCGGTGACGATGATGCCGTTGTAGGGCGCCAGCGCTGGCCAGCCTTCGCAACCATCGCCCCAGCGGAACACTACGTTGCGCAGGTTGAGCTCCACCAGGCGCTCCTTGGCACGGTCCTGAAGGACCTTGATGCGCTCCACCGAGAACACCCGCTCCACCAGCTGCGCCAGGATCGCGGTCTGGTAGCCGGAGCCGGTGCCGATCTCCAGCACCTTGTCCAGAGGGCCCGCTTCGAGCAACAGCTCGCTCATGTGGGCGACCATGAAAGGCTGGGAGATGGTCTGGTTATGGCCGATCGGCAGCGCGGTGTCTTCGTAGGCGCGATGCGCCAGGGCCTCGTCGACGAACAGGTGACGTGGCGTTTTGCGAATGACCTCGAGCACCTTGGCGTTGGACACGCCCTCTTCATACAGGCGCTGGATCAACCGCTCCCGCGTGCGCTGGGAGGTCATGCCAATGCCACGGCGCATCAGATCGTCCTGTTCACGCATCAGAGCACGCCCTCCAGCCAGCCATCGAAGCGCTCGAAGGCATCATTGAAGGTGCGATCCAGCTGCAACGGGGTGATCGAGACATAACCCTGCATGACTGCGTGGAAATCGGTGCCCGGCCCACCATCCTCGGCATCACCGGCCACGGCGATCCAGTAGCCCTCCTTGCCGCGTGGGTTGACCACCTTGGTCGGTGCCGCCGCACGTGCCCGATGCCCCAGGCGGGTGAGCTGGATACCCCGGATGTGCTCCAGCGGCAGGTTGGGGATGTTGATATTCAACACCGTGCGCGGTGGCAACTCCAGCCGCGACTGCGCCTCGACCAGGCGGCGGGCGATGTAGGCGGCGGTGGGCAGGTTGTCCGGCAGGCGCGAGAGCAACGAGAACGCCAGTGAAGTGCCGCCGAGGAAGCGGCCTTCGAGTGCGGCGGCGACCGTGCCGGAGTACAGCACGTCATCGCCCAGGTTGGCGCCCAGGTTGATGCCCGACACCACCATGTCGGGGGTGTGCTCGAGCAGGCCGTTGAGCCCCAGGTGCACACAGTCGGTCGGCGTGCCGTTGAGGCTGATGAAGCCGTTGGCCAGCGTCTGCGGATGCAGCGGCCGGTCCAGCGTCAGCGAGCTGCCGGCACCGCTCTTGTCTTGATCCGGGGCAATCACCACGCACTCGGCATGGTCAGCCAGCGCTGCGTGCAGCGCGGCGATGCCAGGTGCGGTAACACCGTCGTCATTCGAAATCAGAATACGCATGGGCTGTCCGTCTGCCCTGCCGGCACCAGATCGACGAGTTCGCGCACCACCACGGTGGCGAAGCATCCGGCCGGAAGGACGAATTCCAGTTGCAGGATATCAGGCTCGGGATAATGCCACGTCAGCCGCCCAATAGGGAGCCGCAGGATGCGCCGTTCGTGATCCATGCCCGCTCGCGCCAGCCATTGGCACAGTTGTGGGTGGCGGGCGCCGACTTCAGTCTCGAGCGCTTGCGGCGTGCCGCCACCAGGCGCCGGCCCTTCGCCCCACAGCGGGCCGGTGGGGTGCAGGTCGAGGATTGCCAGGCGCGGATCGCTGCACTCGGCCTCGCCCGCCGCGAAGAAGCTGCGGCTGTCGGTGAAGGCCAGCAGGTCGCCGACCTGGGCATGCTGCCAGCTGCCATCGGCGACACGCGCCGCCAGCACCTGGTTGAACAGGTAGCTGCGCGCGGCGGAAAGCAGCCGCGAGCGGACATTGCGCTGCTCCGGCAGGGCCTGGCGCGTCGCCCAGTCCAGGGCGTCATGGACATTGCCGCCGGCGTGGCCGAAGCGCTGGGCGCCGAAGTAGTTGGGCACACCTTGCTGCTTGAGCTGTTCAAGACGGGCGTCGAGCGCCGGGTGATCGGCCTGCAACCCGGTCAAGCGTAGGGTGAAGCCATTGGCCGAGTGAGCGCCACGTTGCAGCTTGCGCTGGTGGCGCACCTGCTTGAGCACGCGCAAGGTTTCGTCCTCGGCGCGGGACAGGTCCGGGTCGGCCTTGCCTGGCAGGTGCAGGCTGAACCACTGCCGGGTCAGGGCCTGGCGGTCCTTCAGGCCGGCATAGCTGATCGAGCGCGCTGGCACACCGGCGGCGCGGGCCAGGCGGCGGGCGGCTTCCTCGGTGTTGAGGTCGCGCTTCTCGACCCACAACCACAGGTGCTCGCCCTGGCCGGACAGAGGAATGTCGAGGACTTCATCGACCTGAAAATCCTCGGCGACCGCCTTGAGCACCGCAGTGCCCAACGCGTCGCCCGAGGCACGCGGCCCCAGCAGTTCCAATTCGGTCATGCTGGCAGCAACAGGGCGACCGCATGCACGGCGATGCCCTCCTCGCGTCCGGTGAAGCCCAGTTTCTCTTCGGTGGTGGCCTTGACGTTGACCTGGTCGAGCTCGACCTGCAGGTCGGCGGCAATCTGCTGGCGCATGGTCTCGATATGCGGGGCCATTTTCGGCGCCTGGGCGACGATGGTGGCGTCGACGTTGCCGACCTTCCAACCTTTATTGTCGACGATACCGACCACATGGCGCAGCAGCACACGGCTGTCGGCGCCCTTGAACTGCGGGTCGGTATCGGGGAAATGCTTGCCGATGTCACCCAGCGCCGCGGCACCCAGCAGGGCGTCGCTCAGGGCATGCAGCAACACGTCGCCGTCGGAATGGGCCAGCAGGCCGTATTTGTGGGGGATACGCACCCCGCCCAGGGTAATGAAATCACCGTCGCAGAAGCGGTGGACATCGTAGCCGTGGCCAATACGCATAGAAAAACGCCCTGATTGAGTCAGGGCGTGATTCTACCTGCTTTGCAGGGGCTTGGGCGGATGTGTTTGGGGCTGTACGGGCCTCGTTCGCCGGCAAGCCGGCTCCTACGGGATCCGGTAGGAGCCGGCTTGCCGGCGAACGAGGCCCGTTGGGCTACAGCCTGCCCAACGCCACCGCATGGTGACGCAGGTGCTCATCGATAAAGCTGGCGATGAAGTAGTAGCTATGGTCGTACCCCGGCTGCAGGCGCAGGGTCAGCCGATGCCCGCCCTTGCGCGCCGCCTGTTCCAGCGCCTGTGGCTTGAGCTGTTTTTCCAGGAAGTCGTCACGATCCCCCTGATCCACCAGCAGCGGCGGGCATTCACCGGCCTCGGCCAGCAGCACGCTGGCGTCCCACTCGCGCCAGCGCGAGCGGTCTTCGCCCAGGTAACGGGAGAACGCCTTCTCGCCCCACGGGCAATCCATCGGGTTGCTGATCGGCGAGAAGGCCGACACCGAACGATAACGCCCAGGGTTGCGCAAAGCGCAAACCAGCGCGCCATGGCCGCCCATGGAATGACCGCTGATACTGCGCTGGTCGGAGGCCGGGAAATGCGCCTCGATCAGCGCTGGCAGCTCCTGCACCACATAGTCATGCATGCGGTAGTGCTGCACCCAGGGCTGCTGGGTGGCGTTCAGGTAGAAACCGGCGCCCAGGCCGAAATCCCAGGCGCCCTCCGGATCGCCTGGTACCTGCTCGCCACGCGGGCTGGTGTCCGGCGCGACGATGATCAGCCCAAGCTCGGCGGCCAGGCGCTGGGCACCGGCCTTCTGCATGAAGTTCTCGTCGGTGCAGGTCAGGCCGCTGAGCCAGTACAGCACCGGCAGCGTCTCACCCTGCTCGGCCTGGGGCGGCAGGTAGACGGCGAACACCATGTCGCAGCCCAGCACCTTGGAACTGTGCCGGTAACGCTTGTGCCAGCCGCCGAAGCTTTTCTGGCAAGAGATGTTTTCCAGCGTCATGGCAATGGCCTCAGAAGTGGATCACGCTGCGGATGCTCTTGCCCTCGTGCATCAGGTCGAAGGCCTTGTTGATGTCCTCCAGGCCCATGGTGTGGGTGATGAAGGTATCCAGCGGGATTTCGCCCTTCTCGGACATCTCGACGTAGCTGGGTAGCTCGCTGCGGCCACGCACGCCACCGAAGGCCGAACCGCGCCAGACGCGGCCGGTGACCAGCTGGAACGGACGGGTGGCGATTTCCTGGCCGGCACCGGCCACACCGATGATCACCGACTCGCCCCAACCCTTGTGGCAGCACTCCAGCGCCGCACGCATCAGCTGGACGTTGCCCACGCACTCGAAGGAGAAGTCCACGCCACCGTCGGTCAGGTCGACGATGACCTCCTGGATCGGGCGGTCGTAGTCCTTCGGGTTGACGCAATCGGTGGCCCCCAACTGACGGGCGATCTCGAACTTGCCCGGGTTGATATCCACGGCAATGATGCGCGAGGCCTTGGCCTTGACCGCGCCGATGATCGCCGACAGGCCGATGCCGCCCAGGCCGAAGATGGCGACAGTGTCACCGGCCTTGACCTTGGCGGTGTTGAGCACCGCGCCGATACCCGTGGTCACGCCGCAACCGAGCAGGCAGACCTTCTCCAGCGGCGCTTGCTTCTGGATCTTGGCCACGGAGATTTCCGGCAGCACGGTGTACTCGGAGAAGGTCGAGGTACCCATGTAGTGGAACAGCTGCTGGCCCTTGTAACTGAAACGGGTGGTGCCGTCGGGCATCAGGCCCTTGCCCTGGGTGGCGCGGATGGCCTGGCACAGGTTGGTCTTGCCGGAGCGGCAGAATTTGCACTGGCCGCACTCCGGGGTGTACAGCGGGATCACGTGATCGCCGACTGCCACCGAGGTCACACCCTCGCCGATCGCCTCGACGATTGCGCCGCCCTCATGGCCGAGGATCGACGGGAAGATGCCTTCCGGGTCGGCACCGGACAATGTGTAGGCGTCGGTGTGGCATACGCCGGAGGCCACCACGCGCAGCAGCACCTCGCCAGCCTTGGGCATGGCCACGTCCACTTCGACGATTTCCAGGGGTTTCTTGGCCTCGAAGGCTACGGCAGCGCGGGACTTGATCATCAAAGGTCTCCAGACAGAGTGTCGATTAGTGCCTTGCAGTGTAATTCACCCTGATTTGATTAATAATCTGGTCACTCACAAAACATTATTGCCATGCAGGGATAATCCATGAGCAGCCGCTGGGAAGGCATCGACGAATTCGTGGCCGTGGCCGAGTCGGGCCAGTTCACCGCAGCAGCCGAACGCCTGGGGGTTTCCTCGTCGCATATCAGCCGGCAGATCGCCCGCCTGGAAGAGCGTCTGCAGACCCGCCTGCTGTACCGCAGCACACGGCGGGTGACCCTGAGCGAGGCCGGGCAGACCTTCCTGCAACATTGCCAGCGCCTGCAGGATGGCCGGGAGGAAGCGCTGCGTGCCATGGGCGACCTGGCCAGTGAACCCAAGGGGCTGCTGCGCATGACGTGCGCCGTGGCCTATGGCGAGCGCTTCATCGTGCCGCTGGTGACGCGCTTCATGGCGTTGTACCCACAGTTGCGGGTTGAGGTGGAGCTGAGCAACCGTACGCTGGACCTGTTGCATGAGGGCATGGATTTGGCCATTCGCCTGGGCCGCCTGCAGGATTCGCGGCTGGTGGCGACACGCCTGGCGCCACGGCGCATGTACCTGTGCGCCTCGCCAGCTTATCTGGAACGCTACGGGCGGCCCCACAGCCTGTCTGAGCTGGCGCGGCACAACTGCCTGGTCGGCAGTTCCGACCTGTGGGCGCTGCAGCAGGATGGCCGCGAGATCAGCCAACGGGTGCAGGGCAACTGGCGCTGTAACAGTGGGCAGGCGGTGCTGGATGCGGCATTGCAAGGGATGGGGTTGTGCCAGTTGCCGGACTATTACGTGCTCGAGCATCTGAACACGGGTGCGCTGGTGTCTTTGCTTGAAGGGCACCAGCCACCGAACACGGCGGTGTGGGCGCTGTATCCGCAGCAGCGGCACCTGTCGCCGAAGGTGCGCAGGCTGGTGGATCACCTGAAGGAGGGATTGGCGCAGTTGCCCGAGTACCGTTCCACGCCCCTGTAGGAGCGGCTTTAGCCGCGATGCAGGCAACGCGGTTCTGGCACCCGCTTCGCGGGTGATCGCGGCTGAAGCCGCTCCTACAGGGATGGAGCCAGACAGGTGCTTAGCGGCGACCAGACCAGCGCTGGCGCAACCACTCCAGGTCTTCCGGCCGGGTCACCTTGATGTTGTCACTGCGCCCTTCGACCAGGCGCGGCGCATGGCCGGCCCATTCGATGGCCGAGGACTCGTCGGTAACGGCCACGTCCGACACCAGGCACTCGGCCAGCGCCCGGTGCAGCATACCGAGGCGGAACATCTGTGGCGTGTAGGCCTGCCAGACGGTGCTGCGATCGACAGTGGCAGCCACGCGGCCATCGGCGCCGGCACGCTTGAGCGTGTCCCGCGCAGGCACCGCCAGCAATCCACCGACAGGATCATCAGCAAGCTCGGACAACAACTTGTCCAGGTCGCTACGTGCCAGGTTGGGGCGCGCCGCATCGTGCACCAGCACCCAGTCATCATCAGACGCCCCCTGGGCGTGCAGCAGCAACAAGGCATTGAGCACCGAGTCGGCGCGCTCGCGGCCACCCGGCGCGCGTTGAATGCGCAGATCGCTGGCACAACGCAGGCCTGGCCAGTACGGATCGTCTTCGGCAATGCTGACCACCACGCCCTTGAGCGCGGAATGATCGAGGAAACAGTCGAGGCTATGCTCGAGGATGGTCTGCCCGCCCAGTTGCAGGTACTGCTTGGGACGGTCGGCAGCCATGCGGGCACCAATGCCCGCGGCGGGAATCACGGCCCAGAAGGCCGGCAGTACAGTCGTCATTTCTGCGGCAGCTGGTAGAGGGTTTCACCCTCCTTGACCATCCCCAGTTCATGACGAGCCCGTTCTTCCACGGTCTCCATACCTTTCTTCAACTCCAGGACTTCAGCGTCGAGCACGCGATTACGCTCCAGCAGCCGTTCGTTCTCCGCATGCTGGTCGGCGATCTGCTGCTTGAGTTCGGTCACTTGCGCCAGGCTGCCATTACCCACCCAAAGGCGATATTGCAGGCCACCGAGCAGCAGGAGCAGGACGAGGAACAACCAATAGGGACTGCGCATGAAGATATCCAGGGTAGAAAAGGCCGCCGCAGCGAGCTTCCGATAGCACGAAGCCTGGCCGAGGCCAGGCTTCGTCGACAGAAACCGGTTGGAGACAACCGAACGATCAGAGCGAACGTTCAGCCGGCCCCGGCTGCTGCCTTTTTACCATCTCTTGCTCAGCCGCGAAACTCGGCACGACCGCGATATACGGCCTTGGCGCCCAGTTGCTCTTCGATGCGCAGCAGTTGGTTGTACTTGCTGACGCGGTCGGAACGGCACAGCGAACCGGTCTTGATCTGGCCGGCAGCGGTACCCACGGCCAGGTCGGCGATGGTCGAGTCCTCGGTTTCACCGGAACGGTGCGAGATCACCGCGGTGTAGCCAGCGGCCTTGGCCATCTGGATGGCTTCCAGGGTCTCGGTCAGCGAGCCGATCTGGTTGAACTTGATCAGGATCGAGTTGCCGATGCCTTTCTCGATGCCTTCTTTCAGGATCTTGGTGTTGGTGACGAACAGGTCGTCGCCCACCAGCTGGACCTTCTCGCCGATCTTGTCGGTCAGGATCTTCCAGCCCGCCCAGTCGGACTCGTCCAGGCCGTCTTCGATCGAGATGATAGGGAAGCGCTCGGTCAGGCCTTTCAGGTAGTCGGCAAAGCCTTCGGCGTCGAACGACTTGCCTTCGCCGGACAGGTTGTACTTGCCGTCTTCGTAGAACTCGGAAGCTGCGCAGTCCAGGGCCAGGGTGACGTCGGTGCCGAGCTTGTAGCCGGCTTTCTCGACAGCTTCGGCGATGGCGCCCAGGGCGTCTTCGTTGGAGGCCAGGTTCGGGGCGAAGCCACCTTCGTCACCGACGGCGGTGTTCAGGCCACGGGCCTTCAGCACGGCTTTGAGGTGGTGGAAGATCTCGGTGCCCATGCGCAGGCCGTCGGAGAAGGTCTTGGCGCCAACCGGCTGCACCATGAACTCCTGGATGTCGACGTTGTTGTCGGCGTGCTCGCCGCCGTTGATGATGTTCATCATCGGAACCGGCATCGAGTACTGGCCCGGGGTGCCGTTCAGGTTGGCGATGTGGGCGTACAGTGGCAGGTCCAGGTCCTGGGCCGCGGCCTTGGCGGCGGCCAGCGACACGGCCAGGATGGCGTTGGCGCCCAGCTTGGCCTTGTTCTCGGTACCGTCCAGCTCGATCATGGCGCGGTCCAGGGCTTTCTGGTCAGCCGGGTCCTTGCCCAGCAGCAGGTCGCGGATCGGGCCGTTGATGTTGGCGACGGCCTTCAGCACGCCCTTGCCCAGGTAACGGCTCTTGTCGCCATCACGCAGCTCCAGCGCTTCGCGCGAGCCAGTGGAAGCACCCGACGGCGCGCAAGCGCTGCCGATGATGCCGTTGTCGAGCAGTACATCGGCTTCCACGGTGGGGTTGCCACGCGAATCGAGAACTTCACGACCTTTGATGTCGACGATCTTTGCCATTGTTGTAAGCACTCCAGAATTGACGAAAACAACGCAGCTTTGGGAATTCTTGCCGTTCACCAGGCGACATGGCACGGGCAGGCCTGGCGAAGGGAGCCCCTGACCGAAAGGTCAGGGGTGGAACGGGCGGTACTTTACCCGAGAAACGAGCTTTACGCGGTTTCTACCGTCGGAAAACTTTTCACCAGGTCGTCCAGTTGCTTCAGTTGCGCCAGGAACGGCTCCAGCTTGTCCAGGCGCAGCGCGCACGGGCCGTCGCACTTGGCGTTGTCCGGGTCCGGGTGGGCCTCGAGGAACAGGCCCGCCAGGCCCTGGCTCATGCCGGCCTTGGCGAGATCGGTGACCTGGGCGCGGCGCCCGCCGGCGGAGTCGGCGCGACCACCCGGCGTTTGCAGCGAGTGGGTCACGTCGAAGAACACCGGGTACTCGAACTGCTTCATGATGCCGAAGCCGAGCATGTCCACGACCAGGTTGTTGTAGCCGAAGCTCGAACCGCGCTCGCACAGGATGAGCTGGTCGTTGCCGGCCTCGACGCACTTGGCGAGGATGTGCTTCATCTCGTGGGGCGCCAGGAACTGCGCCTTCTTGATGTTGATCACAGCGCCGGTCTTGGCCATCGCCACGACCAGGTCGGTCTGGCGCGACAGGAAGGCCGGCAGCTGGATGATGTCGCACACTTGAGCGACCGGCTCGCACTGGTAGGGCTCGTGCACATCGGTGATCACCGGCACGTTGAAGGTGCGCTTGATCTCCTCGAAGATCTTCAGGCCCTCTTCCATGCCCGGGCCGCGGTACGAGTTGACCGACGAACGGTTGGCCTTGTCGAAGCTGGCCTTGAACACGTACGGGATGCCGAGCTTCTCGGTCACCCGCACGTACTCCTCGCAGACCTTCAGGGCCAGGTCACGGGACTCCAGGACGTTCATGCCGCCGAACAGGACGAACGGCTTGTCGTTGGCGATCTCGATGTTACCGACGCGAATGATCTTCTGAGTCATGGATCAGGCCTTGTTCTTCTGTGCCAGGGCTGCCTTGACGAAACCGCTGAACAGCGGGTGACCGTCACGTGGCGTGGAGGTGAACTCCGGGTGGAACTGGCAAGCGACGAACCATGGGTGGTCCTTCGACTCGACCACTTCGACCAGCGCACCGTCTTCGGAGCGGCCGGAAACCACCAGGCCGGCATCCATCAGCTGCGGCAGCAGGTTGTTGTTGACTTCGTAGCGGTGACGGTGACGCTCGGTGATCACGTCCTTGCCGTAGCAGTCGTGGACCTTGGAGCCGGCAACGATCTGGCAGTCCTGCGCGCCCAGGCGCATGGTGCCGCCCAGGTCGGAAGCTTCGGTACGGGTTTCGACCGCGCCGGTGGCATCGGCCCACTCGGTGATCAGGCCGACGACTGGGTGGCCGCTGTTGCGATCGAACTCGGTGGAGTTGGCGTCTTTCCAGCCCATGACGTTACGGGCGAACTCGATCACGGCCACCTGCATGCCCAGGCAGATGCCCAGGTACGGGACCTTGTTCTCACGGGCGTATTGCACCGCGGTGATCTTGCCTTCCACACCGCGCAGGCCGAAACCGCCCGGGACCAGGATGGCGTCGGCGCCTTCCAGCAGGCTGGTGCCCTGGTTCTCGATGTCTTCGGAGTCGATGTAGCGCAGGTTGACCTTGGTGCGGTTGGTGATGCCGGCGTGGCTCATCGCTTCGATCAGCGACTTGTACGCGTCCAGCAGCTCCATGTACTTGCCAACCATGGCAATGGTCACTTCCTGCTCAGGGTTGAGCTTGGCGTCGACGACCTTGTCCCACTCGGACAGGTCGGCGCTGTTGCATTGCAAGCCGAAGCGCTCGACGACGAAGTCGTCCAGGCCTTGTGCGTGCAGCACGCCAGGAATCTTGTAGATGGTGTCGACGTCTTCCAGCGAAATCACCGCACGCTCTTCGACGTTGGTGAACAACGCGATCTTGCGACGCGACGAAGCGTCGACCGGGTGGTCGGAGCGGCAGATCAGCACGTCAGGCTGCAGGCCGATGGAGCGCAGCTCCTTGACCGAGTGCTGAGTCGGCTTGGTCTTGGTCTCGCCAGCGGTGGCGATATACGGAACCAGCGTCAGGTGCATCAGCATGGCGCGCTTGGAGCCCACTTCGACGCGCAGCTGGCGGATGGCCTCGAGGAACGGTTGCGACTCGATGTCGCCCACGGTGCCGCCGATCTCGACCAGCGCGACGTCGGCGTCACCGGCGCCCTTGATGATGCGGCGCTTGATTTCGTCGGTGATGTGCGGGATGACCTGGATGGTCGCGCCCAGGTAGTCACCACGGCGTTCTTTACGCAGCACGTGCTCGTAGATGCGGCCGGTGGTGAAGTTGTTGTTCTGGGTCATCGTGGTGCGGATGAACCGCTCGTAGTGGCCCAGGTCGAGGTCGGTCTCGGCGCCGTCGTGGGTGACGAACACTTCACCGTGCTGGAACGGGCTCATGGTACCCGGGTCGACGTTGATGTACGGGTCCAGCTTGAGCATGGTGACCTTGAGCCCCCGCGCTTCCAGGATGGCCGCCAGGGAAGCCGAGGCAATGCCTTTCCCCAATGAAGAAACAACACCGCCCGTGACGAATATGTAGCGCGTCATGAAAAACCCTAGAAGTCTGCGTTAAGGCGGCATGGGCCGCCGGAGAAAGCGAAGGAAGGCCGAAGCCCCCGATCACCTGCGTCAATCACAGTGCATCTCGAACAACTGCCGCGTCTGTACAGACCGGGGGTATCCCCGGCATGGAGCTCGCTCGTCATTTTAAGAATCAGCCCAGCAAAAAACTGCTTGGTAATCGGCAACCTCTGTGTTTTCGCGGAACCCACAGAAGCTGTATCAAGAAGGGAGGGTAGTCTACCCGAATGTACCCTTCAGCTCAAACCTTGCACGTTCGTCGGTGGTTGCCAGTGCAACTGCCAATCGGCCTGCGTCAGTCCGGGCAGGTTGGCCACCGCCAGCAATTGCTCGCCGCGATACAGCAGCGGCAGGCGTGGGCGCACGAAGTGCGGCACCTGCAGCTCGTTGAGCAGGCGTTTGAGATCGCGCCGGCCGCGGTCGGGCACCTGCACGACCTCGCCGCCCTGGCGGTAGCGGATACGCAGGCCTTCCCCCACCTGGCCGGGTGCCAGGTGGACGCTGCCATTGCCCGGCAGGATCAGGGGCTGGGCGCTGTCCGGCCAGGGCTGTTCACCCGACACGTCGGCCAACCAGTCGCCACTCAACCACCAGATCCGCCCATGGCTGCGGTGCAGTTCGCCATCGGCCAGGCGCCAGATCGGAGAGGCATCGGGGGCGGCATCGCGCAGGTCGTTCCAGCCGGCCCAGTGGCGGCTGTCAGGCAGGCGGGAACGCTGGCCGAGCCAGAATTGCAGGGCATTGCGCTGGCGGGCCGGTGAAAGTGCCGCCAGCGACTCAAGACTCAGGGAGTCCAGCCCCAACCAGGGCAGCGGCGCATTGTCGCAGGCACACGCCAGGTCGCTGGCGGCCAATTCATCCAGCAGCCCCAACGCCTCGCCCAGGTGCTCGGCGCTGCGCGCCAGGTTGGCCTCGGCCTGGGGCCAGCGACTGCGTAACAGCGGGAACACCTCGCCACGCAGGAAGTTGCGGGCGAAGGCCGTGTCGCGGTTGGAGGGGTCGTCGACCCACACTAGGCCGTGAGCCTCGGCATAGGCCTGCAACCGCTGGCGCGACAGCCCCAGCATCGGCCGCACCAGCCCCCCCCGACCCAGCACCCGGTGTACCGGCATGGCAGACAATCCGCGCAGGCCTGCGCCGCGCAGCAGGCGAAAGAGCAAGGTCTCGGCCTGATCGTCGCGGTGCTGGCCGGTGAACAGCACATCACCAGGATTGAGCAATTGTTCGAAAGCGCCGTAGCGGGCATTGCGCGCGGCCTGTTCGAGGCTGGCGCCGGGAGCTACCTGGACAGGGATCACGTCGAGTTCGATACCCAGGGCAGCACACACCGCTCGGCAGTGATCGGGCCAGGCATCGGCGGCGGCTTGCAGGCCGTGATGAACATGGATGGCGCGCAAGGGCGGCGCAGGATGGTGCCGGGCGTAGTCGGCAAGCAGGTGCAGGAGGACAGTGGAATCCAAGCCGCCGGAGAAGGCGACATACCAGGCGGGGGCGGTGAGCCAGGGAGAGAGCTGGGGGGTGAGGTTGATCATCAGTGCCTCACTGGCCTTGCGCCTGGTTCGCCGGCAAGCCGGCTCCTACAAGGTCTGCGCAATCTTGTAGGAGCCGGCTTGCCGGCGAACGGGCCGCTGAATCAGATGCCGTAGCTCATCAGGCGATCGTAACGGCGCTTGAGCAGCGTGTCGTTGTCGAGCTTGCCGAGCATGTCCAGCTGTTCGATCAAGTCGGCGCGAACGTTCGCCGCCATCTTCGCCGGGTCACGGTGGGCGCCGCCCAGCGGCTCCTGGATGACCTTGTCGACGATGTTCAGGCTCTTCAGGCGCTCGGCGGTGATGCCCATGGCTTCAGCCGCATCGGCGGCCTTGTCGGCGGTCTTCCACAGGATCGAGGCGCAACCTTCCGGCGAGATCACCGAGTAGGTGGAGTACTGCAGCATGTTCAGCTGGTCGCACACGCCAATGGCCAGTGCGCCGCCGGAACCACCCTCACCGATCACGGTGGCGATGATTGGCGTTTTCAGGCGCGCCATCACACGCAGGTTCCAGGCAATGGCCTCGCTCTGGTTGCGCTCTTCGGCGTCGATGCCCGGGTAGGCGCCCGGCGTATCGATGAAGGTCAGGATCGGCATCTTGAAGCGCTCGGCCATTTCCATCAGGCGGCAAGCCTTGCGGTAGCCCTCAGGGCGCGGCATGCCGAAGTTGCGGCGGACCTTTTCACGTACTTCGCGGCCTTTCTGGTGACCGATGACCATGACCGGCTTGTCGTTCAGGCGCGCGGTGCCACCAACGATCGCGGCGTCGTCGGAGAAGTGACGGTCGCCGTGCAGCTCTTCGAACTCGGTGAAGATGTGTTCGATGTAGTCGAGGGTGTACGGGCGGCGCGGGTGACGGGCCAGGCGGGCAATCTGCCAGCTGGTCAGGTTGCCGAAGATGCTCTCGGTCAGGGTGCTGCTCTTGTCCTGCAGACGGGCAATTTCATCGCTGATGTTCAGCGAGTTGTCGTTGCCCACCAGGCGCAGCTCTTCGATCTTGGCTTGCAGGTCGGCAATCGGCTGTTCGAAATCGAGGAAATTCGGGTTCATAGGCTTCCGTCTTGGGTCTACGGCCAGGCGGCCGGCCGGTTGATCCGTTTGGCGCCCTACCTTAAGGGATCAGGCGCATAAAGGTCGAGATTAAAATGCGTCGTTTCAACGGTATTGCAGGAAGACGTTCTCACGCCCGAACTGGTCACGCAGTGCCTGAATCAGGCCGTCGGCCGGGTCGATGGACCACTGGTCGCCGAACTGCAGCATGGCCTTGGCATCGCTGCCGGTGTACTCCAGGGTGATCGGGCAGCCACCGCGATGGCGGTTGATCAGCTCGCCCAGCCAGCTGAGGCGGTCACCCTTGAGTGCCTCGTGGCTGAGCTTCAGGCGCAGGCTCTCGGCCAGCTTGGTGCGTGCATCCTCCATGGTCATCACCGTCTTGACCCGCAGGCGCAGGCCACCGGAGAAGTCGTCGTTGCTGACCTCCCCCTCCACCACCACCATGGCGTCGGTCTGCAACAGGGCCTGGGCGGCCATGAAGGCGTCGGCGAACAGCGAGGCCTCGATACGCCCGGAGCGGTCGTCGAGCGTGACGAAGCCCATCTTGTCGCCTTTCTTGTTCTTCATCACCCGCAGGGCAATGATCATGCCGGCAATGGTTTGGGTGTCGCGCGCCGGCTTCAGGTCGACGATACGCTGGCGGGCGAAGCGACGGATCTCGGTTTCGTATTCGTCTATAGGGTGACCGGTCAGGTACAGGCCAAGGGTGTCCTTTTCACCCTTGAGGCGCTCTTTGAGTGTCAGCTCGCGTACCTTGCGATGGTTGGCGTAGACGTCCACATCCGCCTCGTCGAACATGCTCCCGAACAGGTCGACGTGGCCACTGTCCGCGGTATGCGCGGCCTGCTCGGCAGCCTTGACAGCCTCGCCAAGCGCCGACAGCAAGGTCGCGCGATTGATGTCGATGTTGGCCTGATAGGCCTTGATCTCGTCATGGAAGTGCGGCCCCAAGCGGTCCAGTGCACCACTGCGGATCAGCGCATCGAGGGTGCGCTTGTTGACGCGCTTGAGATCGATCCGCTCGCAGAAGTCGAACAGGTCCTTGAACGGGCCACCCTGGGCACGGGCCTCGACAATGGCCTCGACCGGCCCCTCGCCCACGCCCTTGATCGCGCCCAGGCCATAGACAATGCGGCCTTCGTCGTTGACGGTGAACTTGAAGTCGGAGAAGTTCACGTCCGGCGCGTCGAGGCGCAGCTTCATGCTGCGCACTTCCTCGACCAGCACCACCACCTTGTCGGTGTTGTGCATATCCGCCGACAGTACCGCGGCCATGAACGGCGCCGGGTAATGGGTCTTCAGCCAGGCCGTCTGGTACGACACCAGGCCGTAGGCGGCGGAGTGGGATTTGTTGAAGCCGTAGCCGGCGAACTTCTCCACCAGGTCGAAGATGTTGCCCGCCAAGTCCGCGTCGATATTGTTGGCCACGCAACCTTCGATGAAGCCACCGCGCTGCTTGGCCATTTCCTCGGGTTTTTTCTTACCCATGGCGCGACGCAGCATGTCCGCGCCACCGAGCGTGTAGCCCGCCATCACCTGGGCAATCTGCATCACCTGTTCCTGGTACAGGATGATGCCGTAAGTGGGTGCCAGGACCGGCTTGAGCCCCTCGTACTGGTAGTCCGAGTGCGGGTAGGCCAGCTCGGCGCGGCCGTGCTTGCGGTTGATGAAGTCGTCCACCATGCCCGATTGCAGCGGGCCCGGGCGGAACAGTGCCACCAGTGCGATAAGGTCTTCCAGGCAGTCGGGCTTGAGCTTCTTGATCAGCTCCTTCATGCCACGGGATTCGAGCTGGAACACGGCCGTGGTCTCGGCCTTTTGCAGCAGCTCGTAGGTCTTGCGGTCATCCAGCGGGATGAAGTCGATGTTGACGTCAGGCAGATTGTTCTTTTTCTGCTCGCGGTTGATGATCTCCATCGCCCACTTGATGATCGTCAGCGTACGCAGGCCCAGGAAGTCGAACTTCACCAGGCCCGCGGCCTCGACGTCATCCTTGTCGAACTGGGTCACCAGGCCGCCGCCCTCTTCGTCACAGGCGATCGGCGAGAAGTCGGTAAGCTTGGTCGGCGCGATCACCACGCCACCGGCGTGCTTGCCGGTACCACGGGTGACCCCCTCGAGCTTGAGCGCCATGTCCCAGATCTCGCGGCCGTCCTCGTCGCTTTTGAGGAAGTCGCGCAGGATCTCTTCCTGCTCGTAGGCTTTCTCCAGGGTCATGCCCACTTCGAAGGGGATCATCTTCGACAGGCGGTCGGCCAGGCCGTAGGACTTGCCCTGCACCCGCGCCACGTCGCGCACCACCGCCTTGGCGGCCATGGTGCCGAAGGTGATGATCTGGCTCACCGCGTTACGGCCATAGGCCTCGGCGACGTAGTCGATCACCCGGTCGCGGCCGTCCATGCAGAAGTCGACGTCGAAGTCGGGCATGGAAATACGTTCAGGGTTGAGGAAACGTTCGAACAGCAGGTCGTAGGCCAGCGGGTCGAGGTCGGTGATCTTCAGTACGTAGGCCACCAGCGAGCCGGCACCCGAGCCTCGGCCCGGCCCGACCGGCACGTCGTTGTTCTTGGCCCACTTGATGAAGTCCATAACGATCAGGAAGTAACCGGGGAAGCCCATCTGGATGATGATGTCCAGCTCGAACTTCAGGCGGTCAAGGTAGACCTGGCGCTTCTCTTCGTAATTCGGTGTGGTCTCTTTCGGCCACAGTACCGCCAGGCGCTCTTCCAGGCCTTCGTGGGAGACATGGCGCAAGTAATCATCGATACCCATGCCATTAGGCGTGGGGAAGTCGGGGAGGAAGTACTTGCCCAACTGCACCGTGATGTTGCAGCGCTTGGCGATTTCCACGGTGTTGGCAATTGCGTCGGGCAGGTCGCTGAACAGCTCTGCCATTTCCTCGGCCGACTTCAGGTACTGCTGGTCGCTATAGCCACGCGGGCGGCGCGGGTCATCGAGGGTCCAGCCCTCGCCGATGCAAACCCGGGTCTCGTGGGCGTCGAAGTCCGACTGTTTGACGAAACGCACGTCGTTGGTCGCCACCAGCGGCGCGCCGAACTGGTCGGCCAGCGCGACGGCGGCGTGCACATACTCCTCATCGCCGGCGCGGTTGGTGCGCTGCACCTCGACGTAGAAGCGCTCCGGGAACATGCCCATCCAGTCACCGAGCAGCACCTCGGCTTCAGCCTGGCGACCGGCCATCAAGGCCATGCCGATATCGCCCTCCTTGCCCGCGGACAGGGCGATCAACCCCTCGCTCGCCGGGGCGATCCAGTCGCGCTGGATGATCACCAGGCCGTTGCGCTGGCCATCGGTCCAGCCGCGCGAGATCAGTTCGGTGAGGTTGCGATAGCCCTTGGGGTTCATGGCCAGGAAGCAGATGCGCGACAGCGGCGCCTCGGAGTCGGCCCCGGCCAGCCACAGGTCGGCGCCGCAGATCGGCTTGATCCCGGCGCCCATGGCGGTCTTGTAGAACTTCACCAGCGAGCACATGTTGCTCTGGTCGGTGATCGCCACCGCCGGCATGTTCATCCCGGCCAGGGCCTTGGCCAGCGGCTTGATCCGCACCAGGCCGTCGACCAGGGAGAATTCGGAGTGCACGCGAAGGTGAACGAAGGAGACCGACATGGAGGATCCTGTAGCAGAGCTGAACGACAAGGGCGGGATTGTAGCGCAAATGGCGGTGGGTTTCGGGCCACGCCGTGGCCCGTTCGCCGGCAAGCCGGCTCCTACGAGGGCACGCGCTTTGTAGGAGCCGGCTTGCCGGCGAACAGGCCCCTGATCAGATCAGGGTATTGGAATGCCCCTCACGGGCTTCCCACGCGGCGCGAACAGGTGCGAACGAACGCCGATGAATGGGGGTCGGGCCCAGCCGGGCCAATGCTTCGAGGTGCACCGGCGTCGGATACCCCTTGTGCCCGCCAATCCCGTAGCCAGGGTAGATCAGCTCGAACTCGCTCATCTCCCGGTCCCGGGTGACCTTGGCCAGGATCGAAGCCGCCGCAATCGCCGGCACCTGCGAGTCACCCTTGACCACGGGCGCCGCCGGCACCGCGAGCTTAGGGCAGCGGTTGCCATCGATCAACGCCAGTTTCGGCGTGATATGCAGCCCTTCGACCGCGCGCTGCATGGCCAGCATGGTGGCCTGGAGAATGTTCAGGCGGTCGATTTCCTCGACCTCGGCCCGGGCGATGCAAAAGCTCAGGGCCTTCTCACGGATCTCGTCGAACAGCGCGTCACGCTTGGCCTCGGTGAGTTTCTTCGAGTCGTTCAAGCCGAGGATCGGCCGGCGCGGGTCGAGAATCACCGCCGCGGTGACCACCGCACCGCACAGCGGGCCACGGCCCACTTCATCGACGCCGGCCACCAGTTCCTCGACCAGGTTGAAATCCAGTCCCATCTGCATGTCAGCGGTCCTTCAACAAGGCAAGTACGGCGTCAGCGGCCTGATTGGAGGCATCGCGGCGCAGCGTGCGGTGAATCTGGTCAAAGCTGTCGGTCTGTTGCGAGCCGTCCCCGACCAGTGGCGCCAAGGTCTGCGCCAGGGCTTCACTGGTGGCGGCATCCTGCAGCAACTCCGGCACCAACATGCGCTGGGCCAGCAGATTGGGCAGCGACACGTAAGGGCTTTTGACCATGCGCTTGAGAATCCAGTAGGTCAGTGGCGCCAAGCGATAGGCCACGACCATGGGGCGCTTGTACAGCATCGCCTCGAGCGTCGCCGTGCCAGAGGCGATCAACACCGCGTCGCAAGCGGCCAAGGCCTGGTGCGAGCGGCCATCGAGCAGCGTCAGCGGCAAGTCGCGCCCCTCGAGCATCTGCTCGACCTGGGCACGCCGCGCGGCATTGGCGCAGGGCAAGACGAAACGCACGCCCGGCACCAACTCGCGCAAACGCTGCGCGGCGTCCAGGAACAGCGCGCCCAGACGCCCCACTTCGCCACCCCGGCTACCCGGCATGAGGGCGATAACCGGGCCTTCGGCCAGACCGAGCTCGGCACGTGCGGCACCGCGATCAGACTCAAGGGGAATGGTGTCGGCCAGGGGGTGGCCGACGAAGCGCACCGGAACACCCTGCTCTTCATAGAAGCGTGCCTCGAAAGGCAACAGGGTGAGCATCAGGTCGCAACCTTCGCGAATCTTCAGCACACGCTTCTGCCGCCAGGCCCAGACCGACGGGCTGACGTAATGCACGGTCTTGATCCCGGCCTGACGCAGCTTGAGTTCGATGTTGAGGGTGAAGTCGGGGGCATCGATGCCGATGAAGACGTCGGGTTTTTCGTCGATCAGGGTGGCAATCAGCTCCTTACGCCGCTTCAGCAGCTCGCGCAGGCGCCCGAGCACCTCGACCAGCCCCATGACCGCCAGGCGCTCCATGGGGAAATAGGAGCTCATGCCCTCGGCTTCCATCAATGGGCCGCCGACACCAATGAACCGTACATCGGGGTGGCGCGCCTTGATGGCGCGCATCAGACCGGAACCGAGGATGTCGCCGCTGGCCTCGCCAGCGACCAGCGCAACACAGAGTTGAGCCATGTCAGCGGGTAATGCCGCGAGCGGAGTTGGCGATCGACTGGCGGAACAATTCGACTTCGGGGAACTGAGCGACCAGTTCGTCCAGCTCCTTCATCGCCTGTTCGACGGTAAGACCCTGACGGTAGACGATCTTGTAGGCGCGGCGCAGGGCGTGCAGCACTTCATCGCTGAAACCACGGCGACGCAGGCCTTCGAAGTTCATGCTGCGTGCTTCGGCGGGGCTGCCGAAGACCGTGACATAGGCCGGTACGTCCTTGCCAATCGCCGTTCCCATGCCGGAAAACGCATGGGCGCCGATATGGCAGTACTGGTGCACCAGCGTGTAGCCCGACAGAATCGCCCAGTCGCCCACATGCACGTGGCCGGCCAGCGCCGTGTTGTTGACCAGGATGCAGTGGTTACCGATCACGCTGTCGTGGCCGATGTGGGCATAGGCCATGATCAGGTTATGGTCGCCCAGCGTCGTCTCCGAACGGTCCTGGATGGTGCCACGGTGAATGGTGACGCCCTCGCGGATCACGTTGTGATCGCCCATCACCAGGCGCGTTGGCTCACCCTTGTACTTCATGTCAGGGGTGTCTTCGCCAATCGACGAGAACTGGTAGATGCGGTTGTGCTTGCCGATGCGGGTCGGCCCCTTGAGCACCACATGCGGACCGATGACGGTGCCTTCCCCGATTTCCACATCGGGGCCTACGATCGACCAGGGGCCGACCTCGACCCCTTCGGCCAGCTTGGCCGAAGGGTCGATGATCGCCCGAGGATCAATCGAACTCATAGGGAGCGTTCCGCGCAGGTGATCTCAGCCGAGCAGACGGGCTTGCCGTCGACCAGGGCCCGGCACTCGAACTTCCAGATCATGCTCTTGCGGCTGAGGAACTTGGCTTCCAGCACCAACTGGTCGCCCGGCAGCACAGGCTGGCGGAAGCGCAGCTTGTCGGAGCCGACGAAGTAGTAGAGGGTGCCGTCGGCCGGCTTGGCGTCGAGCATCTTGAACCCGAGAATACCGGCCGCCTGGGCCATCGCCTCGATGATCAGCACGCCGGGCATGATCGGATGCGCCGGGAAGTGGCCATTGAAGAACGGCTCGTTGATGCTGACATTCTTGTAGGCACGAATGCTTTGGGCCTCGAAGTCCAGCTCCGTCACACGGTCCACCAGCAGGAACGGGTAACGGTGAGGCAGGTATTCGCGAATCTCGTTGATGTCCATCATTTCGGGGGGAAGCCTGTAATAAGAATAGGGAGCGCAGGTACCGACCACACGCTCCTTTTGCAGATCCAAAGAGGAGCCAGCCAGCGACTATTAACGCTCACTCAGGAGAGGGTATCAGCCTTCTGATGTCGGCTGGCCACCTGAGGTCACGGTGTCAACTCGTTTTTCCAGCTGCTGGAGACGCTTGGACATCTCGTCCAGCTGGCGAATGCGCGCGGCGCTCTTGCGCCATTCGGCCAAAGGCTGCATGGCCGTACCGGAAGAATAGCCACCCGGCTCGGTAATGGAGCGGGTCACCATGGTCATGCCGGACACGAATACGTTGTCACAGACATCGATGTGGCCAACCATGCCGACGCCACCGGCGATCATGCAGTGCTTGCCGATACGGGTGCTACCGGAAATCCCGACGCAAGCCGCCATCGCGGTGTGGTCACCGACCTGCACGTTGTGGGCGATCTGGATCTGGTTGTCGAGCTTGACGCCATCACCGATACGCGTGTCCGACAAGGCGCCGCGATCCACGGCGGTGTTCACGCCGATTTCCACATCATCGCCCAACGTCACGCCGCCAATCTGGGCGATCTTGCGCCAGATACCCTTCTCGTTGGCAAAGCCGAAGCCCTCGCCGCCGATCACTGCACCGGACTGGATCACCACACGCTTGCCGATGATGACATCGTGATAGAGCGTGACGCGCGGCGCGAGCCAGCCACCTTCGCCGACCACGCAGCGAGCACCGATAAAGCAATGGGCACCGATGGTCACATCGGCACCGATGCGGGCACCGCTTTCGATCACGGCAAACGGACCGATGCTGGCGCTGGTATCGACCTGCGCATCTTCAGCCACCACGGCGCTGGGATGAATTCCCGCTACAGCCTTGGGCTTTGGATCGAACAGGTGCGAAATGCGCGCATAGGCAAGATAAGGGTCGGCCACGATCAGTGCGTTGCCGGCAAAGCCTTCGGCGTCCTCTGCCTTGAGCAGCACCGCGCTGGCCTGGGAACTCTCCAGGAATTTGCGGTACTGCTTGTTGGCGAGGAAGCTCAACTGCCCGGAACCGGCCTCCTGCAAGGTGGCCAGCCCGGTGATCTGCAGCGCCTCGGGGCCTTTCAGCGTGGCCCCGAGGGCCTCGGCCAGTTGGCCGAGTGTCATGGTCACGGTCATATCAACGCGCTTGGTTCATGCGCTCGATGACTTGGCGGGTGATGTCGTACTGAGGCTTGACATCGATGACCGCGCCGCGCTCGAGCACCAGGTCGAAGCCGCCCTTCTTGATCACTTCCTCGACAGCGCCGTCAAGCTTGGGCTTGAGCTGCTTGAGCATGTCGCGGTCGGCAACGGCCTTGGCTTCGTTCAGCTCTTTCGATTGGAACTGGAAGTCGCGGGCTTTCTGCTTGAACTCGAGCTCCAGACGCTCACGCTCTGGCTGAGGCATCTTGTCGCCGCCCTTGATCAGGCGGTCCTGGATACCTTTGGCGCTGCTTTCCAGGCCCTTGAGCTTGGTCAACTGCGGGCCGAATTTTTTCTCGGCGTCGACGGCGTACTTCTTGGCCGCGTCGGATTCGAGCAGGGCCATCTGATAGTTCAGCACGGCTACCTTCATTTCGGCGAAAGCCGGGGTGGCGACCAGCGCCGCGGCCAGGATGGCCAGTTGGGTCAACTTACGCACGATGAACTCCTGGATAAACCGTTGTCGTTAAACCAGGGCCGACCTCAGAAGGTCTGGCCCAGAGAGAATTGGAACACTTGCGTGTCGGCGTCGTCCGGCTTCTTGATCGGCATCGCCAGGCTGAAGCTCAGCGGGCCCAGCGCGGTAATCCAGGTCACGCCCAGACCGACGGAGCTGGCCATGTCCGAGAAACCGACCTTCGCACAATCAGGCTTGCTGCCGCAGTTGGTGTCGAACACGTTACCCACGTCCCAGAACACGGAAGTGCGCAGCGAACGCTGGTCCTTGACGAACGGCAGCGGGAACAGCAACTCGACACCGCCCTGCACCAGCACGTTGCCACCGAACGGCAGCGGATCCTGGTCCGGGTCGGCGATGGTGCCTGGCTTGCCGCCAGGGTTGCCTTCACCGCGGCTAGGCGTGCTGCGTGGCCCGAGGCTGCTGTCCTTGAAGCCACGTACGGAGTTGAAACCACCCGCGTAGTAATTCTCGTAGAACGGCAGGCCCGAAGTGCCACCGAAACCATCACCATAGCCCAGCTCGGTGTGCAGGCGCAGGGTGTAGTCGTTGTTGATCGGCTTGAACAACTGGCCACGGTAGTCGAGCTTGTAGAACGACAGGTCGCTGCCCGGGATGGTGGACTCCAGGGTCAGGCTTTGCGAGTGACCACGGGTTGCCAGCACGCCTTTGTTCAGGGTCGATTCGGACCAGCCGATCGAGGCCTTGAAGTTCAGGAAGTTGTCGCCTTCCTTGTCGACGAAGTCGAAGATCTCATCGACGGTGTACTTGCCGGTCTTGAGCTTGTCCTGCTGTACGGTCAGGCCATAGGTCAGGCGCGAAGTCTCGCTGATCGGGTAGCCGAGGCTGACACCGGCACCCAGGCTGTCGACCGCATAGCTGGCCACATCGACGTCGAGGTCGTCGTAGTTGGTGCTGCGGTAGAAGGCGTTGTAGCCCAGGCTGACACCGTCGGCGGTGAAGTAGGGGTCGACGAAGCCGAAGTTGTAGCGGGTCTGGTATTCGGAACGGGTCAGGCCGATGGAGACCTTGTTACCGGTACCCAGGAAGTTGGTCTGGCTGATCGAGCCACCCAGGATCAGGCCCGCGCTCTGGGCGAAACCGACGCTGGCGGTGATCGAGCCGGAAGCCTGCTCTTCGACGCTGTAGTTGACGTCGACCTGGTCGTCGGTGCCTGGCACCGGCGGGGTCTCGACGTTGACTTCCTTGAAGAAGCCCAGGCGCTCGAGACGGGTCTTCGACTGGTCGATCAGGTAGGTCGAGGCCCAGCCACCTTCCATCTGGCGCATTTCACGACGCAGCACTTCGTCTTCGGTCTTGGTGTTGCCGCGATAGTTGATGCGGTTGACGTAGGCACGCTTGCCCGGATCGACGACGAACATGATGTCGACGGTGTGATCCTGGTCGTTAGGCTGTGGCACGCCGTTGACGTTGGCGAAGGTGTAGCCTTCGTTACCCAGGCGACGAGTGATCAGGTCGGACGTGGTGGTCATCACCTTGCGCGAGAACACCTGGCCTGGCTGCACCAGCAGCAGCGACTTGACCTGGTCTTCCGGCACCTTGAGGTCACCGGACAGCTTCACGTCGCGAACGGTGTACTTCTCGCCTTCGTTGATGTTGACGGTGATGTAGACGTGCTTCTTGTCCGGGGTGATCGACACCTGGGTCGAAGCGATGTCCATGTTGATGTAGCCGCGGTCCAGGTAGTAAGAGCGCAGGCGCTCCAGGTCACCGGACAGTTTTTCGCGGGCGTACTTGTCATCGTTCTTGAAGAACGACAGCCAGTTGGTGGTCTTGAGCTCGAACAGCTGCCCCAACGTTTCGTCGTCGAACACCGTGTTGCCCACCACGTTGATGTGCTGGATCGCGGCCACGGTGCCTTCGTTGATCTTGATCTTCAGGCCGACGCGGTTGCGCGGCTGGGGGACGACTTCGGCGTCGACTTCGGCGGAGTAGCGCCCTTGAGCGACGTACTGGCGCTGCAGTTCGTTACGCACGCCTTCGAGCGTGGCACGCTGGAAGATCTCGCCTTCGGCCAGGCCCGACTGCTTCAGGCCTTTCATCAGGTCTTCGGTGCTGATCGCCTTGTTGCCTTCGATCTCGATGCTCGACACCGACGGGCGCTCGACCACGTTGATGATCAGGACATTGCCGTCGCGGTTCAGCTGGATGTCCTGGAAGAAGCCGGTCTTGAACAGCGAGCGGGTGGAGTCGACCAGGCGGCGATCATCGACCTGGTCGCCGACGTTCAGCGGCAACGCGCCGAACACGCTGCCGGCGGAGACCCGCTGCAAGCCGTTGACACGAATATCGGAGATGGTGAAGGACTCGGCGTGAACTTCAGCGATCATCAGTGCGGAGAGCACCGCAGTTAGCAGCAGACGTTTCATGAAGTCCTTTTATTCCAACTGGCAATAAACAACCCGCCGCGATGAGGCGGCAGGTTTCGCGATTGAGCGAAGCTTTTATAGTCGACCCAGATCATTGATCAGGGCGAGCAACATCACCCCGACGACCAAACTGATACCGATCTGGACCCCCCAACCTTGCACCCGATCCGAGAGCGGACGACCGCGCGCCCACTCGATCAGGTAGAACAGCAAATGCCCCCCATCCAGTACTGGGATGGGCAGCAGGTTCAGAACCCCCAGGCTTATGCTCAGATAGGCCAGGAAATTCAGGAAATCCCCAACGCCCGACTGGGCTGAAGCGCCCGCCACTTTAGCAATGGTTATCGGTCCGCTCAAGTTTTTTACCGAGAGCTCTCCGAACAGCATTTTCTTCAGCGATTCGAGGGTCAGTACGCTCATGTTCCAGGTGCGCGAAAGCCCCTCCCCCACGGCCTCCAACGGCCCGTAACTGACCTCGCGAAGCATCTGCGCCGGCCATTGCGCCGCCTTGACGCCAGCGCCCAGGTAACCACCGGAAGCTTGACCTTCGCCCTTGCGCGCCAGGGTGACCGGCACCTCCAGCTGCGCGCCATCACGCTCGACGCGCAGGCTAACCTTGCTTTCAGGGCGGGCACGCACCGCGTCGACCACCTGCTGCCAGTCGCCCAGCACGGTGCCATCGAGGGCAAGCAGCTTGTCGCCCGTCTTGAGCCCCGCTGCGGCGGCCGGGCCTTTCGGATCGATCTCGGCCAGCACCGGCTCGACCGCCGGGCGCCAAGGGCGCAGCCCCAAGGACTGGATCGGATCGGGCTCGTCGACACCCTTGAGCCAGTGACTCAGCTGAATATCGTGCTGACGCTCGACCGTGGCACCCTCGTCGAGCACACCGACCCGCAAGGTGCCACTCTCACCGAGGCGGCGAACCAATTGCAGGTTGACCGCCGACCAGCCATTGGTCGGCTTGCCATCGATGGAAACGATTTCCTGCCCGACGTTCAGACCAGCGGTCGCCGCCAGGCTACCCGTCTCGACCGCGCCAATGACTGGGCGCACCTGCTGCGTGCCCAGCATGGAGATGAACCAGAAGAACAGGATCGCCAGCAGGAAGTTGGCGATGGGGCCAGCGGCAACGATGGCGATGCGCTGGCGCACCGACTTGCGGTTGAACGATTGCTCGACCAGCGCAGGCGGGACTTCACCCTCACGCTCGTCGAGCATCTTGACGTAACCGCCCAGCGGGATCGCCGCGACCACGAACTCGGTGCCGTGCCGGTCATGCCAGCGTATTAACGGCGTACCGAAGCCCACCGAGAAACGCAGCACCTTGACCCCACAGCGACGCGCCACCCAGAAGTGACCGAATTCATGGAAGGTGACCAGCACGCCCAGAGCCACCAGGGTGCCGATAATCATGTAGAGCGCAGTCATGTCCTATCTCCGGATGACGTTCGGCGTGGCGGGCCACCGCCGATCAGCGGCCGTGGCGCCTCAACCATTCCCGGGACAGTTCCCGGGCACGCTGGTCGGCAGCGAACACCGCATCCAGCGTGGTGAGCGGTACCACAGGCTCCTGGTCGAGCACCTGTTCGATCATACCCGCGATCTCCGGGAAGCGGATACGCCGCTGGAGGAACGCATCCACCGCCACTTCGTTGGCGGCATTGAGCACGGCGGGCGCACTGTTACCGGCCTCGGCAGCCTGACGCGCCAGGCGCAGGCAAGGGAAGCGCTGTTCGTCGGGCGCCTGGAAATCCAGACGAGCGATGGCGAACAGGTCCAGCGGTGCCACGCCAGAGTCGATGCGCTCGGGCCAGGCCAGGGCGTTGGTGATGGGCGTGCGCATGTCCGGATTGCCCAACTGGGCGAGCACCGAGCCATCGACGTAATCCACCAGCGAGTGGATGACGCTCTGCGGGTGCACCACCACCTCGACCTGGGCAGGCTTGGC